>CAZVRI010000040.1:0-8905 GCA_964629855.1 uncultured Thermoleophilaceae bacterium
GCCGACCGCCTGGCAGGCGGTCGAGTACGCGAACGTGCCGGAGGGCGGCAGCGTCGCGGTGCTCGGCCTCGGGCCGATCGGCGAGATGGCCTGCCGGATCGCGCAGTACCGCGGCGCCGGGAGGGTGATCGGCGTCGACCTGGTGCCCGAGCGCCTGGAGCGCGCACGCGGGCACGGCGTCGAGGTGGTGAACGTCGATCTGGAGGCCGACCTCGCCGGCGCGCTGCGAGCGATGACCGGCGGGCGCGGGCCGGACAGCGTGATCGACGCGGTCGGCATGGAGGCCCACGGCGCGCCCGTCGGCAAGCTGGCGCAGACACTCGCGGGCTATCTGCCCGACGCGGTTGCCCAGAAGCTGATCGAGAAGGCCGGCGTCGACCGGCTGTCGGTCCTGCACGCGGCGATCGACATCGTCCGGCGCGGCGGGACGATCTCGCTCTCCGGCGTCTACGGCGGCGCGGTCGACCCGATGCCGATGTTCGAGCTCTTCGACAAGCAGATCAACCTGCGCATGGGGCAGGCCAACGTCAAGCGCTGGATCGACGACATCCTGCCGCTGCTGAGTGACGGCGACGACCCGCTCGGGGTCGACAGCTTCGCCACTCACCACCTGCCGCTCGCGGACGCGCCACGCGCCTACGAGATCTTCCAGAAGAAGCAGGACGGCGCCTTCAAGATCTTGCTTCGCCCGTAGCTTCGCCAACCTAGACATACTCAGGCTGCATGTGTGGGGGGAGATGCTGCCGATCGCGCACGGCCTGACCGGCCGTCAGGACGTGCCGATCCCGACCTGGCTGTTTCTCTGGGGTGCGTCGCTCGTCCTCGTCGTGTCGTTCGTCGCGCTGGCCACGCTGTGGCCGAAGCCGCGGCTGCAGGGCGACAGCTGGCGGCCACTGCCGGGCTGGTTCAGTCGCGTGGTCGCGAGCACGCCGGTCTCGCTGCTGTGCGGAGCGGTGGGGGTGTTTCTGCTCGGCCTGGTCGTCTACGCGGGCTTCCGCGGCAGCTCGAACCCGAACGACAACTTCACGCCGACGTTCGTCTACATCACGTTCTGGATCGGGCTGCTGCCGCTGTCGCTGCTGTTCGGTGACGTCTTCCGCGCGTTCAACCCGTGGCGGGCCGTCGGCCGGGCGGTCGCCTGGGTGACGAGCCGGGCCGCTGGCGCGCCGCTGCCGGCGCCGTTCAGCTATCCGCGCCGGCTCGGCCGTTGGCCGGCGGTCGTCGGGGTGATCGCGTTCGGGTGGATGGAGCTGGCGGCCAACGGCGGCGATCAGCCGCAGACCGTCGCGACCGCCGTGCTGGTCTACTCGGTCGCGACCTGGGCCGGGATGGCGCTCTACGGCGTCGACGCCTGGGCGGAGCGGGGCGAGACCTTCTCGGTCTACTTCAACCTGATCTCGCGGATCTCGATCTTCGAGCGGCGCGGCCGCGAGATCGGCGTCCAGCGGCCGCTGTCCGGGCTCGCGCACTGGGCGCCGGCGCCGGGCTCGGTCGTCTTCGTCTGCGCGCTGATCGGGATCGTGACCTTCGACGGCTTCAGCGGCGGGCCGACCTTCAACGACTGGATCCCGACCCTGCAGGAGAAGTTCGAGGCGATCGGCTTCAGCGCCGTCTACTCGCTCGAGCTGGTGTTCGGCCTGTCGATGCTGGTCACGATCGGCCTGGTCGTCGGCTTCTACGCGTTCGGGTCGTGGGGCGCCACGCACGTCGGTGGCGGCTTCACCGTGCGCGAGCTCGCCAGCCGGTTCATCCACTCGCTCGCCCCGATCGCGCTCGTCTACGCGCTGGCCCACTACGTCAGCTTCTTCGCCTTCCAGGGCCAGGACGTCATCCGGCTCGCCTCCGACCCGCTCGGCGAGGGGACCGACTACTTCGGGACGGCGGACCGCGCCATCGACTTCACCGTCATCTCGACGACCTTCATCTGGTACTTCCAGGTCGGCGCAGTCGTCGCCGGCCACGTCTGCGCGCTGATCCTCGCCCACGACCGGGCGATCGCGATCTACGACGATCCGAAGCGGGCGACACGCTCCCAGTACTGGATGCTCGCCGTGATGGTCGGCTTCACCTGCCTCGCGCTGTGGCTGCTCTCGGAGGCGAGCAAGCTTTAGGCCCGCGCGGCGTCCTCGAGCCGGTCGTCGCCCCAGAAGAGCTCGCCGGCGACCGCGACCGTCGGGACGCCGAAGACGCCGAGCTCGTGAGCGGCGTCGGTGGCCTCGCGGAGCGCGAGCTTGACGGAGGGGTCCGCGGTCGCCTGCTCGACGGCGGCCGGGTCGAGGCCGATCCGCTCGGCGGTCACGAGCACGTTGGCGGGCAGGCTGAGGTCGAGCCCGCGCTGGAAGCCGTCGCGCAGCGCCTGGACGAGGAATTCGCGGCCGTGGCCGAGCTGGTCGGCGTAGGTCGCCGCACGCATCGCCATCAGGTAGTTGCCGGGCCAGGGGTCGGGCCAGCGGACCGGAGGCAGTCCGCGCTCGGCGGCGCGCCGCTCGACCTCGGCCATTCCGTCCCGGCGCCGCTCCGGGCCGGCGAGTGCCCACGACGAGCGGCCGTTCGTCTTGAACAGTCCGCCGAGCGACACGGGCTGCCACGCGACCGCGTCGGCGGGGAAGAGGGTGTCGATGCGCTCCGCCGCCAGGTAGGCAAACGGCGATCCGACGTCGAGGTAGAAGATGGCCGTTGGCGTCATGGTGCTCCTGTATGTTCAGGATAATGAACGATTCGTCCAGTACAGTAGCCGATCTCGCCGCGAACCTCCGTCGTCTACGCGTCGCCGGCCACCTGTCGCTGTCCGAGCTGGCGCGCGCCACCGGGATCAGCAAGGCGACGCTGTCGGGGATCGAGCGCGGCAACGGCAACCCGACCGTCGAGACGCTCGCCGCCCTCGCCGCGGCGCTGCAAGTGTCGGTCGGGGAGCTGCTCGAGCCGCCGGAGCTCGCGCCGATCCGCATCGTCCGCGGCGAGCGGGCGGCCGATGGTGGCGAGGTGCGGCGGGTGCTCGACGGCCTGGCGCTCGGCGGCGGCGCGGCCGAGGTGCTGGAGCTGAACCTGGCGCCGGGCCACGTCGAGCAGCTCGCGGCGCGTGCGCCGGGCTCGCGCACGCTGCTCCACGTCGTGCGGGGGAAGGTGATCGCTGGGCCGGTCGAGCGGATCAGCGAGCTGGCCGCCGGCGACTACGCCTCGTTCCCGGCCGACGTGCCGCAGCAGGTCGAGGCAGGGGCGCGGCCGGCGCGGGCGCTGCTGGTCTTGCAGCCGCCGGCCTGACCCGGCGCTCAGGCCAGCGGGCCGCCGCCGAGGCCCATGTGGTCGGCCCTCAGCGCCAGCGCCCGCTCGCCGGGATCCGGGTACGAGCGGAGCACCGCTGCGTCGAGCAGTGCGACCTGGGCCTCGATCGCCGGGCGGCGGGCAGGCGGCACGGCGGCGAAGAGCTCGGCCAGCAGCGCCCGCATCCGGCGCGTGATCTGGTGCGAGCTCGCGCCGTAGGCGCGGATCTCGGTCAGCGCGAGGTCGAGCAGGTCGTCCCAGTCGGGTGCCGGGTAGAGGACGCGCGGAGTGCCGTCGGCGCCGTCGACGAGACCGGCGCCGAGCTCGCGCCGGGCGAGCAGCTGGAGGATCGCCTCGAGCACGTCGAGGCCCTGGACGGCGGTCGTCGGGTCGTTGACGGCCGGCGACAGCGCGCGGATCGCGATGTCGACGATCGCGCGGATCGCGAACGCCGGGTCCTGGGTCAGCGTGCGCTCCTCGGCGACGATCGCCGCGCGCTCCAGCGCCCGGTGCGGCAGCTCGGCCGACGCGTCGCCGCGCAGCCGGAAGAGCGGGCAGCTGTGGTGGACGTAGCTGCCGACTGGCAGCAGCACCTCGATCGTCGTCTCAGCGGCGGTCGCCAGCTCGACCAGCGCCTTCCGGTCGAGCGCCGACAGCACGCCGCTGCGGCCGTGGAAGGAGATCGCGTCGCCCGCTGGCGGCAGCGCCGCCGCGCGGTCAGTGGCGGCGTCGTCGAACGGCCGCGGGTAGACCTGGTCGATCGCCCGCTCGCAGCCGTCGCGCAGCTGGTCGTAGAGGCGCCGCGGCCGCAGCAGGTCGAGCAGCCGGGCGACGAGCGTGAAGAACGCGAACACCGCGCTGACGAGCAGCAGCATCGCGACCGAGACGGTCAGGTTCGGGACGTCGCCCTCGCCGACGTCGACCAGCGAGACGAGCGCGTAGAGCGCCGGTGCGATGAAGATCCCGAGCGCGTGCTTGACGACGGTGTCGCGGCGGAAGCGCAGCACCAGGCGCGGCGTGTACTGGCTGGCGCCGAACTGGACGACGACCACCGCGACTGACACGACGAAGCCGGTGAAGGCGATCATCCCGCCCGCGACCGCCTCGAGGATCGAGCGCGCGCTGTCCTGGTCGAGGTGGAGGCCGAACGGCCCGACGTCGCCGCTCTCCAGCGACGGGATCAGCTTCCCGAGCGCCAGCGCCGCCACGATGTAGAGCGCCGGGACGACGATCCAGCTGCGGTCGAGCCACTCGCGCGCGCGGAAGCGGAATCCCCAGCTCACGGTGCGCACACTACGCGTCGATCCGGGCGAGAGTGGGCAGGAAGTCCCTGTGGGAACCGCGCCGACGATCGAGCTGCTGGACGGGAGGGCGATCCCCCGGCTCGGGCTGGGCACGTATCCGCTCGACGACGACGAGGCCTATGCCGCCGTCGGCACCGCGCTCGACAGCGGCTACCGGCTGATCGACAGCGCCACGCGCTACGACAACGAGCGCGGCGTCGGCCGTGCCATCGCGGACTCCGGGGTGCCGCGCGAGGAGATCGTCGTCACCACCAAGCTGCCCGGCGCCGACCACGGCCACGCGGAGGCGCTTGCCGGCTTCGAGGAGAGCCGCCAGCGGCTCGGCCTCGAGTACATAGACCTCTACCTGATCCACTGGCCGCTGCCGAAGATCGACCGCTACGTCGACACTTGGCGGGCGTTCGTCCATTTGCGCGACGAGGGGCTAGCGCGATCGATCGGCGTGTCGAACTTCACCCCGGCGCAGATCGAGCGGATCGTCGAGGCGACCGGTGTCTGGCCGGCCGTCAACCAGATCGAGTTGCACCCCGACTTCGCCCAGGCCGACGTCCGCGCCTGGCACGCCGAGCACGGCGTGGCGGTCGAGGCGTGGCGGCCGCTCGGGCGCGGCCTGCTCGGCCATCCGCGGCTGGCCGAGATCGGCGACGTGCACGGCAAGACGCCGGCCCAGGTCGTACTGCGCTGGCACGTCCAGATCGGCACCGTCGCGATCCCGAAGTCCGGCAACCCCGAGCGGATCGCCCAGAACATCGAGGTCTTCGACTTCGAGCTGAGCGACGCGGAGATGGCCGTGCTGGCCGAGTTCGACCGCGACAACCGCCTCGGCGGCGACCCCGACACGCACGTCGAGTTGTGACTTCGCGGAGGGGCGGCGCTACGACAGCACGATCGCGGCGAACGTCCCGAGCGCGAGCAACGCCCCGGCCGCCGTCAGGGCGAGCACCCAGCGGCTGCTGACCGGCTCGTAGCCGCCGCCGTCGAGCGTCTCGACGAGCCGCGCCTGGCGCCGTCCGGCACCGACGAAGACGGCGATCGCCAGCGCGGCATAGCCGGCGCCGAGCACGACGTAAGGCGTGCGGGAGCCGTCGACGAGCTGCGGGACGACGCCTCCGACGGCCACCGCCGCGGCCGCCGCGGCGATCGCCGAGCGCCACCACGCCAGCCACGTCCGCTCGGCGGCGAGCAGCGTCCGCCGCGTCACGTCCCGGTCGCTGGCCTCCGACATGGGCAGACCGTATTCGATCGCCTCGTAGTCTCCCCGTGGAATGGCGCCCTCCGCGACCCTCGGCGACTCGTTCCGCTCGTTCTTCGACGCGGTCGACCAGTTCTTCCAGGGACTGGCCGACGTGCGGCCCGTGCCGCTGCTGCTCGCACTGCTCGCCTTTGGGATCTACCTGACGTTCCGCGCGCGCGCCTCGTTCAACATCCTGCGCGCCGCCTATCCCACCGAGCCGATCGCCTTCCGCGACATCTGGGGCGCCTACTTCGCCGGCTACGGCTTCAACGCGGTCGTCCCGGCGCGCGGCGGCGACGTCGTGCGGCTGTTCCTGACCAAGACGGCGATCCCGAACTCGAGCTACCCGGCGGTCGCGTCGAGCTTCGTCGTGGAGATGGGCTTCGACGTCGCGATGGGCAGCCTGATCCTGCTGTTCGCGTTCACCCAGGGCGTCTTCCCGAAGCCGCCGGACTTCGCCAGCCTCAACGCCTTCGACCTCTCCTACCTCGCCGCCCACCCGCGCTTCACGCTCTTCCTGATCACGGCGGTCGCGGTCGCGGTGCTGTTCTCGTTCGCCTACTTCTCGGTGCGCGTGCGCGCGTTCTGGGAGCGGGTCCGCCAGGGCGTGACGATCGTCTTCGACCGCCAGCGCTACTTCCGCGAGGTGTTCGCGATCCAGTTCGTCGGCTGGCTGTTCCGCTTCACCGCGTTCTGGTTCCTGCTCGAGGCGTTCAACGTCGGTGGCTCGGTCAACAACGTGCTGCTGGTACTCGGCGTCAACGCCGTCGCCGCCGCGGTCCCGTTCACCCCGCAGGGTGCCGGCGTCGCCCAGGCACTGCTCGTCAAGGTGTTCGCCGGCACCGCGCCGGCCGCCACGGTCGCCGCCTACTCGGTCGGCCAGCAGATCGCGATCGCCGTCTTCGTCTTCGGCGTCGGCTTCGGCGCGCTCGCGTTCATCTTCCGCATGCGCAGCTTCAAGGACGTCATCGCGCGTGGGCGTGAGGACAGGGCCGCGGAAAGCGGCGCTGGCTAGGTTCCGAAGCCCTCGCGGGCCTCGCGGATCAGCGCGACGGCCTCGGGGAAGAGGCGGGTCATCGCCGTGCGGACCTCCTCGGCCTGCTGCTCGGCGTTGCCCTGGAGGTTGATCCGGTCGATGCCGGCGACGGTCATGTCGACGGCGAGCTTGATCGCGTTGTCGGCCCAGGCGACCTTCTGGGCGCCCTGCATCTGCTCGGCCATCTCGGCCATGCGCCTGCGCAGCTCGTCGGGGTCGCCGAACAGTCCGCCGAAGGGATCCTCTGATGACATGGCTCCGAGTGTAGGGAACGCGGCTGGGCTGCCCGGCTAGGCTCTGCGGATGGCCATTCCAGACTCATCGAAGGACTCCACCGCACTCGTCACCGGCGCGTCTTCGGGCATCGGCGCCGACATCGCGCGCTCGCTTGCCAAGCGCGGCCACAACGTCGTGCTGGTCGCCCGCCGCGAGGAGCGGCTGGCCGAGCTGGCGCAGGAGCTCACGGCCAACCACAGGGTGCGCGCAGAGGTGGTCGCCGTCGACCTCCAGACCAAGAGCGGCCGCAAGGCGATGCTGAAGGCGATCGCGGAGCTCGGCCTGCGCGTCGACGTCCTGATCAACAACGCCGGCTTCGGCTCCGCGGGACTGTTCCAGAGGCTGAAGGGCGAACGCGAGGCCGAGCTGGTGCGGCTCAACTGCGAGGTCGTGGTGTCGCTCTGCGGCGAGTTCGTGCCGAAGATGGTCGATCGCGGCGCCGGCGCGGTGCTCAACGTGGCCTCGACCGCCGGCTTCCAGCCGCTGCCGACGCAGGCGACCTACAGCGCCAGCAAGGCGTTCGTGCTCACGTTCACCCAGGCGCTCACGGCCGACCTGCACGGCACCGGCGTGACCGCGACCGTGCTCTGTCCGGGCCCGGTCAAGACGGAGTTCGGCGAGGTGGCCGGGCTGCAGCTGGAGTCGGTGATGCCCGAGTTCGCGTGGGTCTCATCGGAGGACGTCGCCGAGGCTGGGGTCAAGGGGCTCGAGCGCGGCAAGGGCGTGGTGATCCCAGGAAAGGTCAACAGGGTCACCGCGGTCGGCGGTCAGTTCACTCCGCGCAGCCTGCTGCTCGGCCTTGGGCGGCGCGTCTACCGCGTCGGCGACAGCTAGCCGCCGCGCGTCGGCGGCCCGCCGCGTGAGAGCATCCACGGCCGTGTCCGTGAGAGAGCAGCTCGATTGGGAGTCCCGCTGGGCGAAGCCGGTTGCCGCCACGGCGTTCCTGTCGGTCGGCTTCAACGTTGCGGCGAGCCTCTACGTCAGCTCGTCGATCGACTCGACGCCGAAGGCCGACAACACGCGCGAGCTGCTGCGGATCGTCGATGCGAATGGCAGCGTCTTCGTCACCGGCGCCGTCCTGACCGGGATCGGCGGCCTGTTGCTGGCCGTGGTCCTCTGGTACCTCTTCAACGCGACCAAGGCGCGCCGGCCCGACCTGCAGAAGGCCGCGCTGGTGTTGGCAATCGTCGGCCCGATCCTGCTCGCGGTGGCCGGCATCCTGGTGCAGCTCAACCTCGTCGATCGCGCCGGCGAGTTCCTCGCGAGTGGCGCCCAGACCGAGGTCCGTGCCGACGATCTCGTCGCCGACCGTCCGGCGCTGATCCAGTCGCTGGGGCTCTCGGGCGCGCTGGCGCTGGCGTTCGCGACGATCATGATCTCCCAGAACGCGATGCGCGTCGGGCTGCTGACGAAGTTCCTCGGGATTCTCGGGATCGTCGTCGGGGCGCTCTACGTGCTTGGGATGCTCTTCCCGCTCGGCACCGACGTGATCCGGCTGTTCTGGCTGATCGCGGTCGGGCTGGTGATCCTCGGCTGGTGGCCGGGTGGCCGCGGCCCGACCTGGGAGACCGGCGTGGCCGAAGAGTGGCTATCGCCGGCGCAGCGCCGCGCCGTCGAGCAGGCCGAGGCCGAGCAGGCCGCTACGGCGGCGCCGGCCAACGGCAACGGCGCGGACGACGAGCAGACCCGCACGCGCTCGCCGCGCAAGCGCAAGAAGAAGCGCCGGTGAACCGTGCTGCGGTGCTCGCCGGACCTCGCTCCCGCTAGCTGCGAGGCGTCGCGGTAGGACCGGTC
>CAZVRI010000040.1:8915-25904 GCA_964629855.1 uncultured Thermoleophilaceae bacterium
GCCCCGCCGCCGCCGCAGGCGCCACGCTCTTCGTCGCCGGCGGCTTCGGCCACGGCGCGGTACGCGGCGGCCGGGTCGGGCTTGCCGAAGACCGACGAGCCGGCGACGAAGAGCGTGGCGCCTGCGGCGGCGGCGGGGCCGGCAGTAGTGGCATCGAGGCCGCCGTCGACCTCGATCGGCGTCCCGGCGGGGATTCGCTCACGTAGGGCGGCGATCTTCGCGTCTGACGCGGCGATGTACGGCTGTCCGCCCCAGCCGGGGTTGACGGTCATGCAGAGCAGCAGGTCGTAGGCGCCCGCAAGCGCGTCGACCGCCGTCACGGGTGTGCCGGGGTTGAGCGCCAGCCCGGCGTTGGCGCCAGCCTCGCGGATCGCGTGCAGCGCGTAGTGGATGTTCGGCGTCGACTCGAAGTGGACACTGATCGAGTCGGCTCCCGCCGCGACGAAGTCCGCCACATGGCGCTCGGGGCGCTCGATCATCAGGTGGACGTCGAGCACGCCGTCGGCGTCGTGGACCTGCTCGCGCAGCGCGTCCACGATCAGCGGCCCGATCGAGATCGGCGGCACGAAATGCCCGTCCATCACATCGACGTGGATCACCCGCGCCCCCGCGTCCATCACCGTCGCCACCTGCTCGCCGAGGCGGGCGAAGTCAGACGCGAGGATCGACGGGGCGACACGGCGGTCGCGGAGCAGTTCGGCATTCACGGCTGGAGCGACGCTACCGCATGATGTCTCCAAGCCGCGCGAAGCATCTTTAGGGCTATCACCGCAAAGATGCTTCGTCCGCTCGGTGATGCAGCCTTGCCGCGACCGTCAAGAGTGTCGAGCGGACGCGATCCGCCTCATAGCGAACCTGGACGTGGGTGAAGCGCAGCGTGGTGAGGCCCGCGGCCGTGTGCGTCTGGTCGCGCAGGCGGTCGCGCGCCTGCTGGCCGGGGGTGCGGTGATAGCGCAGCCCGTCGGTCTCGACGACCAACCCGAGGTCTGGCCAGTGGAAGTCGACCTTGAAGCCGTTCAGTCGCCTGCCGGTGTCCGGGAGCGGCAGCGCGGTGCGGCGCACGATCGCCAGAAAGCGCCGTTCGAGGTCGGATTCGGTCAGACGGAACTGCTGTCGGTCGAGGACGGTGCGCAACGCGCCCACGCCGGGACGGCCGGAGTAGCCTTCGAGCGCCGCTCGCAGCGATCCCGGGTCGATCAGATTGAGCTTGTCCGCTTCGTTGATTGCGGCTTCGAGCCGGTCTCGCCGCAGCGTCGTCGCCAGGTCCAGCAGCGTGCGGGCAACCGACGTCACGGGGATTCCGTCTCGCGAGACTCGCTCGCTTTGGTCAAGCGCACGGCAGTGGACTGTGACGCCCGGTCGACGACGGCGGGTTTGCGTCGAGACGGTCACTTCGGTCGGTCCGTTCGCCGGTGCGCGAATTCGCCACAGGGCGGCCGCGTTGTGGTGGCTGAGGACAGCAGTGGGACCACAGCTCAACACAGCCGCCATCCAGCCTCCTTGGGTTGACAGCTCCGGTCGGCCGACGGCGTATATCCCCTGTGCTACTGGATGTAGCCGGCCGGTCGAGACACGATGCACGATCGCGTCCGAGCTGAGGCCCAGAGCGAGCAACTGCGCTCGCGAGACCACACCGTGCTGGCGTCGCTGCAGCTCCCAAGCTTCCGCCGAGAACGCCGGGTGGGCCATTCTTGGTGCCATCACCCCTAGAAGGGTTCGGTCGCTGGATCTTGCCCCCTCCGCCATCTAGGCGAGTAACGGCCGGAGCTTTCTTAGGGCGCTGACCCCAAAAATGCTTCGCGCGTTGAGCGGCGAGCGCTGAAGTTCAGACCTTGCGGTACTCGGGCGCCCAGGAGCCGTCGTCCTGTTGGGCGAAGTCCTGGAAGAGGCCGGGTGCCTCGGCCTGCATGATGCGGGCGACCTGGTCGAAGACGAGCCGCAGCTCCTCCTCGGCGCCCTCGGCGGTGCGCATCTCGATCACGTGGCGGAGCGTGCGCGCGTTCGCCGTCCACATGATGTCGGTGCTGAGGCCGATCGGGGCGAGCCGGCGCAGGGCGGAGGTGACCTCCTTCTTGACGTGGAAGGGGACGCCCTCCTCGTCGATGCCGAGCTCGCTGGCGGCGCTGACCTGGAACTCCTCGAGCTGCTCGACGATCGAGACGACCTGGTCGCGGACCGGCTCGAGCGCCGGCGGCACGCGGAAGCCGATCTCGGTCAGCCGCACGTAGCGCAGGCTCTCCTGGCTGAACGCCGAGCCGGCGCGGTGACGGACCAGCTCGTGGGTGAAGACGCGCGAGACGTTGCGCAGCGCGAACGAGTAGTTGGCGTGCTCGAGCACGGAGCCGTGGGCGCTGCGCAGGATGTTCGCGAAGTACTCCATGCGGTCGGTACGCACGCGGGTGACGTTCGGGTTGAGGCCGGGCTCCCAGCTGCGGTAGCAGGCGCGGCCGCCGAACTCGACCAGCATCTCGCCCGGGCTCGCCTGGTCCTCCTCGCCGAGCCGGCGCTCCAGCCACGACTCGCCGCCGACGTCCTCGAGGTAGCCGCGCATGCCGTCGAGGTCGAGCTGCGGGCGGGCGATCAGGTGGACGGTCGGGGTGGTCTCGTGCACGGGCTGGCGACCCTACGTCGGGGGTCGGACGGTTGGGGTCGTGGCTGGGCCGGCACCGCTTAGACAAGCGGTCGGGACAGAACCCGCTCGAGTCCGGGCTCGCGGTCCGTCGGTCCCGGAACCGCCTTGTCGAGCCGCATGACGTTGGAGCGGCCCTCGATCTTCAGCGAGGCGACCTGGTTGTCGAACCAGGGGCTGCCGTCGAGGGTGCGCCAGTGGACGGATGGGTCTCGCACCCCGGCCGAGCGGGCGAGCGCTCGCGTCAGCGCGTGCGCCGCGCGAGATCCCGCGAAGCGCATGACGTAGCGCTCGCGCCGGTTGAGCGGATTGCGCAGCGGCGAGCAGACCGCCTGGTAGACGGCACTCTCGACACCCGACCCGCGCTTGAACGCAACCTCGCTCAGATAGGCGTGGTGGACGTCGCCGGAGAGCGTGACGATCGAGGCGGGGGCTTTGCCGCGCTCGCCCGCGCCGACCTGGCGCTGGAGCTCGGCCAAGCGCTCGAACGACTCGCCGAACGCCGCCCAGTGCTCGAGGTCGAGCGCCTGGCGGATGCGCTCGCCGCCGCGCGCCGCGAGCGGTCCCCAGGCCCCGCCGCAGACGGCCTCGCTCCACGCCTCGAGGTAGTGCATGCCGGGCGCCAGCAGCCACGGCAGCGAGCTGGCGAGCAGCAGGTGGTCGAAGTCGCCGTCGAGCCGGTCGGAGACCCACTGCCACTCCTCCTCGTCGAGCATCGAGCGCGCGTCCTCCTGGAGGCAGCGGCCGGCGCGAGAGTCGATCACCAGCAGCCGCGTGCCGTCGAGGTCGCGGTGGTAGCTCCAGCGGACACCGTCGGTCGTGTGCGCCGAGTGGTGGGCGAACTCGCGCAGCAGCGACTCGGCGTCGCCGGCCTCGTGACAGCGTTGGAGCAGTCCGTCGCGGTCCTGCTCCTCGGGGCTGAGGTTGCCCGCGTGCTGGTAGATCCAGTACGACATGATCGCGCCGACGATGTGCTCCTCCCACCAGTCGGTGGCGCGCATCTCATCGAGCCAGGCAGCCGAGATGTTCCAGTCGTCGTGGACGTCGTGGTCGTCGAAGATCATCGCGCTGGAGACCGTCGAGAGCAGCCAGCGGATCGCGGGGTCGCTCCACGTCTCCCGGTAGAGGCGCGTGTACTCCTCGAAGTCGAGCGCGATCGGCCCTGGCTCCTTGCCGATGTCGCGGCGTTGCTCGACGAAATCGCGGGTCTGGGGCGAGACCTCGTCGGCGTAGACCTGGTCGCCGAGCAGCATCAGCAGGTCGGGCCAGTCGTCCGGGTCCTGGTGGGTCATCCGCAGCGCCAGCGCACGCAGCGGGTCTAGCTCGCGGCCCTCCTCGTGGACGTCCTTGGGCCGGGTGTATGGGTCCTCGTGCGGCGCGCCGACACGGCAGGATCCGAACGAGATCCGCAGCAGCGGCGGCTTCGGTCGCGCGCGGAAGCTCGACGGCGGGAACGGCGAGTCCGCCAGCGGCCAGACCTGTTCCCCGTCGAGCTCGACCGTGTACTCGTAGCGCTTCGCCGGCTCCAGCCCCTCGGCGCGCACGACGGCGTAGTGGTGGCCGGCGACGGTGAACGTCTTCGCCGTGGTGCCGAGAACGGCGACTTCGCATGCGCTATCGGTCTCGACCCATACCACCGCGCAGGTGTCGCCGACATAGCGCAGCAGCGGGCCGAGGACCAGGTTCGGCATGACTTTGGCCTACCCAGCCGGCGCCTTCCAAAGCATCCGCGGCGGGCGGGTTAGGATCGAACCATGAGGATGCGCGCGGCGGTGCTCGAGCAGTTCGGACAGCCCCTGGCGGTTCAGGAGGTCGAGCTGGAGGAGCCGCGGGCGGGTGAGGTACTGGTGCGGTTGGAGGCGTGCGGGGTCTGCCACACCGACATGTACACGGCTTCCGGCGCCGACCCGTCGGGCTATGCCCCGGCGGTGCTCGGTCACGAGGGTGCGGGGATCGTCGAGAAGGTCGGCGAGGGAGTGACGCTGGTCAAGGAGGGCGACCGTGTCGTGACGCTGTTCTCGCCGCACTGGGGCGAGTGCGTCCACTGCCTCAGCCCGAAGACCAACCTCTGCATGGCGATCCGCGAGGAGCAGAACAAGGGCCACCTGCCGGACGGGACGGTGCGGCTGGCGCGGACGGGCGGCGGCGAGCCGATCCGCCACTTCATGGGCACCTCGACGTTCGCCGAGTACACGGTGATGCCGGAGATCGCGCTGGCGGTGATCAGCCCCGAGGCGCCGCCGGACCGCGCCTGCGTGTTCGCCTGCGGACTGTCGACCGGGCTTGGCGCGGCGATCAACACGGCCGCCGTCGAGCCGGGCTCCACCTGTGTGGTGTTCGGCGCGGGCCTTGTCGGGTTGGGCGCCGTCGCGGGCTGCCGGCTGCAGGGCGCCGAGCGGATCGTCTGCGTCGACCTCTCCGAGGAGCGGCTCGAGCTGGCGCGCGGGCAGGGGGCGACCGAGACGATGATCGGCGGGCCCGACACCGTCGAGCGGATCGTCGAGTCGACCGGCGGCTTCGGCGCCGACTACACCTTCGAGGCGACCGGCAACGTCGCCGTGATGCGCCAGGCGGTCGAGGCCGCCCGGATGGGCTGGGGCCTCTGCACCGTCGCCGGAGTCGCCGGCAAGGGCGAGACGCTCGACATCGTGCCGCGCTTCCTGATCACGGGGCGTCGCGTGGCGGGCTCCTCGTTCGGCGGCGTCAAGGGGCGCGACCAGGTGCCGCAGCTCGTCGAGCGCTATCTCAACGGCGAGATCGACGTCGACCCGCTGATCTCGCACCACCTGACGCTCGACGAGGTCAACCGCGGCTTCGAGCTGATGGAGGCCCAGGACGGCATCCGCAGCGTGATCGAGTTCGGCTAGTCGGTCTGGGCGCCGGTGGGCGTCTCGATCTCGCGCTTGAGGATCTTGCCGGTCGGGCCCTTCGGCAGCTCGTCGAGGAACCAGACGTGGCGCGGGTACTTGTAGGCCGCGACCTCGCCCTTGCAGTACTCGCGGATCTCCTCGGCGGACGCCTCCGCCCCCTCGTTGAGTACGACCGCGGCGCCGACCTCCTCGCCCAGCTCGTCGTGCGGGACCGCCAGCACCGCGACCTCGAGTACCGCCGGGTGGCCGTAGAGGACCTCCTCGATCTCGCGCGGGTAGACGTTGTAGCCACCGCGGATGATCAGGTCCTTCTTGCGGTCGACGATGAAGAAGTACCCGTCCTCGTCGACGGTCGCGATGTCGCCGCTGGTGAACCAGCCGTCGCCGTCGATCGCCTCGGCGGTCGCGTCGGGCCGCTGCCAGTAGCCCTTCATCACGTTGTGGCCGCGGATCGCGATCTCGCCCGGCTCGCCCTGCGGGACCTCGTTGCCGTCGTCGTCGATCGCCTTCATCTCGACGCCCTCGATAGGCGTGCCGATCGAGCCGGCCTTGCGCTCCATGTGCGGGTGGTTGAACGACGCGACCGGCGAGGTCTCCGACAGCCCGTAGCCCTCGAGGATCTTGCAGCCGAACGCCTCCTCGAAGGCGCGCAGCGTCTCGACCGGCAGCGACGCGCCGCCGGACACGCAGACGCGCAGCGACGAGGTGTCGTAGCGGTCGCGGTCGGGCACCGCGAGCAGCGCGTTGTACATCGTCGGGACGCCCTCGAAGATCGTGATCTGGTCGCGCTCGAGGATCTCCAGCGCCTTGACCGGATCGAAGCGCGGGATCAGCGAGACCGTCGCGCGGGCGTTGATCGCGACGTTCATCGTGCAGGTCTGGCCGAACGAGTGGAACAGCGGCAGCGCACCGAGCAGGCGGTCGTCCTCGGTCACGCCGATCACCGACTCGGTCGAGACCCGGCAGTTGGTCAGCATGTTCGCGTGGGTCAGCTCGGCGCCCTTCGGGCTGCCGGTCGTCCCAGACGTGTAGAGGATCACCGCGGTGTCGCTCTCGTCGCGGTCGACGGTATCGCGCGCCGGCTCGGCCTCCCCGAGCTGGCGCTCGAACTCGCCCGGCGTGACGATGAAGGTCTCGACCGGCAGCTCGCTCGCGCCCTCCTGGGCCGCGTCGGCGAATCCGTGCCAGGCGATCAGCGCCTTCGCCCCCGGGTCCTCGAGGTAGTACCTGACCTCGCGCCCCTTCAGCAGCACGTTCATCGGAACCACGACCGCCCCCAGCCGCAGCACCCCGTAGTACGCCACCGGGAAGTACGGCACGTTCGGCAGCATGATCCCGACCCGGTCTCCCGGCCCGACCCCGGCCGCCTTCAGCATCCCCGCCACCCGCGCGCTGCCCTCGTCCAGCGCGTGGTAGCTCAGCTCCACCTCGTCGAGCTTGAACGCCACCTTCTCCGCGCTCCGCTCCACCGCCGCGGCCAGGATGCTCGCCAGGTTCATACGTCCTCCGCCTCCTCGATTCCCTTGTCAGGAACCTACTGCCCTCGTAGTGAGTGGTCTACGGGGCTACCGCGTATCGGACCTGCGTCGGCGCCTGCCCTGTGAGGGCATTGACGATTGGGCTAAGCGCAGATAGACGTGATCTCGCGGGGGTCCAACGCCTTATATAGATGTCGACGCCCCCGCTCTGCGGTCTCGTCGCTCTCTCGACTCACCACGCCGGCCTCGTGCAGGGCCTTCAAGCGTTGGTGCAGGTTCGGAAGCTTGAGCTCCAGCTCATCGGCCAGCTCGGTTGCCTTGAAGGAACCCCTTTTCATTGCCGCGGCCAGCGTCTCTTCGAGTTGCTTCTTGCCGCCCAGCAGATGGATTTGATCCCTATCTAGCTCTCCAAGCATCATGTTCCGATGCTTGAGGACCAAATCCAGGCTCTCCCTGACGTCGTTGTTCATTCCCCTAGCGAGAGCCATAGCCTGCTCGTTTGCCTGCAGTGTTGAGCGAAGGCGCGTGAGGACCTCGTCGAGAAAAGATGGAGTTGCGACCTCTACGCCATCGAAGCTAATGACCACGCTGTGCTCTTTGAGGCCGTCCTGCAACTTGTCTGCAGCCTCGCGCCCTCTTTCACGAGTTGAAAGAACTGCTCCCCACTCGTGCAGGCTAAGAATTTCTATCCCATTTGTCACTGACATTGTTGAATCCTACTTCTACCCGCTTCTCGGCGCCACTACTCGTGGCCTCGGCCGTTTCGTGGGTGGATGGACAGATATCCCAATGCACCAACCGGGCGCGAATGCAGCCTGAGTGTGGCGCCACCGCTGCCGCCAGCGGGATCTACCTGTCCCTGAGGCGATTGAGATCGAGACATCAAGCCCTCTTGCCGTTGCCAGGCTTTGTAGATGGCTTAGCCCGCCGAACTCGCGTCGGCTTTGCTCAAGGCAGGCGCGGATCGCAGCTTGGGCGTCTGATCCAGCTGAAACTGAGTCACCGAGGTCAATGGCTACGAGCTGGCCGTCGCCGGTGTCGCCTTCAATGGCTCCGCACACGACAACACCGCATGGGCTCTTTGGCGCGTACTTGAGGCTGTTATCAACCATTGCGGGGACTGCGGTTGCGAGGTACCCGGCCTCGTCATTGTTGAGGCCCGCACTGAGCCCGGCGACACGGATATAGCGCGCGAGCAGATTTGCATGATCCATGTCGGCCACGCGTTCTGCGGGGAGGAAGACCCGAGGATCCCGCAGGGGGCTGACTGCGTCACTGGGATAGCTGCAACGGTCGGGTAGGGGGCCAAGCAAGTCCTTCACGGTCTCCCACACGGTCTCGTCCTGGGGCTGCCAAATGCAGGCCACCGCCTCGTCGCTTCGCGCGAGATGCTGCTCGACGGAAGCTCGGATCACGGCGCCCGAGTACGCGTCCACGGATGTGACCTGGGTCATGCCCATCAAAACCTCGCCGGGCATTTCAAGGGGCGGCTGACGAGGGTCGAGGAGGTGCGGAAGCGCTCGCAATCCTCGGATGTCGCCTCCCAACGACTCGATGTGCTTCGGGGGATCGGTCATGAAATCTAGGTCACGCTGGTTCCGCAGGGGCGACTCAACGGGAGATAAGCCCATGTTCTTAGTATTTCGAAGTGGGGGGACGGACCGGGTGGTGCGCATGTGCCTAGCTGGCGTTGCGGGGGCTCGCGTCGCCAGGTGGGGGGTGTTCGCGGGTTTCCGTAGGGGATCCGGGTGCTATACTTCAGCAATCTCATTGAACTATACACGGAGGTTGCTATGGCTGTCCAGCCCAAAGAACAGGGACCGGAGGGCAAGGGCCGTAAACCCGTCGTCGTCCTCGTCAACAACAAGCCGGTGACGCTGCCTGATGCCGACACCACCGGCAAGGAAATCAAGGCGCTTGCGGGCATTCCGCTCGACTTCAAGCTCTACGGTCCGAAAGGTGATGAGGTCAAGAACGATCAGCGGATCAAGGTCCACCCCAGGGAGAAGTTCACCGCGATCTCAGGACAGGATGTCTCGTGAGCGCCGTGGTGGCAGCCGATGTCGCACAGGGCATCGCCGAGCTGGAGGAGGCATTCCCGGGCAAGATGTCTCATGCTCCGGATGGCGCTGGGGGGGCGTACATAACGGTTGGCGATCTTGATTTAGGACAAGGCTGGAACACCGTAGATGCTCCGCTGACCTTCCATCTGCCCTACAACTACCCGGCCGCAGCGCCCTATCCATTTTATCTACCGGCCGCCGCTGCTCCGAGCGGGGAGTGGCCTCAAGCGCTCCAGCGGGTGGTGTGGCGGGACGAGCAAGTTGTTCAGGTCTCGTTGCGTCACAACCAGTGGGATCCTGGACGCGATACGGCGCTGGGATCAGTGGTCCAAGTTCGGGACTGGCTGAGGTCAATATGACTGCGCTTCGAATCGCGGGGAGCGACTACGCGGATCTGCACGAGCACCTCTTTCGACCGGACGGTGATGAGCACGCCGTCGTCATTCTGGCGGGAGTTCATAAGCGGCAGGGAGAAACGGTGTTGCTCGCGCGCGAGCTGCATCTGCTCAATGAAGCAGAGTTCCCGCCCGGAACGTTCGGGTATCGCCAAATAGCTCCCTCGGTGTTGGCGCGATTAGGTAATCGAGCAGCCGAAGAGGACTTGGCGCTTGTCTCGTGCCATAGCCATCCTGGGGCTACTACGCGCGTCTCGTTGTCCGCCGATGATCTCAGCGGGCATCGCCGAGTGTTTCCTCACCTTCTGGATATCGTCGATGGGCAGCCAGTGGCTGGGCTTGCATTCGGATCTAGAGCTGCCGTCGGTGAGGTCTGGTTTCCCGGAGGCGCGACGTCTGGCTTGTCTCGCGTACATGTCGTTGGTCATAACCTGAGCAGGCTCACGCCGACTCCAACTCAGAAGTCGGCCCCTCACGAGCGCTTCGATAGGCAGGCGCGGATGTTTGGCGCGGCTGGCCAGCAGATCCTTAGGTCGATGTCTGTGGGCGTAGTGGGTCTCGGTGGCGGCGGATCGATGCTCGTCGAGCAGCTCGCTCATTTGGGAATGGGGAAGATCGTCGGTTGCGACTTCGATGTCGTTAAGACCCACAATTTGTCCCGGATAGTTGGCGCGATCAAGTCCGACGCGGATAGAGTTACGACCAAGGTGGAGGTGGCGCGTCGGCTTGTAGCCAGGATCGATCCGGCGGTGAAGTTTGAGGCGGTGGAGGGCGATATCAGCGAGGCTCAAGTCGCTGGTCGAATTGCGAACTGCGATTTCATTTTTCTGGCGACCGATACAGCGACAAGTCGCCTCGTCGTCACTGCGATAAGCCAGAGCTATCTCATTCCGACGGTGCAAATTGGTGCAAAGGTAGACCTCCGTTCAACTGGAGACATCGAGAGCGTTTACGTAGCCGTGCGGCCAGTCATCCCGAGGCGCGGCTGCTTGGTGTGCGCGGGCCTGATCGACCCCCACGCTTTACAGCAAGAGGCTGCTACCGCGGAGGAGCGAGCCTCGCAGAACTACCTAGGCAACCCCGACGTGGTTGACCCGTCAGTCATCACCCTCAATGGGATCGCTGCGTCTATGGCCACCAACACCATGTTGATGATGTCGGTCGGCTTGGCAGGCGAAGAGATACTCAGCCACCGCCTCTTTGACGCGCGGCACGGATCTTGGTTAGCGTTGCGAGACCAGCGTGACCCCGGATGCCTGTGGTGCGGATCTGGGACTCGGTCCAGGTTCGCGCAGGGTGACGCAGCCCATCTGCCGGTGCGCACTAGCGACCGACGCATAGAAGGGGAACGGCCATCCTTGATGATGCGGTGCCTGAACTGGGTAAGACCACCCTCGCGGGGGTACTAGAGCAGCGAGGCGAGGGAGGTGCCGACGTCCTTGACGACGTCGAAGAGGGGTGAGGGGTAGATGCCGAGGAAGATGGTGGCGGCGGCAGCGATGAGGGCGACGGCGGTGATCTCGGGGGTGGCGCGGGGGTCGGCCTCGGGGGACCAGCCCTTGATGGCCCTGACGGTGCGTAGGGGCGTGGTCGGGAGGGTGATGTCGATGCGGTCCATCCACATGATCGCGACGACGCGCAGGTAGTAGGCAAGCGAGATCATCGAGCCGACGACGATCACGATTCCGAGCCAGGCGTAGTCGCCGGCCACGGAGGCGTCGATCAAATAGAACTTTCCGATGAAGCCTGCCGTGGCGGGGAAGCCGGCGAGGCCGAGCATCGCGATCGTCATCGGCCAGGCGAGCAGCGGGGCGGCGCGCGACAGGTCACGCAGCGACTCGATGTCGTCGCCGTGCTCGGAGACCCGCTCGCGGGCGATCACGACGGCGAAGGCAGCGACGTTCATCACGAGGTAGGCGGCGAGGTAGAAGACCGCCGCCTGGAGGCCGAGCTGGGTGCCGACGACGACGCCGGCGAGCATGTAGCCGGCCTGGGCGACACCGGACCAGCCGAGCAGCCGCTTCAGCGAGCGCTGGGTAATCGCGCCGGCGTTGCCGATCAGGATCGTCGCCGTGGCGAGCGCCGCGAGCGCCGGCGCCCAGTCCTCCTGGAGGTCGAGCAGCGTGCCGCCGAACAGCCGCAGGACGATCGCGAACGCCGCGGCCTTGGTCGCGACGGCCATGAACGCGGTGACCGGCGTGGGGGCGCCCTGGTAGACGTCGGGCGTCCACTGGTGGAACGGCGCGACGGAAGCCTTGAACGCGAGGCCGACGGCGGCGAGCGCGACGCCGGTCAGCAGCAGCGGGTCGCCGACCTTGACTGTGTCGCCGATCGCGGCCGAGATGCCCGAGAAGTCGGTGTGGCCGGTGGCGCCGTAGATGAACGCCAGGCCGTAGAGCAGCGTCGCCGATCCGACCGATCCGACCACCAGGTACTTGAGGCCCGACTCGAGCGACTTGCGGTCGCGCACCGACGACGCGCACAGCACGTAGAGCGGGATCGACAGCAGCTCCAGGCCGACGAACAGCGTGATCAGGTTCTCGGCGCCCGCGAGCAGCACCATGCCGGCGATCGAGCCGAGCATCAGCGCGTAGTACTCGCCCGCGCCCGCCTCCTGGACCGAATCCCAGCGCAGCGACAGCGCGATCGCCGCCAGGCCCGCGACGTAGAAGAGCAGCGACATGAACAGCGCGAGCGTGTCGATCGACAGGGCGCCCGAGACGATCGGCTTGACCGTGCCCGGCTCCCAGTTCGCGACCGTGAAGATGATCGCGACGACCAGCGCGGCGGCCGCAAGCTGCGGCACCAGCGAACGCTGCACGTAGCGGCCCGGGAACAGGCTGGCCATCAGCGCGACGATCGCGCCTCCGACCACGGCGAACAGCGGGGCGAGCCCCAGGTAGTCGATCTCCGGCGACTTGGCGGCTGCGAGCACGTCGATCATGGCCTAGTGCTCCTCCTCGCCGTCGCTTGCGGGCTCGCCGGTCGGCGCGCGCATCTGGTCGGCGCGCTCGGCGGTTCCGTCTTCGGTCAGCTTCGCGGCGGCCGTGATCTGCGCGGTAGTCGCGTCCTCGGTCCGCTCGAGGATCAGTTGCGGGTAGACGCCGAGCGCCACGATCACCGCGGCGATCGGAGCGATCAGGCCGAAGTCGAGCGCGGACAGGTCGCCGCCCTCGACACCTGGGCCGACGCGGTTGTGCATCGACTTCTGGAACAGGCGGATCGCGTAGACGGCGGCGAGCGCGACGCCGATGCTGGCGATCAGGCCGAAGACGATCTTGTCCTCGAGCGCGCCGAAGAGGATCAGGATCTCGCCGACGAAGTTCGGCGAGCCGGGCATCGCGAGCGTCGCGAGCGTGACGATCAGGAAGAGCGCGGCGAGCACCGGGGCGCGTAGCGCGATCCCGCCCATCTGGGCGAGCGTCGGCGAGCCGCCGGCACGCGCGGTCAGCACGGCGATCACGAACAGCAGCGCGCCGACCACCAGGCCGTGGTTGACCATCTGCATCACGGCGCCCTGGGAGCCGAGGTCGTCGATCGCGAAGATCCCCAGCGTGATGAAGCCGAGCTGGGCGATCGAGGAGTAGGCGAGCACCAGCCGCGGCTCGTCCTGCGAGAAGGCGAGCACCGAGCCGTAGAGGATCGAGAAGACCGCGATCACCAGGATCAGGTCCTGGAAGTGGACTGACGCGTCGGGCATCGTCGGCAGCACGATCCGCAGGAAGGCGTAGACGCCGACCTTCGACAGCACCGCCGACAGGCAGACGAGCACCGGGATCGGCGTCGCGCGGTAGGTGTCGACGACCCAGCCGTGGAACGGGAACGCCGGCGCCTTGACGAGGAAGGCGAGCGCGAACAGCAGGAAGATCCACTGCTGCGAGCCCTCGGGCAGTGGGTGGGCCGCCAGCTCGGCGATCGAGAAGCTGAGGTCGTTGCCGGTGTTCGACGCGGTCAGCACGCCGAGCGCGACGGCCGCCGCCAGCATCAGCAGCGAGCCGACGAGCGTGTAGATGACGAACTTGGTCGTCGCCGCGACGCGGTCGCCCTGACCCCAGCCGCCGATCAGGAAGTAGAACGGCACCAGCATCAGGTCGAAGAAGAGGACGAACAGCGCGAGGTCCTGGGCGAGGAATGCGCCGAGCACCGCCGTCTCGGCGAGCGCCATGTGGAAGAGGAACAGCTTCTGGCGCTCGGTCTCGCGCACCGCCGACCAGACCATCGCGGCCACCCACAGCAGCGCGGTCAGCCCGATCAGGAAGAGGTTGAGCCCGTCGACGCCGAGCTGGTAGCGGATACCGAGCTCGGGGATCCACTCGGCGTCGGTGACGTAGTGCAGCCCCGTGGTGCCGGCGCCGAAGTCGGCGATCATCGCGATCGCGTAGCCGAGCACGGCGACGCTGCCGGCGACGGTGACCCAGCGGCCGATCCGCTCGGGCAGCAGCGCGCCGATCAGCGCGGCGATCACCGGCAGGAAGACGACGATTGAGAGGTGGATCGTCAGCACTCGATCAGCTCGCCACGATCAGGAAGTAGAGGACGACCGCGCTCAGGCCGAGCAGCAGCACGGCGGCGTAGGCACGCAGCTCGCCGGTCTGGATTGAGCGCGCGAACGAGCTGCCGGCGCGGACGATCCCGACTGTGCCACCGACCAGGAAGCCCTGGACGAACGAGCTCTCGATCACCGTGCGGCCGAAGCGACCCGCGGCGGTCATCGGCCGCACGACGCCGATCTCGTAGGCCTCGTCGAAGTACCACTTGTTCGACAGCAGCTTGTGCAGCGGCGCGAAGCGGGCCTGCAGCTTCGCCGACGTGCCCGGGCGCCAGAGGTAGATCCGCGCCGCGACCAGGATGCCGGCGATCGAGATCACCGCGCCGACCGCGAGGCCGATGTAGTCGGCCTGGGTGCTCGGGTGGTCGTGGACGTAGTGAGAGCCGGCGAACGTCGGCTCGAGGAACTTCTCGATCACGTCGGTCACGCCGGGGATCTGCACGACGCCGGCGAAGATCGCCAGGATCGCGAGCGGCCCCATCGCCGCCTTCATCGCGCCCTCGCGCTCGGCGATGTGGTGCTCGGGGCCCGGGAATCCGGCCTCGGTGTCCTCGGCCTCGCCAGTCGCGGGGTTGAACGGCTCGGCGTGGGCGAGGTGGCCGCCCTCCAGCTCGCGCGCCTGCTCGCACGGCTCGCCGTGGAAGACCCGGAACACCAGCCGGAAGGCGTAGATCGCTGTCATGAACGCGGTGATGTAGCCGACGATCGCCAGCGCGACGAACCAGTCGCCGCGGTTGATCGTGTAGGCGAGGATCTCGTCCTTCGAGAAGAAGCCGGACGTCAGCGGGAAGCCGGCGAGCGCCAGCGCGCCGGCGGTGAAGGTGATGTAGGTGAACGGCATCGCCTTGCGGAAGCCGCCCATCTTGTCGAGCGACTGCTCGTTGGCCATCGCCGCGATCACCGAGCCGGCGCCCATGAACAGCAGCGCCTTGAAGAAGGCGTGCGTCATCAGGTGGAACATCCCGGCGCCGTAGGCGAAGACCGAGACGCCGAGGATCATGTAGCCGATCTGCGACATCGTCGAGTAGGCGATCGCCCGCTTGAGGTCGGTCATCACCAGCGCGATCGATGCCGCGACGAACAGCGTCGCCGTGCCGATCACGGCGCTGATGTCGGCGGCGGCCGGGGCCTGCTCGAAGAGCGGGTGCATGCGCGCGATCAGGTAGACGCCGGCGGTGACCATCGTCGCGGCGTGGATCAGCGACGAGACCGGCGTCGGGCCCTCCATCGCGTCCGGGAGCCAGGTGTGCAGCGGCAGCTGAGCCGACTTCGCGAACGCGCCGACGAGCAGCAGCAGGCAGGCCGCGACGAGCTGGCCGTCGTTGTGGCTGAAGGCGGTGCTGACGTCGGCGAAGACGCCGGCGTAGTCGAGCGCGCCGGTCGCGTCGAACAGCAGGAACGCGCCGATCACCAGGCCGACGTCGCCGATCACGTTGATCACGAACGCCTTGATGCCGGCCTTGGTCGCCGTCGAGCGGCGGTACCAGAACGAGATCAGCAGGTAGGAGGCCGCGCCGACGAACGCCCAGCCGACGATCAGCAGCACGAAGTTCGCCGCCAGGACGAGCAGCAGCATCGAGAAGACGAAGAAGTTGAGGTAGGCGAAGAACCGCTTGTAGGAGCGGTCCGACTCCATGTAGGCGACCGAGTAGACGTGGATCAGGAACGACACGCCCGAGACGATCAGGCACATCATCACCGAGAGCGGGTCGACCAGGATCGACATGTCGACGCTGAAGCCGGCGGTGCTCGCGTAGGTCCACGCCGAGTCGACCAGCGAACGCGCCTCCTCCGGCTGGTCCTGCAGGTCGATCAGCATCGCGATCGCCGACGCGAACGCGCCGCCGATCGCCGCGCTGCCGATCCAGCCCGCGACCTTGTCGGGCAGCACCCGCCAGCCGAGCGCGATCACCAGCATCCCCGCGAGCGGGAACGCCAGCACCAGCCACCCCCAGGAGGTCGCCGTCATCCGCGCAGCTCCGCCATGTCGTCGACGTCGATCGCCAGCTTGCGCCGGTACATCGCCACGATGATCCCGAGGCCGATCACGACCTCGCAGGCCGCGACGACCATCACGATCAACGCAAAGATCTGACCGTCGACGTTGCCGACCATCCGCGAGAACGAGATCAGCGCGAGGTTGCCCGCGTTGAGCATCAGCTCGAGGCAGAGCAGGATCACGAGCGGGCTACGGCGCGTCATCACGCCGGCCGCGCCGATGCAGAAGATGAACGCCGACAGGACGACGAACCAGGAGATGTCCATCAGGCTTGGCCTCCGCGGAAGACGTCGGCGACCGAGACGGCGTCGGCCGGCTCGTGCAGGCCGCCGCGCTTGCGCGCGAGCAGGACCGCGCCGACGGCGGCGACGAGCAGCAGGAACGACGCGGCCTCGAACGGCAGCAGGAACTTCGTCAGCAGCGCGTCGCCGATCGCGGCCGGGGAGCCGAAGCCGTCGCCGACCTCGGGGCCGGTCGAGCCGAGCGCCGACAGGCCGGAGCCGACGACTGCGATCACCAGCTCGATCAGCAGTACGCCGGCGAAGATCGGGCCGATCGCGGCGAGCGGCCCGGAGGTCGGCGGCCGCAGCTCGTCGTCGCTGCCGCCGACGTAGGCGACGACGAAGACGTAGAGCACCATCACTGCGCCCGCGTAGACGACGACCTGCGCCGCGGCGATGAAGGCGGCGGTCAGCAGTAGGAACAGGACGGCCAGCGAGATCAGGTGCGCGACCAGCGCGAGCACGCTGTAGAAGGGGTTGCGCAGCAGCACGACGCCCAGCGCGCCGGCGATCGCGCCCGTGCCCGCGATGAAGAAGAGGAGCTGCTCGAAGAACAAGGCTTCTACTCGCCCTCTCTCCGCAACGGGGTGCGCTCGAGCGGCTCGGCCAGCAGCATCTCCTTGGTGAAGATCAGGTCAGAGCGCTCGTAGTCGGCCAGCTCGTAGTCGTTGCCCATCGTGATCGCGTCGAACGGGCAGGCGACCTCGCAGTAGCCGCAGAAGATG
>CAZVRI010000041.1:0-19457 GCA_964629855.1 uncultured Thermoleophilaceae bacterium
CCAACACCCTCTCGATGGCCGACCACCACGACCACATCCACGTCGGCTTCCAGCCGCTGTTCGGCGAGAACAAAAAGCTCGGACAACAAGCACTCGCCGTCCTCAAACCAGGCCAGTGGTCCGACCTGATCGCCCGCCTACGCGAGATCGACAACCCAGTCGTCCCAACCGAGCCATCGAAGTACGCGCTGCCAGTCGACTAGGGTTGCGCCCATGGCCAACCTCACCCGTCGCGAGAAGGAGAAGCGCGCCTACACCCTGACGCTCGTCGGTGGGGGCGCCGGTGTCGCCACCGTCGTCTTCCTCGTTCTCGCCATCGTCGGCATCATGGGCCTCGGGCCCGCCATCCTCGCCGCCATCGTCGCGGCAGTCGCCGCGTTCGCGTTCCGCCGCACCGTCGGCTCCTGAGTAACTGGGCCGGGCCGGCTCGGCCCACTAATGTGCCCGGCATGACTGACGCGATCGCCGAGCCGCGCGACGAGGCCCTCGAGGCCGCGCGTTGGGACCTTCAACCGCTGGTCGACGGCCAGGGCGCCGACGGCGTGCTGGCGCTGCTGGCGGTGGCGCAGGAGGACGCGACCGCGTTCGCCGAGCGCTACCGCGGCAAGGTGGCCGAGCTCGACGCCGCCGGCCTCGCGGAGGCCCTGCGCTCGCTCGAGGACCTCTCGGACAAGATCGGGCGCGCCGGCTCCTACGCGGCGCTCGACTTCTCGACTGACACGATGGACCCGGCGCGTGGCGCGCTGATGCAGGACGCGCAGGAGCGCGGCGCCGCGCTCCAGACGACGCTGCTGTTCTTCGACCTCGAGTGGAACGAGCTGCCCGACGAGCAGGCCGAGCGCCTGATCGCCGCGGACGAGCTGGCCTTCTGCCGCCACTACCTGCGCACCCTGCGCCGCTACCGCCCGCACCAGCTCTCCGAGCCCGAGGAGCGGGTGCTGACCGAGACCGGCGTCACCGGCAGCTCGGCCTTCAGGCGGCTGTTCACCGAGCAGGTCGCGAGCCTGACGGTCGACCTGCCCGGCCAGGACGAGCCGGTCCAGCTGATGGAGGCGCTGAGCGTGCTCCAGGGGCCGGACCGCGAGCTGCGCCGCCAGGCGGCCGAGGGCGTCACCGCATCGCTCCAGCCCGGCCTGCGCACGCGCGCCTTCATTTTCAACACGCTGCTCGCCGACAAGTCGACCAAGGACCGCCTGCGCTCCTACGACCACTGGCTCGCCTCGCGCAACCTGGCCAACGAGGCCAGCGACGAGTCGGTCCAGGCGCTGATCGACGCGGTCCAGTCGCACTACGAGCTCGCACGCCGCTGGTACCGCCTGAAGGCGAAGCTGCTCGGCGTCGACAAGCTCGCCTACTACGACCGCGCCGCGCCGGTCGCCGAGAGCGAGCAGCGTGTCTCCTACGAGGAGTCGCGCGACCTAGTGCTCGACTGCTACCGCAGCTTCTCCCCCGAGATGGGCGCGATGGCGGAGGAGTTCTTCACCGGCAACTACATCGACGCGCCGCCGGCGCCCGGCAAGCGCGGCGGAGCGTTCTGCTCCTACACGGTGCCGTCAGCCCACCCGTACGTGCTGCTCAACCACACCGGCCGGATCGGCGACGCGCTGACGATGGCCCACGAGCTCGGCCACGGCGTCCACGCAGCGCTCGCCCGTCCGCGTGGCGTGTTCGAGTTCACGACGCCGCTGACCGTCGCCGAGACGGCCTCGATCGTCGGCGAGACGATCGTCCTCGAGCGGCTGCTGACCCAAGCGCCCGATGCCGCGGCGCGACTGTCGCTGCTCGCCGAGTCGCTCGACGGCGCGGTCGCGGCGGTCTTCCGCCAGGTCGCGATGAACCGCTTCGAGCACCGCGTCCACAACGAGCGCCGCGACTCCGGCGAGCTGTCGGTCGAGAGCATCAACGCGGCCTGGCTCGACACCCAGGCCGACCTGCTCGGCGACTCGGTCGAGCCCTCGGAGGACTACGGCACCTGGTGGTCCTACGTCCCCCACTTCATCGACACGCCCGGCTACGTCTACGCGTACGCCTACGGCAACCTGCTCGCGCTGTCGGTCTACCGCCGCTACGAGGAGCAGGGCGACTCGTTCGTCCCCTCCTACGTCGAGCTGCTGAAGGCTGGCGGCTCGATGCCGCCCGAGGACCTCGGCAAGATCGTCGGCGTCGACCTGACCGACCCCGGCTTCTGGTCCTCCGGCCTCGGCCTGATCGAGCGTCAGCTCGAAGCGGCCGAGGCAGCGGCCTCAGAGGCCGGCAAGCTCTAGCTCGCCGCGCCTGCCTTTTCAGCCACGCGCTGCTCCCAGATCTGCTCGATCTCCTCGAGCTGCTTGCCCTTCGTCTCCGGCACGAAGCGCAGGCAGAAGAAGATCGTGAAGAGCCCGACGGCGGCGTAGAGCCAGAACGTGGGGGCGCTGCCGAGCCAGTTGAGCAGCGGCAGGAAGGTCAGCGAGATGAGAAAGTTCGACGTCCAGTTGGCCATCGTGCCGACGCCGGCCGCGTGGCCGCGCGCCTTGAGCGGATAGATCTCGGCGTTGAGGATCCAGAAGATCGGTCCGAGGCTGATCGCGAACGATCCGACGTAGACCATCAGCGCGATCACCGCGAGGCTCGCGAGACCCTCGCCGTTGGTGCCGACCTCGAACGCGAGGCCGAGCAGGACGAGCGCGATCACCATGCCGCTGACCCCAACGACGAGCAGCGGCCGGCGGCCGAAGCGGCTGACCAGCCAGAGCGCCAGGACGGTCGCAAGCACGTTGACGACGCCGACGCCGATGCTGGCGAGGATCGCCGCGCTGTCGGAGTCGATGCCGGTGTCCTGGATGATCGTCGGCGCGTAGTAGATGACGGTGTTGATGCCGGTGACCTGCTGAAGGACCGCCAGTCCGACGCCGACGACCAGCGCTGCCTTGACGGCGGGAGCACGCAGGTCGCGCCAGCTGCCCTTCTCGGTGTCGATGCTCGCCTGGATCTCGCTCAGCTCGGCGTCGACCTCGTCAGTCGTCTGGCGCAGCTGGAGCAGCTCCTTGCGCGCCTGGATCGAGTCGCCGATCATCACCAGCCAGCGCGGGCTCTGGGGCATCGCGAGGATCCCCGCGCCGAGTAGGAAGGCCGGCACCGCACCGAGCGCCAGCATCCACTCCCACGACTCCGACGGCTCGAGCGCCAGGCCGACGACGTAGGCGAGCAGGATGCCGACCGTCACCGCGAGCTGGAATAACGTCACGAGCCGGCCGCGCAGCGCCGCCGGCGCCACCTCCGAGATGTAGACCGGGCAGGTCGCCGAGGCGAGGCCGATCGCGAAGCCGATGAAGACGCGCGCGACGATCAGAACCGTCGCGCCCGACGCGAGCGCACTGGCGATCGAGCCGGCGATGAACAGGACGGCGGCGAGCAGGATCATCCGCCGGCGGCCGTACTTGTCGGCCAGCTGACCGGCGAGCGCCGCCCCGAACACCGCCCCGATCGGCACGGCGCTGACGACCATTCCCTGCTGGAGGCTGCTCAGGTCGAAGTCCGTCTTGATGAACAGCAGAGCGCTCGCGATGATGCCCGTGTCGTAGCCGAACAACAGGCCGCCAAGAGCGGCGATCACGGCTGTGAACATCACATTCCGCCGCGCGTGCGACGGACTTGCTTCTGCGCTCAAGAAGGGCCCCCTCGGGATTGGTCGGCCCAACCTATCCCAGCCGCCCGATGGAGGCTAGGAGCTGCGTTCAGCGCAGTGTGAGGATCGATACCTCCGGCGGTGCGCCGAGTCGCAGCCGCGGCGCCTGGCCGCGCTCGACCCCGATGCCGCGGCTGACGTAGATCCGGCGCCCATCGAGCGAGTGGATGCCGCCGGCCGCGACTTCGCGCGGGACGTCCGACGCCGTCGTCAGCGGTCCGATCAGCGGCAGCTGGAGCTGCCCGCCATGGGTGTGCCCGGAGACGGTGAGGTCGACGCGGGTGTCTGGCGCCAGCCACTCGGCCGCGTCCGGGCGGTGGGCGAGCAGCAGCCTGATGTCCCCCGTTCCCGGGCGGCTCTCGAAGCGCTCCGTCAACTGGCGCGCGCTCGGGCTCCAGTAGCGCAGCCGCAGCCCGGCGATCGAGATCGCGCGGTCGCGCACCCGCGTCGAGGCCTGCTCGTCGACGAGCAACCGCACTCCCGTGCCGGCGAAGACGCGCCGCGCCCGGGCCACGCTCTCGACATCTCCCTGTACGGCGAACACCCCGCCGGGCGCACGTAGCCCGCGCATCAGGCGCCGGAGCCCGGGCAGCGCCTGCTCGAAGGAGGCGGGCGTCCCCTGGTGGTAGTCGCCGGACAGCAGGATCAGGTCAGGCCGCTCGGCCATCACCCGCGCCAGCGCCTCGCGCTCGTGATCGCCGAGCTGCTCGAACTGAAGGTCGGCAATCACCGCGATCCGCACGCTGGCGGTGCCTGACCGCTCCGGCGAGAGCTCGACGGTGGCGCGCTCGACGACCAGCCGCTCAGGCTCGACGAGGCTCGCGTAGGCACCGACCGGCACCAGCAGCAGCCCGAGCACGACCAGCACCCGCAACGCCGTGCCGCCGTTTCGCCATGTGAGCGCGCCCAGCAGCGCCGCCGCGAGCGGGACGACCACCACGAGGTCGAGCCACAGCACGTGCATCACACCGAACGGGATGTGCAGCCCGCTGGCCACCAGGAAGACGCCCTTCACCGCCAGGAAGCCGAGGACCAATCCGCACGCGAGCGCGAGCCTCAGCCAGCCCGGCCGTGTCCGCACGGCCCAGACCACCAGGCCGCACACGACCAGCGCGTCGACCGCCGCCGAGACGGCGAACCCCCAGTTGCCCTCGAACCCCACCGAGGGAAGTTTGGCGGACTCAGCCGGCGCGAGCGGCGGCGCGCTCGCTCGGACCGACGTGGCTGCGCAGCCAGCGCACCAGCGGCGCGGCGGCGTCGAGCTGCTCGCGGATCCGCTTGCCGGCGGCCGGGCGCTCCAGCCAGAGGCCAACTTCGTGACGCTTGGCGACCACCAGCCGGCGCCGGCGCAGCATGTCGTGCTGCGGATGATCGGCCGGGTAGCCGCGCGGCCCGCGAACGAGATCCGGCTCGTTGAGCTCGAGACCAGCGGCCTCGGCTACACCGACGGCCTTGGTCAGCGACGCCGCGAGCCGCGGCTTGTCGATCGCCGCGCGCATCCGCTCGACCTGATCCGACACCGGGTTGTGCAGTCCCGCGGCAACGAGCAGCCCGTCGAGCGACAGCTCGACGTAGAAGCCACCGGCGCCCTCGTAGCCGACCGCCAAGCCGACGTGCTCCTTGATCGGCGGCGCGGCGTGGAAGCGCGTGTCGTTCCACGGCCGGAAGAGCTTCGGCCGCCCGAAGCTCGACAGATCCTCGCCAAGCGCCGTCGCCGGACCGACGAGGAACTCGTCGTAACGCGCCCGGTTCGCCTTGAACCAGTCACGGTCACTGTTCGCCTCGAGCTCGGTAAGGAACTCGAGCCCCTCCGCCGGAAACCCCTTAAACGCCGCCATCGGCGAATTAGACCACGGGGCGCGGCGACCGCCTACGAAGGCGGCGCGATCGCACCGCACTCCGCGACCACATAGCCGTCGGCACACCAGGTCATCGCCCGGTAACGCTTGCGGAAGTCCTCGATGAACCGCCCAAGCGGGACCTTGGCCTGCTTGATGACGTGTCGCGTGACTCGGTCCTGCAGGATGTCCAGCCGTACCCGAAAGATGATGTCGGCCTCGGTGGCACCGCTCCTGCGCAGGAAGCGCCGATAGCCGCGATCGTTGGGAAACGCCGCTCGCTTCTGCCGCTTGAAGACCTGCGCGACACGCTGATCGCTGACGGCGACACCACGAGCAGCGGCCTCCTGCTCGATCCATTGAGCCTGGACCAGGAACTGCATCACCTGACGCCGCAGCTCGCGATGGTGTCGGGCGCAGCGCGACCGCAACTCGCGCTCGCCCAGCTTCCGCCACCCCCGCTTTGCGCGCAGCTTCCGCTTGGCCGCCGTGCAGCGCTCGTACTCGGGCGCGACGAACTCCATCGAACGCTGGAACTGGGAGCGCGAAGCCGAGGCGAACCAGTGATCGAAATCGGCCCGCGAGATCGCGACGGAGCCGACCTGCGCCACGCGGTCGTCCAGCGGCGGAACCTCCTGAGCGGCGGCCGGCACGCACTGCAGCGCCGCCACCACGATCCCCGCCAGAACCCCCTCCCGCAATCTCACGTACCCGACCCTAGCTTTACGGGCCGGTATGGGCGGTACTGGGTTCGAACCAGTGACCCCATGCTTGTAAGGCATGTGCTCTACCAGCTGAGCTAACCGCCCTCGTGCCCCTGAACCTATCGCGTCGGTCCAGGCCCTAGTATCGGCGGCGTGGACAAGGGCCTGTTCCTACGTGCGCTTGCGGTGCAGGCGCTGGCGGTCGGAGTCGTGTTCGGGGTGCTGGTCGCCCTGCCGCTCGGCGACGACTTCTTCAAGGACTACGGCTGGGTCACAGGCCCTGTGGCGTGGATCGGCTGCTCGCTTGTGACGGCGCGCGTCCTGTCGATCCCAGCCGGCCTGGTCCTGTTCGCCGCGCTGGCCGGCGGGGTCGCGGGAGCCTTGGTGGCCCTTGTCACATCGCATACAGTTGGTCTTGTGATCAGTCTGCTCGTCTTCGCCGCGTCCTGTGGGGGCTACGACCCCGAACGCGATGAACGTGACGCCGCCGCGACCGCTTAGATCACGCGGACGCACCTAACGGCGCTCTAGACTGGTCCAAATCCCTCCAGGCCCCGTGGTCTAACGGTTAGGACAGCGGCCTTTCACGCCGCAGGCGGGAGTTCGATTCTCCCCGGGGCTACTTCGAAATCGACACGCTGAGCGGGGTCCGGCATCATTGCCGGTGCCCCTGTAGCTCAGCTGGTTAGAGCAAGCGACTTTTAATCGCTAGGTCGTCGGTTCGAATCCGACCGGGGGCACTCGCCGGCGCTAATGCCTGAAGTGCCTACGCGACGTGAAGACCATCGCGACGCCGGCGGCGTCGCAGGCGGCGACGACCTCGGGGTCGTTGCGGGAGCCGCCGGGCTGGACGATGGCGCGGATGCCGGCCTCGATGGCCATCTCGGGACCGTCGGCGAAGGGGAAGAAGGCGTCGGATGCCATCACGGCGCCGTCGAGCGGGCGGTCGGCGTCGCGGGCCTTCTCGACAGCAAGCCTGACGGAGTCGACGCGGCTCATCTGGCCGGCGCCGATGCCGGCGGTGGCGAGCTCGCGGGCGAAGACGATCGCGTTCGAGCGGACGTGCTTGGAGACCCGCCACGCGAACAGCAGCTCGCCCCACTCCGCCTCGGTCGGCTTGCGCTCGGTGACGGCGATCATGTCCTCGCGGGCCTCGGAGCTGAGGTCGCGGTCCTGGACGAGGATCCCGCCGCGGACCCGCTTGAAGTCCTGCTCGGTGACCTCGGGACGGCGGCGCTCCTTGTCCTCCAGCAGGCGGATGTTCTGCTTCTGCTTGAGGATCTCGAGCGCGTCGCCCTCGAAGGACGGCGCGAAGACGAGCTCGACGAACATCGAGTTCAGCCGCTCGGCGAGCCCGCGATCGATCGGCCGGTTGAAGCACATGACGCCGCCGAAAGCACTCAGCGGATCGGTGGCAAGGGCCTTCTCGAAGGCGTCCTCCACCGACGAGCCGACCCCGCAGCCGCACGGGTTGTTGTGCTTGATGATCACCGCGGCCGGCAGCTCGAACTCCTCGACCAGCCGGCGGCCGGAGTCGAGGTCGAGCAGGTTGTTGAACGACAGCTCCTTGCCGTGCAGCTTCGAGACCATCGACAGCAGATGGGTGCGCGTGCGCGCGTCCGCGTAGTAGGCGGCGCGCTGGTGCGGGTTCTCGCCGTACGAGAGGTCGAGCACCTTGACGAACGAGCGCGTCACCTGGCCGGGGAAGTCCTCCTCGCGCTCGGCGAACCAGCCGGAGATCGCGGCGTCGTAGCGCGCCGTATAGGAGAACGCCTCGAGCGCAAGCGCCTCGCGGGTCGCGGCCTCGAGGTGGCCGTCCGAGGACTGGAGCTCCTCCAGCACCGCGTCGTAGCTCTCAGGGCTGACTACGACCGCGGCGAAGCGGTGGTTCTTGGCGGCGGCGCGGATCAGCGTCGGACCACCGATGTCGATGTTCTCGATCACCTCATCCTCGTCGACGCCGCGGCGGCCCGAGACGCGCTCGAACGGGTAGAGGTTCACGCAGACGAGGTCGATCGGCTCGATCTCCTGCTGCTCGAGCGTCGCGGCGTGCTCGGGGTTGGTGCGAACCGCCAGCAGGCCGGCGTAGATGCGCGGGTTAAGCGTCTTGACGCGGCCGTCGAGGATCTCCGGGAAGCCGGTGTAGTCCTCGACCGAGCGCGTCTCAATGCCCGCGTCGGCGAGCGTAGAAGCGGTGCCCCCCGTCGAGACGATCTCGACGCCGAGCTCCTGCAGGCCGCGCGCGAAGTCGACCAGGCCGCGCTTGTCGGAGACCGTCAGCAGCGCCCGCCGGACGCGAACGCCGCCCGGCTCGGCGGGTGTCTCGGCCGCCGGGCTCATGCGCTCTCGTCCACGCGCACGACGCGCAGGTTGGACGGGTCGCGCGACACCGCACCGGTCGCGATCAGCTTCACCGCGCGCGGAAGCAGCCGGTGCTCGATCTCGTGCGTCACCCTCTCGACATCCTCCACGGCGCGAGCATATGGAAGCTCGAACGCCTCTTGCAGTACGACCGGCCCTGTGTCAACGCCCTCATCGACGTAGTGGACCGTGACGCCACTGACCTGGACGCCGTAGTCGAGCGCCTGCTCGATGGCGCGCACGCCGGGAAAGGCGGGCAGTAGCGACGGGTGGACGTTGATCAGCCGGCCCTCGAAGCGGCGGATGAACGGCCCGCCGAGGATCTCCATGAAGCCGGCGAGCACAACGAGGTCGATCCGGTGATCGTCGAGCCAGTTGCCAAGCGCGGCGTCGCGCGCATCGCGGTCGGCATGGTCAGCCTTGGCGAAGACGGCGCTCTCGACGCCCGCCGCGGCCGCCCGCTCGAGCCCCCGCGCACCGGCACGACTCGACGCCACGCAGGCGACCTCGATGCCCTCTCGACCGTGGACCTGGTCGAGCAGCGCCTGGAGGTTGCTCCCCTCACCCGAGATCAGGACGCCGACGCGGAATGCCATCGGAGTCAGGCGGCCAGCCGCGCGGCCGGCACGCTCAGCGTTGGGCGGATCCCGCCGGAGACCTCGATCGCTCCGTCGGCGATCAGCTCGTCGACCCGGGCGAGGATGTCGGCGCGGCGCATGTGCGGGGCGGCGGCGTAGCCTGGCAGGCCGTCGTAGGAGTTGCGCTCGATCTTCTGGCTGCGGCCGCCGTGGACGATCGCCGCGCAGGTGGTCCGGCCGATCGCGGGCTTGGCGAGGCGGGCGACGGAGACGATGGCGTCGTCGAGGTTGGCGACCTCGTGCTTGGGCATTGGAGGTAGTTGGGGAATCAGGTCCTGGGTGCAGACGTCGCAGCAGGGAGCGGGAGACGAGCCCCCGTTCCGCTTGGGAATCGCTGCTCGGGGACTCGTCTCCCGCTCCTCGGTTCGATCGCCAAAGTGCTTCAGGATGGCGGTGCGGCGGCAGGTGGTGGACTCGACGTAGGCCCAGATCTCGCGGTATTGGCGCCAGCGGGCAGTGGCGCCCTCCTCGACGGAGCGGCGGCACTGGGCGGCGACTAGGCGCTCGTAGGGGGCGACGATCTTGCCGGCGACGCGGTCGGGCGACGACGGTGAGGGAGAGATCGCGCCGGCGCGGGTGAGGTGGCCGAGCACGGCGCGGAGCCGGTCGGGCATCCCGCCGACGGCGCCGACGAGGTCGCTTGCGTCGACGGCGTAGCGGCCGTTCTCGTTCGTGGCCGCACGCAGCCGCTCGTAGAGCGCCGCTGGCAGCTTCTCGTCGACCTCCTCGCGCTTGATGAAGTGGACGTGCAGTGCCTTGTCGCGGTTCTCGGCGAGCAGCAGCGCGCGTGCCGGTTTGCCATCGCGACCGCCACGGCCGGCCTCCTGGTAGTAGGCCTCGAGCGAGGCTGGCGTGCTGGCATGGATGACGGTCCTGACGTTCGGCTTGTCGACCCCCATGCCGAAGGCGTTGGTGGCGACGATCACGCGCACGTCGTCCGCCAGGAAGCGGCGCTGGACGTCGGCGCGCGTCTCGCGGTCGAGACCCGCGTGGTAGGCGAGTGCCTGCTCGCCGAGCGCCTCCGTCAACTGCTCAGCGATCTCCTCGGTCCCCGCGCGCGTGCCCGCGTAGACGATCGCCGGCAGCGCATCCGGCTCCCCCAGCGTGTGCGCGATCAGCGCCCGCTTCTCGTGGCCCCCGGGGCGCGCGACGACAAACGAGATGTTGGGCCGGTCGAAGCCGGTGGCCACCTTGACCGGATCGTCGAGGCCGAGCCGGCGCGCGATGTCGAGCGCGACACGCGGCGTCGCCGTGGCGGTCGAGGCGACGATCGAACCGGCGCCGAGATAGCGCGCCGCGTCGGCGAGGCGGAAGTAGTCGGGCCGGAAGTCGTGGCCCCACTGCGAGACGCAGTGCGCCTCGTCGACCACGAACAGCCCGATCCGCGCGTTCTGCATCGCTTCGAGGAACCCGGGCGAGGCGAACCGCTCGGGCGCTACGTAGAGCAGGCTCAGGTCACCACCGGCGGCGCGCCGCAGCGTCTCCGCGTTCGTTGCGGCGTCGCGCTGCGCATTGACCAGGGCCACGCGATCGCCCAGCCCGCGCGCCTGGAGCGCCTCGACCTGGTCCTGCATCAGCGCCACCAGTGGCGACACGACGATCGTCAGGTCGTCGCGCATCAGCGCGGGCAGCTGGTAGCAGAGCGACTTTCCCGACCCGGTTGGCATCACGACCAGCGTGTCGCGACCGGCGAGCGCGGCCTCGCACGCCTCTCGCTGCCCCGGCCGGAAGTCGGCAAACCCGAAGTACTGCTGCAGCGCCTGTTCCAACTCCATCGCCCGGCCACAGTAACGCCGCGATCGGCCGTGAAACCGCCGCCGTCGCAGAGCTGTATCCAGCGCGTGTTGTCCCGTTACACGCGACCCGCAAGGGTCGGCTGCATGGATCTGCCGTCCCATCTAGTCGCAGCCGCAGCCGGCGTGCTCGCTGGCGCAACACTGAGCGAGACGACCGAGCCGCTTGTCAGGACGATCGGCGGCTGGGCGAGCTTCGGCGGGGCGGCGATGTGCGCATGGGAGGCGACGCGAGACGAGCCGCGCTGGGATCAGGCGGCTGGTCTCGGAGCAGCGGTTGGAACCGTGATCGGCAGCCTCGTCTTGATGCACGACACCATCACCGCGTGGTAGCGTATATGCCATGCTGAAGTCGTTCCTATTCGTGCTGCCGATCGTGGTCTTCGGTGTGTGGACGGTGTGTGCCGTCCAGGACGCGCTCGAGTTCGGCGACCTCACGCGAGACGCGCTGCTGGCTGTGTTGTTGATCGCGAGCTACGAGGCCGACGATCGCTACGGGCCGGGTGCGGCGGAGCGAAAGCGCGAGCAGGGTCGCCGCTAGATCAGCCGCCGCTGACGACGGGAAGCTCAAAGGCGTACTTGCCTTGAGCGTCGCCGGTGCCGTCGAGCGGGTACTCGCCTGAGAAGCAGGCGTCGCAGTGGGTGCCGCGCTCGCCGCGGATCGCCTCGTAGACACCCTCGAGCGAGAGGTAGGCGAGCGAGTCGCACTCGAGATGCTCGGCGATCTCCTCGACGGTGCGACCGTGGGCGACCATCTCGTCGGTCGTCGACATGTCGACGCCGTAGTGGCAGGGGTAGCGGATCGGCGGCGCGGAGATGCGCATGTGGACCTCGAGCGCGCCGGCATCGCGCAGCATCTGGACGATCTGGCGCGTCGTGTTGCCGCGCACGATCGAGTCGTCGACGACCACCAGCCGCTTGCCCTCGACGACCTCGCGCAGCGGATTGAACTTCATCCGCAGGCCGTGCTTGCGCAGCTCCTGGCCGGGTTGGATGAAGGTGCGCGCCACGTAGCGGTTCTTGATCAGCCCCTCGTCGCGCGGGATCCCCGACGCCTTCGAGAAGCCGGCGGCGGCCGGGTTGCCGGAGTCCGGCACGGCGACGACGACGTCCGCCTCGACCGGCGACTCGCGCCAGAGAATCTCGCCCATCTTGCGCCGCGAGACCTGGGTGCGGTTGCCCTCGAGGATCGAGTCCGGCCGCGCGAAGTAGATGTGCTCGAAGACGCAGAACGCCTTTCGCGACGAGTCGATCGCCTGGCGCGACTCCAGCCCCGACTCGGAGATCACGATCATCTCGCCCGGCTCGACCTCGCGCACCAGCTCCGCGCCGATGATGTCGAACGCGCAGCTCTCCGACGCCACGCACCAGCGGTCGCCGATCTTGCCGAGCGACAGCGGCCGCAGCCCGGCCCCGTCGCGGAAGGCGACAAGCTTGTCGGTCGTCATCACCACGGTCGAGAACGCGCCCTGCAGCCGCGGCAGCGTCTCGACAAGCGCCTCCTCGATCGTGTCGGCCTCGTGGGTCGAGAGCAGCGCGGCGATGATCTCTGAGTCCGACGTCGAGCGGAACGAGACGCCCTTGTCGAGCAGCTCGCCATGCAGCTCGACGGCGTTGATCAGGTTGCCGTTGTGGGCCAGCGCGAGATGACGGTGGTCCGACCGGTAGACGGGCTGGGCGTTCTCCCACGCCGACGACCCAGTCGTCGAGTAGCGCACGTGCCCGACCGCCATGTCGCCGGTCAGCGCCTTCAGCTTCTGCTCGTCGAAGACCTGCGACACCAGCCCCAGGTCGCGCACGGTCATGATGTGCCCGTCCTCGCACGCCGCGATCCCCGCCGACTCCTGGCCCCTGTGCTGGAGCGCGAACAGCCCGAAGTACGCCAACCGCGCCACCTCAGACTCGGGAGCGAATACGCCAAACACGCCGCACTCGTCGCGCGGCCCGTCGCGATCAGGAATCGTCTCTGGAGAGGTCATTGCGACCGAGTCAAAGAGCCTGGACGGTCAGCAGTTCCGCCCAGCACGGACATCCCAGGGTACCAGCGGAGGAAAGAAGGTCTTGGCCCGTCCGTACACACGAGAGAACGATGCTGACGCCACTACCGGACGCCCAGCTATCCGCGTCGGCGGCGACGACTCTCTCGCACGGTCTCCCGCCAGAGATGGACGCGTAGGCCCCACTCGGGCAACCCGTGTAAGGCGCGCAACAGCACCGTCGCTGGGACCGTAGCCGCGAGGATGATGGCTGGAGTCGCGCTCTCAGGCTGCAACAGCGCCGATACGACCGCACCGACCGTGAGGCCCGTCTGCGCAATCACTAGGCGAGCTCCAACGATCGTTGGCTATCCGAGGAAGTAAATCCATCGCCGTCGGCCCAAACGACGGCGATGTTCTCCTGCGTCAGGAGCGCCAAGAGATCCGGGCGAGGACGCTCGGGCACCAGGAGCGCCTTCCGCGGCAGCGACGTCAGCAATCGCGAGTAGTCCGCCAGCTGCCCAATCGCCATTCGAATAGCTGACCTAGCAACCGTCCCCTTTGCCTCGTAGAGGGTGTTCGTCGTGAGGTCGAAGATGTCGCAAAACAGCGGTGCCGGCTCATCAGCCGGGAGCAACTGGTACCGACATATCTCGTGACCATGAGACTCGAGCCAGTTTGCAAAGGCCAGTACGAGCTTCTGCTCACGTCGCTCCGCCTCGTAGAGCTGCCGCTCCCCACCGACAACTGTCGACTCCGAGATGAGCTGCTCCACGGGAATCGCCTTGATCGGATCACGCCCCAACCGATCGATCTTCGACCGCCCCGGCTCAGGAGCGCCGCTTAGCTGCCTAAGCCTGAAGACAATCACCGTTCGGTCCTGGTCGCTCCCGACCTCGTGGGAGTCGGCGAAGTAATGGCTCACGTACTCGAACTGACCGACATAGGTGAGCTCAGGACCATCCGCTCTAAAGAGATGCAAGTCCCGCCCCTCCGCGGCGTGGTCCCGAATCGCCCGGTTGCCCTGAGCCATCCGTTGATCGCCGACCTGCCCCTCTCCCGTGTAGTGGAAGTAGTCGTCGTCAGACCGCGGCCCGTCGTACCCGTAGCCGTACTTCTTGCCCTGGGGAGCCGTAATCAGGAAGACATTCGGCGTGAGTTTTGACGGGGCGATTCCGCCCTGACGGCGCCCGCCGTAAAGAGCGTGGAGATCCACGCGACGTATTGATTCACCCGGCTGCAGATCGATGCCCATTTAAGATGGTCCCAGATTTAGGTCGAGATCGGACCTAAATGTAGCGCGTTCGGCAGAGGCGTGGCCAGCCCCATCTGGATAAGAGCTCTACGAGAAGGCAGCTGCGAGCGCGCCGTGAGCAGCGCGCAGGGAGCTGAGCGACAGCTGAACTGACTGGCCCCCGAGGCCAACCTCGAACGAATCTCCGCCGACCGTGCCGAAGATGTCAGTGGGGACTCGCTCCGCTAGGCGGTCGATCGCCTCGCGCGTGCCGGAGACGATGAATCCGCCGACGGCCTCGCCGAAGAGGTAGGGCTCGAGGTCGGTGTAGCTGGGCGGCGCGGCGTCGCCGGCCGGGGACTCGAGCTTGGCGCCGATGCCACCAGCGAGGCAGCACTCGGCGATCGCGACGAGGAAGCCGCCCTCCGCCATGTCGTGGGCTGAAGCGAGGTCGCCGGCGCGGACCGCGTCACGGACAGCATCCTGGGCCTGCTTGACGGCAGTGAAGTCAGCCTGCGGAAGCGAGGTCGGCAGCGGTTCGCCGCGCAGCTTGGCGAGCTCGGAGCCGGCAAGCGAGGGTTGGGGCGTGCCGCACATCGCGATCACATGGCCCTCTTCGCGGAAGCCGATCCCGATTGCCCCGGCGCGATCGGCGTCGGGGATCGAGCCGACCATGCCGACGACCGGAGTCGGGTAGATCGGGCCGTCGCTCGACTGGTTGTAGAGCGAGACGTTGCCGCCGACGACCGGGACACCGAGCTCGTTCAGCGCGGCCGTCATGCCGTCGACCGACTGCGACAGCTGCCAGGCGATGTGCGGGCGCTCGGGGTTGCCGAAATTGAGGCAGTTGGTCAGCCCGAGCGGCTCGGCGCCGACGCAGGCGAGGTTCGACGCGCACTCGAGCACGGCCTCGACGGTCCCCCAGTAGGGGTCGCAGGCGACACGGCGGCCGTTCCCGTCGATCGAGACGGCGATCGCCGTCGAGCCGCCGCCGGTGTCGTGTGCGAGCTGGAGCACGGCGGCGTCGGCCGCCTCGGGACGGCGCACGGTGCGCGACTGGACCATGCAGTCGTACTGCTCGAACAGCGGCCGGCGCGAGGCGATGTTCGACGATCCGAGCAGCGCGAGCAGGTTCTCCGCCAGGTCCTCGCTCGGCTCGAGCGTCCGCTTCGGCGCCGGGTAGATCTGCTCGGCCGGCTCCTCGGGAGCGAGGTCGTAGAGCGGGCAGTCGTCGACGAGCGCCTCGACCGGCATGTCGCCGACCAGCTCATCGCCGGAGAAGACGCGCAGGTGGCGCGTATCGGTGACCGATCCGATCACCGTGCAGCGGACATCCCAGCGCTCGCAGACGGCCTCGACCGCGGCGAGCTGCTCCGGCTCCACGACCGCCAGCATCCGCTCCTGCGACTCCGAGACCATGATCTCGAACGGCTCCATGTCGGCCTCGCGCAGCGGCACCTTCGACACGTCGATGTCGAGCCCGACTTTGCCGCCGGACGCCATCTCGGACGACGACGAGGAGAGCCCGGCCGCGCCGAGGTCCTGCAGCGACGCGAGCAGCTCACGGTCGAGCAGCTCGAGACAGGCCTCCATCACCTTCTTCTCCTCGAACGGATCGCCGATCTGGACGGTCGGCCGCTTGTCGGCGTCGTCGTCGCCGAACTCGGCGCTGGCGAGCACCGAGGCGCCGCCGATCCCGTCGCGGCCAGTCCGGGCGCCCATCAGCACGAGATGGTTGCCGAGCCCAGCGGCGGCGCTGCGGGTCAGCCGCTCCTGCGGAGCGATCCCGAGGCACATCGCGTTGACGAGGCAGTTCTGCTCGTACGGACCCTCGAAGTAGACCTCGCCGCCGACGGTCGCGACGCCGATCGAGTTGCCGTAGTGGCCGATCCCCGACACCGCGCCGTCGAGCAGGTAGCGCGAACGCGACGAGTCGAGCTCGCCGAAGCGCAGCGAGTCGAGCACGGCGATCGGCCGCGCGCCGACCGCGAAGATGTCGCGCATGATGCCGCCGACCCCGGTGGCCGCACCCTGGAACGGCTCGACGGCGCTCGGATGGTTGTGCGACTCGACCTTGAACGCGATCGCCAGCCCGTCGCCGACGTCGACCGCGCCGGCGTTCTCGCCCGGCCCCATCAGCAGGTGCGGTCCCTCGACCGGCAGCCTGCGCAGCAGCTTCTTCGAATGCTTGTAGGCGCAGTGCTCCGACCACATCAGCGAGAAGACGGCCAGCTCCAGCCCGTTCGGCGGGCGGCCGATCTTCTGCCCGATCAGGTCGTACTCAGAGTCGGTCAGGCCAAGCGCCCGCGCCTCTTCGCGCAGATCGGGGGTGGCCGCTTCGGCGCTCACGCCGCCACCGCCCGCGCGGCCGCCGAGGCGAACAGCAAGGCACCGTCGGCGGAACCGGTCAGCGGGTCCACCGCGTGCTCGGGGTGCGGCATCAGACCGACGACGTTGCCTGCGGCGTTGCTGACGCCGGCGATGTCGCGGACCGAGCCGTTCGGATTCCAGCCCTCGGCGTAGCGGAAGATGACCTGGCCGCCGGCTTCCATCTCCGCGAGCTGGTCGTCCGGCGCGTAGTAGCGACCCGTCGTGTGCTTGACCGGGATCGACAGGATCTGGCCCTGCTCGCAGGCGCTGGTGAACGGCGTGCCGGCGTTGACCACCTCGACGTCGACCTGGCGACATAGGAAGCGCAGCTCGCTGTTCGGCAGCAGCGCGCCGGGCAGCAGCCCGGCCTCGCAGAGCACCTGGAAGCCGTTGCAGATCCCCAGCACCGGGCCGCCGTCGCGGGCGAAATCCGCGACCGCCTCCATTACCGGCGAGAAGCGCGCGATCGCACCGACGCGCAGATAGTCGCCGTAGCTGAAGCCACCCGGGACGATGATCGCGTCGACGCCCTTGAGGTCACGGTCGCCGTGCCAGAGGATCTCGGCCTCGCCCTGCTGCTCGCAGGCGAGCACGGCGTCGACCTCGTCGCAACTGCCGGGGAAGCGGACGACTCCGAACTTCACTCGACCGTCAGAACTTCGTAGTCCTCGATGAGCGGGTTGGCCAGCAGCCGCTCGCACATCTCGGGCACCTGGGCGGCGTCATCGACATCAAGCTCGACGAGCCGGCCGACATGAACGTTCGCGACGCCATCGAAGCCGAGTGCCGGCAGCGCCCGCTCGACCGCCTGACCCTGCGGGTCGAGGATGCCCTCCTTGGGACGAATGAGGACGCGTGCCCTCACGCGTTGACCCCGCTGCGCCCGAGCCAGGCACTGAACGGCTCGTCGGCGATCCGCTCGTAGGCGTCGACGTAGCGCTCGCGCGTACCCGCGACGACGTCGTCGGGGATCGCCGGCGCCGGCGGCGACTTGTCCCAGCCGGAGCCGGAGGCCCAATCGCGCACGAACTGCTTGTCGAAGCTCGGCTGGCCCTGGCCGGGCGCGTAGCCGTCGGCGGGCCAGAAGCGCGACGAGTCGGGAGTCAGGACCTCGTCGGCCAGCACGATCGTCCCATCGGGACGGCGGCCGAACTCGAACTTCGTGTCGGCGAGAATGATCCCGCGCTCACGGGCGTGGGCGGCGCCGAACTCGTAGAGCGCCAGCGACAGCCGCCGCAGCTCCTCGAGCAGCTCGCGGTCGCCGAGAATCTCCGCGGCGCGGTCGAAGTCGACGTTCTCGTCGTGGTCGCCGACAGCCGCCTTCGTCGCTGGCGTGAAGATCGGCTCCGGCAGCTGCTCGGACTCCTGCAGGCCGGACGGCAGCTCGATCCCGCAGACCGCGCCGGTCGACTGGTAGTCCTTCCAGCCAGAGCCGGTGATGTAGCCGCGCACGACGCACTCGACCTGCGCCATCTTAAGCCGCTCGACGAGCAGTCCGCTGCCGCGAACCTCGGCGGGAACGTCGGTGTAGGAGACGAGGTGGTTCGGGACGATGTCGGCAGTCCGGTCGAACCAGAAGCAGGACAGCCCCGTCAGCACCTTCCCCTTGTCGGGAATCGGCGTCGGATGGACCGCGTCGTAGGTCGAGATCCGGTCCGAGGTGACCAACAGCAGCTGGTCATCGCCCACCGCGTAGATGTCGCGAACCTTGCCCTGGGCGATCGGCTGGAGGTCGGCGAGAGAGGCGAGTTCAGTCACCCCCGCGAGGCTACCAATGGCGGCGGGGGAACTAGGCGTCGAGCGCGTCGAGCCGGCCGACGATGTCGGCAGCGTGACGGGTGAAGGCAGCCGGGTCGAAGATCGCGTCTAGGTCGAGCTCAGGCGCGGCCGTGGTAAGCAGGTCGCGGAACTCGATTCCCTCGTCCCAGGCACGCTGGGCGTTCTCCTGGACGATCCGGTAGGCGTCGTCACGCGAACGGCCGGACTCGACGAGCGCGAGCAGCGCCCGCTGCGAGAACAGCGCCCCGTGCGTGAGGCCGATGTTCGCGAGCATCCGCTCCTCGTTGACGACCATCCCCTCGACGACGCGGATCGCCAGGTGGTGGCCGTAGTCGAGCAGGATCGTCGCGTCGGGCAGGATCACGCGCTCGACGGAGGAGTGCGAGATGTCGCGCTCGTGCCAGAGCGCGACGTCCTCGAGCCCGGCCTGCGAGTAGCCGCGCAGCAGCCGCGCGATCCCGGTCAGCCGCTCAGAGACGATCGGGTTGCGCTTGTGCGGCATCGCCGACGAGCCCTTCTGGCCGGCGCGGAACGGCTCGCGCGCCTCCAGCACCTCGGTCCGCTGCAGGTGGCGCAGCTCGGTCGCGAAGCGCTCCAGCCCGGCTCCGGCGAGCGCAATCGCCTCCAGCAGCTCGGCGTGGCGGTCGCGCGCGACGACCTGCGTCGAGACGTCCTCACGCGTCAGCCCGATCCGCCCCAGCACCGCCGCCTCGAGCTCCGGCCCGTTGGCGGCGTAGGTGCCGACGGCGCCAGACAGCGCGCCGACAGAGGCCTGCTCCACCGCCCGCTCGAGCCGGCGCAGGTTGCGGTCGGCCTCGAACGCGAAGCCGGCAAGCTTGACGCCGAAGGTCGTGGGCTCGGCGTGGATGCCGTGGGAGCGCCCCATCAAGGGCGTCTTGCGATGCTCCTCGATGCGTACCCGGAACGCCGCGAGCAACTTGTCGCTGCGCTCGATGAGCGAGTCGGCCGCGTCTCGCATCAAGATGGCGAGGGCGGTGTCGAGCACGTCGGAGGAGGTCATGCCGCGGTGGAGCCAGCGCGCAGGGGGGCCCGCGAGCTCCTCGACATGTGTCAAAAAGGCGATCACGTCGTGGCGCGTG
>CAZVRI010000041.1:19467-25721 GCA_964629855.1 uncultured Thermoleophilaceae bacterium
CGTGGGCTCGGCGTGGATGCCGTGGGTGCGTCCGACGCAGAGAGTTGCGGCGTGCTCGCGTGCCCGCGCGACCAGCGCGTCGCGGTAGCCGCGCGCTCCCTCGATCAGGATCGCCCCGGCGCGCGCGATCTGCAGGCCGAGCGCCGTGTCGAGCACGTCCGAGGACGTCAGACCGTGGTGGACCCAGCGGCCCTCCTCGCCGATCGACGCCGCGACGACGTCGACGAACGCCGCGACGTCGTGGTCGGTGATCTGCTCCCGCTCCTTGACGGCCTCGACCGTGAAGCTCGCCCGCTCGCGCACGAGCGCCGCGTCGGCCGCCGGCACGGCGCCGGCCTCGGCGAGCGCGTCGACCACCGCCAGCTCGACGGCGAGCCAGCCGTCGAGCTTCGCCTGCTCGGACCAGACCGCGCCCATGTCCGGGCGTGTGTAGCGGTCGATCACGCGTCGAGAATCCGCGCGGCGAGCACGGCAGCGTTCTTCGCGCTGTCGATGCCGACGCAGGCGACCGGGACGCCGGGCGGCATCTGGGCGATCGCCAGCATCGCGTCGAGACCGCCCGCGACCGAGGTGCGCGAGGTCAGCGGCACGCCGATCACCGGCAGGTCGGTGTGCGCGGCGACGGTGCCCGGCAGTGCGGCCGCGAGGCCGGCGCCGGCGATGATCACGCGCAGCCCGCGCATGCGCGCGTTCTTCGAGTAGTCCGCGACCACGTCCGGATCGCGGTGAGCGCTCATCACGCGGATCTCGTAGCGGATACCGCGCTCTTCGAGCTCCTTGCCGGCCTTCTCCATCACCGGCATGTCGGACTTCGAGCCCATGACGATGCCGACCTGCGGCGCATCGACCGCGAGGTCGTCGAACTGGTGCTCGACCTCGGTCTGGGTGACCGGCTCGGCGCCGCCCTCTTGCTGTGGATCGGTCATCCCGCTACCTCCTCGACACGCGCGACCGCCCTTTCGGCGATGTCACGTCGCATCTGCTTGCCGTCGAACTGGATCTTTTCCGCCACCCGGTAGGCGTGCTCCCGGGCCTCGGCGGGCGTGGAGCCTATCCCGGTCACGTTGAGCACCCGTCCGCCGGCCGTCACGATCCGTCCGTCGCGCTCGGCGGTACCGGCGTGCAGCAGCTCGACCTCGATCGAATCGACCGCCCGCATGCCGCTGATCTCGTCGCCGCTCGACGACGAGGCCGGGTAGCCGCCCGACGCGAGCACGACCGTCACCGCCCAGTCCTCCGACCACTCAATCTCTACGCCTTCGAGCCCGCCCGGCCGCGTCGCGGCATCGAGCAGACCGAGCAGGTCCGAGCGCAGCCGCGTCAGCACAGCCTGGGTCTCCGGATCGCCGAAGCGGGCGTTGTACTCGAGCACCTTCGGCCCGTCGGCGGTCATCATCAGCCCGGCGTAGAGGACCCCGTGGAATGGCGTGCCGCGACGCTTCATCTCGTCGACAATCGGTTGGTGGACGGCGAGCGCCAGCGCCTCCGCGTGCTCGCGGTCGATGCCAGGTACCGGCGAGTAGCTGCCCATGCCGCCGGTGTTCGGGCCCTCGTCGCCGTCGTAGATCCGCTTGTAGTCCTGGGCCGGCGCCATCGGGATCGCCCGCTCGCCGTCGCAAAGCGCGAGCAGCGACAGCTCCTCGCCCTCGAGAAACTCCTCCATCACGACGTCGGTCTTGCCGAACCGCTGCTGGGTGAACATCTCCTCGACGGCCGCCTGTGCCTCCTGCTCGTCCTGGCAGATCACGACGCCCTTGCCGGCGGCAAGCGTGTCGGCCTTCAGCACCAGTGGGTAGGCGGCCGACGCGATCCGCTCCAGCGCCTCCGCGCGCGACGTGAGGACCGCGTAGTCGGCGGTCGGAACCCCGACGGCCGCCATCAGCTCCTTCGCGTAACGCTTCGATCCCTCGATCTCGGCGGCCGCGGCGGTCGGTCCGAAGGCGCGGATCCCCACCTCGCCGAGCGCGTCGACGATCCCCGCGACCAGTGGGGCCTCGGGCCCGACGACGACGAGGTCGACCTCACGCTCGCGCGCCGCGGCGACGAGACCTTCGACGTCGTCGACGGCGATGTCGAGGCACTCGACCTTGTCCTTGGCGATGCCCGCGTTGCCCGGCGCGCAGAGCAGCTCCGGGTGCTGTGGGCTACGCAGCAGGCGCCTGACGAGCGCGTGCTCGCGCCCGCCCGCGCCGATGACCAGAACCCTCGCCACGTCTACAGCGAGGCGATGAAGTCGTCGACCGGGATCGCGGTCAGCGACTCGTAGCGCGCGGTGCCGCGCGATCCGAGCTCGAGCGAGACGCGCGCCATCGTCGCCTCGTCGGGAGCCTCGACGACGTTGACGAAGTCGAAGCGACCGAGCACCGCCCACTGCGCCTTGACCTCGGCGCCGAGCTGCTCGATCTCTCGGTTGACCTCGAGGATCCGCTGCGGGTTGTTCTTGATCGTCTGGACCCCTTCGGGGGTCAGCGTGCTGAGCAGTACGAACGTAGGCAAGGCATTTCCTTTCGCATCGACGCCACCACCGCTGTTTGTCGCAGTTTTCCCGATCCGGTGCAAGGCGGGTAGCCTCGCCCTATGTCGGGGAGCCTCTACGACGCTACCTGGGGCCGCGCTTTTGCCTTCGGCTACGACTTCTTCTTCATGCGCGCGGAGCGTGGCGGGCTGCGCGAACTGCGCCGCCGAGCGCTCGCCGAGGCGAGCGGCAGGACGTTGGAGATCGGCGCCGGCACCGGCCTCAACCACGACCTCTACCCGACGGCCGTGACCGCGCTGACCCTGACCGAGCCATTCGAGCCGATGGCGCGACAGCTGCACGAGAAGATCGCCGGCCTGGCGATTCCGGTCGACGTAGTCGAGGCGCCAGCCGAGGCACTGCCGTTTCCCGACGCTAGCTTCGACACTGTCGCGCTGACCCTGGTCCTCTGCACGGTCCCCGAGCCCGACCGCGCGCTGGCCGAGATCGCGCGCGTGCTGAAGCCGGGCGGTCGGTTCCTGTTCCTCGAGCACGTCCGCGCCGCGGACCCGAGCCTGGCGCGCTGGCAAGACCGGCTCAACCCGCCCTGGCGCGTCTTCGGCCACGGCTGTAACTGCAACCGCGACACCCTCGCGACGATCGAGCGCTCGCCGCTGACGGTCGAGCGCGCCGAGCGCGGCCGCATCCCCAAGATGCCCCCGCTGGTCAAACCGATGCTGATCGGCGCAGCGCGGGTATCGTGAACCATCCCTCGCCCCCGGACAGAAAGCCTCTGCCTTGAAGCTGCGTAACGCTGTTCTCCCCGGCCTCGTCGCCCTCGCGCTCGCGGCGCCCGCGACGGCGTCCGCCGCCTCCCTGAGCGTGAACAAGTCCTGCTACGGACCTGGTGAGAAGATCTCCTTCTCCGGCACCGGCTACACACCGAACGGCGAGGTCGCACTCAGCGTCAACGGCCGCCAGCTCGGGATCACAACCGCCAACGGCGTCGGCGAGATCGCCGCCGCGACCGGCGCGCCGGTGATCCAAGCCAAGCGGCGCGTGGACTTCTACAAGGCCGTCGATCAGACCAACCTGTCACTGACCGCCGCGATGCCCGTCCACATCAGCTCACTCAACGTCAAGGTGACGCCGAAGAACGGCAACCCGGCGAAGAAGAAGCGGATCGTCGCGCGCGGCTTCACGACCGGCAGCGTGCTCTGGGCGCACGTCCGGCGCGGCAAGGCCAAGCGCAACGTCAAGATCGGCAAGCTGAAGGGCGCCTGCAAGGCGCTGGACGTCAAGCGCCAGATCTTCCCGACCAACGCCAAGGACGGTCTCTACAACGTCTCGTTCGACACCAAGCGAACCTACTCGGCAAAGACGCGTCCGCAGGTCTCGTTCCTGGTGACGGTCTTCCACACCTTCAAGCCGGCCAGCGCCAGCTCAGCCCAGAGCTGGATCCAGATCGACTGAGCCCAGCTCAGACTTCGATGTCGGGGTAGCGCGCCCCGAGATGCTCGGCGAGCGCCGCGCGCACAGCGCGGCGCTCGTCAGGCGAAGCCATCCGGTAGCGCCCCAGAAGCTCGCGCTGGCCCTCCAGCGGCAGTCCCGCGATCTCCCAGCGGACCGCGAGCCGCTCGAACAGGTACTCGACCCGCCGCTGCCAGCGGTCGTCGGCACTGGCCGCCGGCTTCGCCTCCATCCGCTCCAGCCCGCCTAGGGTCCCCGTGCTGAGCTCGTCGCGCAGCGTCAGCACGTTGCCCTCGCTGTCGCGGTACTCGCTCCCGGACGCGGGGGCGGCCTCGCCGCCGCCCTTGCTCCGCTTGCGTCCGCGCTTGCCCACCGGCTAGGCCGTCGCTGTCGCGGCGGCCTTGGCGAACGTCAGCTCGCCGTCGGCCGCGTCGACGATCACGTTGTCGCCCGGCGCGAACTCGCCCTCGAGCAGTTTCAGCGCCAGCTTGTCGACGAGCTGCTTCTGGACGACGCGCCGCAGCGGCCGCGCGCCGTAGGCCGGGTCGTAGCCGAGATTGCCGATCAGCGTCTCCGCCGCTCCCGTCAGCTCGATCTCAATCCCACGCTCGCTCAGGCGGCGCGCCAGACCACTGACCGCCAGCTCGACGATCTCGCCGATCTGCTCACGACTGAGTGGCTCGAACTGGACGATCTCGTCGAGCCGGTTGACGAACTCCGGCTTGAACGTCGACTGCACGCCCTCGAGCCCGCCGGCGACGTTCGAGGTCATGATCAGCACCGTGTTGGTGAAGTCGACCGTGCGGCCCTGGCCGTCGGTCAGGCGGCCGTCGTCCATCACCTGCAGCAGGATGTTGAAGACGTCAGCGTGGGCCTTCTCGATCTCGTCGAGCAGTACGACCGCGTAGGGCCGGCGGCGCACCGCCTCGGTCAGCTGACCGCCCTCGTCGTAGCCGACGTAGCCGGGCGGGGCACCGACGAGCCGTGACACGGAGTGCTTCTCCATGTACTCCGACATGTCGATCCGGACCATCGCGTCCTCGGTGTCGAACATGAACTCAGCCAGCGCGCGCGCCAGCTCGGTCTTGCCGACACCGGTCGGCCCCATGAAGAGGAAGGTGCCGATCGGGCGGTTGGGGTCCTGCAGCCCGGCACGTGAGCGACGCAGCGCGTTCGACACCGCCTCGACCGCGGCCTGCTGGCCGATCACCCGGTCGTGGAGGCGGTCCTCCATGTGGATCAGCTTCTGGACCTCGGACTCCATCAGCCGCGAGACGGGAATGCCGGTCCAGCGGGCGACAACCTCGGCGACGTCCTCCTCGTCGACCTCCTCCTTGAGGAACTTGTTGCCGCCGCCGTCCGCGCGCGCCTCGGCGTCGGCGAGCTTCTGCTCGAGCTCGGGGATCAGCCCGTAGCGCAGCTCGGCGGCGCGCTGGAGGTCGGCCTCGCGCTCGGCGCGCTCGACCTCGCGGTTGGCCTCCTCGAGCTGCTCGCGGATCTCGTTGATCGAATCGATCGCGTCCTTCTCCGCCTGCCACTCGGCGTTCATCGCGTTGAACTGCTCGCGCAGGTCGGCCATCTCGCGCTCGATGCCCTCGCGACGCGCGACGCTCGCCTCGTCGGTCTCCTTCTCAAGCGCCGTCAGCTCGATCTCGAGCTGCATGATCCGGCGCTTAACCTCGTCGATCTCGGTCGGCACCGAGTCGATCTCGATCCGCAGCCGCGAGGCCGCCTCGTCGATCAGGTCAATCGCCTTGTCGGGTAGGAAGCGGTCGGCGATGTAGCGGTGCGAGAGCGTCGCCGCTGCGACGATCGCCGCGTCCTGGATCCGCACGCCGTGGTGGTTCTCGTAGCGCTCCTTTAGCCCGCGCAGGATCGCGATCGTGTCCTGCTCGGACGGCTCGGCGACCTGGACCGGCTGGAAGCGGCGCTCGAGCGCCGCGTCCTTCTCGATGTGCTTGCGGTACTCGTCGAGCGTCGTCGCGCCGACACAGCGCAGCTCGCCGCGCGCGAGCATCGGCTTGAGCAGGTTGGCGGCGTCGACAGCGCCCTCAGCCGCACCTGCACCGACGATCGTGTGCAGCTCGTCGAGGAACAGGATGATCCGGCCCTCGCCCTCCTGGACCTCCTTCAACACGGCCTTGAGCCGGTCCTCGAACTCGCCGCGGTACTTGGCGCCGGCGATCAGCGAGCCGATGTCGAGCGCGATCACGCGCCGGTCGCGCAGCGAGTCCGGCACGTCGCCGTCGACGATCCGCTGGGCGAGGCCCTCGACGATCGCCGTCTTGCCGACGCCGGGCTCGCCGATCAGCACCGGGTTGTTCTTCGT
>CAZVRI010000042.1:0-24231 GCA_964629855.1 uncultured Thermoleophilaceae bacterium
GCTGTTCGGCTCGATGAACGTCTTCGACAACGTTGCGTTCCCGCTGCGCCAGCACACCGACAAGGGCGAGGAGGAGATCGGCGAGATCTGCAACCGCCGCCTGCGCGAGGTCGGCCTCGCCGGTGCGCTGGACAAGATGCCGAACGAGCTCTCGGGCGGCATGCGCAAGCGCGCCGGGTTCGCTCGCGCGCTGGTGCTCGACCCGCAGATCGTCCTCTTCGACGAGCCGGACTCCGGCCTCGACCCGGTCCGCACGGCGCTGCTCTGCGAGCTGATCCAGGAGGTCCACGCCGAGAACGGCGGTGCCTACGTCGTGATCACCCACGACATCATGAGCGCGCGTCGCGTCGCCGACTATCTCGCGGTCCTCTGGAAGGGCCGCATCGTCGAGTCTGGGCCGGCCAGCGAGCTGTTCAACTCGCCGAACCAGTTCGTCCGCCAGTTCCTCTCAGGTGAGGCTCGCGGACCGCTCGGAATGGAGTAACTCCCACGCCCGCTAGGGCGTGCGAACTGGCGCATACGGGTAAGGGAACGTTCATACTGCCCGATGCGGGCGGTGCCGATCTTCCGGGACCGTTATTTGACCAGCGAGGGAGCGCAGCTCACCCCAGCAGCCGATTCCGCGGATCGCGGGGTAGGCCCGGCGCGCTTCTTCGCTCTTGCCGCCCTGATCGGGGCCGCAGTTCTCGTCGTTCTGTTGATGTTCGGTGGCGACGGTGGCTACCGCGTCACCGCCGTTTTCGACAACGCCGGACAGCTCGTCAAGGGCAACCAGGTTCGGGTCGGTGGACGGCCGATCGGCACGATCGAGAAGATCGGTCTGAACGACCGTTCGCAGGCGGTCGTCGAGCTGAAGGTCGACGATGATCTAGCCCCGCTGCACAAGGGGACGACGGCGACGATCCGCTCCCCGTCGCTGTCGGGGATCGCCAACCGCTTCGTCGCGTTGCAGCCCGGCCCCAACAACGCCGCCGAGATCCCGGATGGCGGGCGGATCGGCGTTGACGAGACGACCGCCCCGGTTGACCTCGACGACCTCTTCAACACCTTCGACCCGAAGACCCGGCGCGGACTGCAGCAGCTGATCGCCGGCCAGGCGACGTACTACGGCGGGCGCTCCAAGCAGGCCAGCCAGGCGCTGCGCTACCTGAGCCCGGCGCTGAGCTCGACCTCACGGCTGACGCGCGAGCTTGTCTACGACGACGGGGTCTTCGATCGCTTCCTCGTCGACACCGCGCGCGTGATGCGCGCCGTCGCTCAGCGGCGCGGCGACCTGGCGAGCCTGGTCGGCAACGCAAACACGACGGCGGCCGCGATCGGCGACGAGAACCAGTCGCTGTCGCAGGCGCTCGACGTGCTGCCGGTCACGCTGCGCAAGGCGAACACGACCTTCGTCAACCTCCGCTCGACGCTTGATGACCTCGATCCGCTCGTCGCGGCGAGCAAGCCCGCGACGGTCGAGCTGGCGCCCTTCCTGCGCAAGGTGCGGCCGCTGGTCGCCGAGGCTCAGCCGACGGTCCGCGACCTGCGCGTGCTGATCAAGAAGCCCGGGCCGAACAACGACCTGATCAACCTGACGGCGAAGCTGCCGCGGCTCGCGCAGCTGACCGGCACCGTCTTCCCGCGCGCGATCCGGACGATGAACCGCTCGGGCAACGTCGTCGACACGCTGCGCCAGTACACGCCCGACCTCGCCGGCTGGTTCACGAAGTTCGGCCAGGCGGCGGCCGCCTACGACGCCAACGGCCACTACGCGCGCATCCAGCCGATGTTCAGCCCGTTCAGCGTCAACGACGTGACCGGGCTGCTGACGCCGGTCACGCCGGCGAACCGGCTCGACGGCTTCGAGAAGCTCCAGTTCCGGCGCTGCCCGGGCGGCGCGATGCAGCCGCCGCCCGATGGCTCGGCGCCGGTTGCCGCGCCCGGCTGTGACCCCTCGACCACGCCCCCGGGAGGCTGATGCGGCGGCTCGTCACAGCCCTGCTGTGCGCGGCGCTGGTCCTGGTCGCGCTGGTCTTCGCGGCACTCGGCGGCGGCGACGACGGCTACCGCGTGCGGGCGATCTTCGACAACGTGTCGTCGGCGGTCCCGGGCGAGGAGGTCAAGGTCGCGGGCGCGCCGGTCGGGACGATCGAGTCGCTCGACGTGACGGACGACAACAAGGCGGTCGCCGTCCTGGCGATCAACAAGGACGGGTTCACGCCGTTCCACGCCGACGCCCAGTGCACGGTCCGCCCGCAGTCGCTGATCGGCGAGAAGTACGTCGAGTGCGATCCGGGCGACTCCAGCTCGCCGGAGCTGCCCGAGATCGATGAGGGGGAGGGCGCGGGCCAGCACCTGCTGCCGCTCGACCGCACCAGCTCGCCGGTCGACCTCGACCTGATCAACGACATCATGCGGTTGCCGTTCCGCGAGCGGCTGACGATCCTGCTCGACGAGCTGGGCGCCGGCCTCGCCGGCCGGGGCGAGGACCTCAACCAGCTGATCCGCCGCGCCAACCCGGCGCTGCGCCAGACCGACCGGGTACTGGCGATCCTCGCCCGCCAGAACCGCGTGTTGGCGAACCTGGCGCGCGACTCCGACACCGCGCTGGCGCCGCTCGCGCGTGAGAAGGAGCGTGTCGCCGGCTTCATCCGCAACGCCAACGCGACCGGCCAGGCGACGGCGGAGCGCAGCGACGACATCTCGCTCGGCATCCAGCGGCTGCCCGGCTTCCTGCGCCAGCTGCGGCCGCTGATGGCCGACCTCGAGGGCTTCGCCGACGAGGGGACGCCGGTCGCGCGCGACCTGCGGCTCGCCGGCCCGAGCCTGTCGCGGCTGATCGAGCAGCTCGGGCCGTTCTCGAGCGCGGCAACGCCGGCGCTGGTCAGTCTTGGGCAGGCGGCCGTGACTGGGCGGCCGGCGCTGATCGAGACCCGGCCGCTGATCCAGGACGTCGGCGACTTCGCCCGCCAGGCGAAGCCGGTATCGACCAACCTCGACAAGTTCACCGCGTCGTTCGACAAGACCGGCGGCATCGAGCGGCTCGCCGACTACCTGTTCTTCCAGACGCTCGCGATCAATGGTTTCGATGGGATCGGCCACTACCTGCGTGCCGGCCTCAGCGTCAACCTCTGCGCGCTCTACGCGACCCGGCCGGCGAGCGGCTGCAACTCGAACTTCACCCAGACGCGGGCGACGAGCACGGGTGGTGACGATCTCGCCCCGGCGCTCGCCGAGCTGGCGAAGCTGGGCAAGGCGGACGACGGGCCGAAGACCGGCAGCGTGCCGCCCGGCGGCGGGCCCGCGGCGCAGCGGCTCGCCGAGCAGGTCGTGGCCGAGGGCAAGCAGAACGTCGACCGGATCCGCAAGGGAGCGGCCGGACCGTCGCCCGCCCTCGACGGCGTCGCCGACCCGCTGCTCGATTACCTCCTGGGGGATGGCCAATGAACGAGCGCCGCCGCCAGGGCGTCACCGCCAATCCCGTGCTCGTCGGCTCGGTGACGTTGCTCGTGATGCTCGTCGCGATCTTCCTGTCCTACAACGCGAACTCGGGCCTCCCGTTCGTGCCGACCTACGAGCTCAGCGCCCGCCTGCCGAACGCGGCCAACCTGGTTCCGGGCAACGAGGTGCGGATCGGCGGCGCCCGGGTGGGCGCGGTCACCGAGGTCACAGCCGTCCACGGCGCCGATGGCAGGGGCGTTGCCCAGATCGAGATGAAGCTCGACAACGACCTCGACCCGCTGCCGATCGACTCGACGTTCCTCGTGCGGCCGGTGTCGGCGCTCGGGCTCAAGTACGTGGCGTTGACGCCCGGCAGCTCGCGTGCCGGCTACGCGGAGGGGGCCGTCGTCCCGGTCACCCAGGCGACGCCGACCCCGGTCGAGCTCGACGAGATCTTCAACATGTTCGACACCCGCACCCGGCGCGGCATCCAGCTGTCGCTGCAGGGCTTCGGCTCCGGCTTCGCGGGGCGCGGTCCGGACCTCAACGAGGCGATCGCCAGCCTGCGGCCGCTGGTCACTGATCTCACGCCGGTGATGCGCAACCTCGCCGACCCGCGGACGCGGCTCGACCGCCTGTTCCGCGCACTCGGCGCGACGGCCGCCGAGGTCGCCCCGGTGGCGGAGACCCAGGCGGCGCTGTTCGCGAACCTCGACACGACCTTCGCGGCGCTGGCCGGGGTCGCGCGGCCGTTTATCCAGGACGCGATCTCCGAGTCGCCGCGGACCTTCGCCGTCGGCACGACGGAGTTCCCGCGCCAGCGGCCGTTCGTGCGCAACTCGACGGCGCTGTTCCGCGAGCTGCGGCCAGGCTTCCGCACGCTGCCTACCTCGGCGCCGGTGCTCGCCGACGCGTTGGAGATCGGGACGCGCACGCTGCCGAAGACGCCGCCGCTCAACCGCCAGCTCGCCGACGTCTTCGACGCGTTGGCGGAGTTCGCCGACGACCCGGTCGTTCCGCTCGGCGTGCGGCGGTTGCGCGACACGACCAAGGTGCTGAAGCCGACGGTCGCCTTCCTGACCCCCGCGCAGACCGTCTGCAACTACCCGACGCTCTGGTTCCGCAACATCTCGAGCCTGCTGTCGGAGGGCGACTCGAACGGCACCTGGCAGCGCTTCATCATCGTCGCGACGCCGGTCGGGCCGAACTCCGAGGGCTTCCCGTCGAGCGCCCCGGCGAACGGGCCGGGGATCGACAACCACCTCCACTCGAACCCGTATCCGAACACGGCGGCGCCGGGTCAGCCGCGCGAGTGCGAGGCCGGCAACGAGGACTTCGTCGTCGGTCAGACGCGGATCGGCAACGTCCCCGGCAACCAGGGGACCGTGACCAGCGGCCAGAGCGGGCCGTCGCTGTCGGCGACTGGGGGTGACACGCGATGAAGGAGGGCTACCCCTGGAACCGTCGCGGCGTCTCGAAGGTCGTGGCCGGTGTGATCACGGTGTCGCTCGTCGTCACGGGCCTCTTCCTCGCGTTCAACGGGCTCCCGTTCCGCGGCGGCTACGAGCTGAAGGCTGTATTCGCCGACACCGCGAACGTCGGGCTGCGCTCGCCGGTGCGGATCGCCGGCGTCGACGTCGGCAAGGTGACCGCGGTCGAGGCGGCGGGCGACGACTCGACCGCGTCGGTCGTGACGATGGAGCTCGACGACGAGGCGCTGCCGATCCGCGCCGACGCCGAGCTGAAGATCCGGCCGCGGATCTTCCTCGAGGGCAACTTCTTCGTCGATCTCGAGCCGGGTACGCCCGCGGGCCGCCAGCTCGATTCCGGCGACACGATCCCGATGACCCAGACCGCCGCGCCGGTCCAGCTCGACCAGGTGCTCGGCGTGCTGAAGACCGACGCCCGCAAGGACCTCCAGACGCTCGTCCGCGGCTACGGCGAGGCGATCTCCGGCGAGCCGACCGCCGCCGAGGACGCGACCCAGGACCCAGCCGTGCGGGGCAAGACCGCGGCCGAGGCCGGCAACCAGTCGCTGAAGTACGCGCCGGGGGCGTTGCGCGGGCTGGCGGTGGTCAACCAGTCGCTGCTCGGCCTCGAGCCGCACGACCTCTCGAAGCTGATCCGCGGCGGCGCGCGGGTCTCGCGCGAGCTCGAGGGTCATGAGGCGGAGCTGCAGGACCTGATCACCAACCTCAACGTCACCACCGGGGCTCTGGCCTCGGAGCAGGGCGACCTGCGCGCGACGATCCGCGCGCTGCCACAGCTGCTCGACGCGGCGAACCCGGCACTCGACAGCCTCAACGCCGCCTTCCCGCCGACGCGCGCGTTCGCGCGCGAGATCCTGCCGGGCGTCAACCAGACGGCGGCGACGATCGACGCCGCCTTCCCGTGGGTGCGCCAGACGCGCAAGCTGGTCTCGCCGTCCGAGCTGCAGGGACTGGTCAAGGTGCTCCGTCCCGCAACCGCCGACCTCGCCGAGGCGACCGACGGCACCGTCCAGCTGCTGCCGCAGGTCGACCTCGTCGATCGCTGCCTGCTGAACACGATCCTGCCGACCGGCGACGTCGTGATCCAGGACCCGCCGCTGACCACGGGCGTCGAGAACTACAAGGAGTTCTTCCAGGGCCTGGTCGGGCTGTCCGGCGAGTCGCAGAACTTCGACGGCAATGGTCCCTACACCCGCTTCCAGCCTGGCGGCGGCGCCCAGACGGTGTCGACCGGCTCGCTGCCGGGTGTCGGGCCGCTGTTCGGCAACGCCGTCGCGCCGCCGCTCGGGACGCGGCCGGCGCGGCCGTCCAAGCGGCCGCCCTACAACCGGACCGCGGTCTGCGCCAAGCAGCAGCGGCCGCGGCTCAACGACGCCCGGCTCGGGGGTGGACCGTGAGCGTCCAGCTGCGCAAGCACGCGCGCTCCCTCGCCGCGTTGATCTTCATCGTGATCGTCGCACTGGCGATCGGCGGCTACATCCTGTCCAACCAGCGCTTCTACCTGCCGGCCTGGGTGCCGGTGGTCGGCACCGACTTCTACACCGTCGATGCCGAGCTGCAGACCGCGCAGGCGGTCGTCCCCGGCCAGGGTCAGACGGTCTCGATCGCGGGCGTCCAGGTCGGCGACATCGGCAACGTCCGGCTGGAGAACGGCCGCGCGCTCGTCGAGATGAAGATCAAGCGCAAGTACGCGCCGATCTACAAGGACGCCACGATCCTGCTGCGGTCGAAGACCGGGCTGAAGGACATGTACCTCAGCCTCGATCCCGGCACGCCGGCCGCCGGCGAGATCCCCGAGGGGGGTCGCGTGCCGGTCGACAACACGCTGCCCGACGTCAACCCCGACGAGATCCTGGCCTCGCTCGACGGCGACACGCGCGACTACCTGCGCATCCTGCTCAACTCCGGCGCTGAGGCGCTGTCTGGGAACAACCCGGCGAACCTGCGCCAGACGCTGAAGCGGTTCGAGCCGACGACGCGCGACACCGAGCGGATCACCAAGCGGCTGATCGACCGCCGCCGCAACCTCCAGCGTGTCGTCCACAACTTCCAGGAGCTCGCGAACGAGCTCGGCGACAAGGACACCCAGCTCGCCGGCTTCGTCGACTCGGCAAACGCCAACTTCGAGGCGATCGCGCGCCAGGACACGAGCCTGCGCGCGGCGCTGCGCGAGCTGCCGGGCACGCTCGACCAGACCGCGTCGACGCTGCGCGGCGTCGACGCGCTGGCGACCAACCTCGGCCCGGCGCTGCAGGAGCTGCGGCCCGGCGCGCGGGCGCTCGGCCCGTCGCTGGTCCAGGCGCGGCCGTTCCTGCGCACAACGACGCCGGTGATCCGCAACGAGCTGCGGCCGTTCGCGCGTGACGTCCAGCCGACGGTGCGCGACCTGCGCAGCGCGGCGGCCGATCTCGCCGTCGTCGCGCCGCGGCTGACCAAGACAGTGCGCGTCGTCAACTCGCTGCTCAACACGATCGCCTACAACCCGCCCGGCCGCGAGGAGGGCTACCTCTTCTGGGGATCGTGGGCGAACCACAACGCCGCGACGCTCTGGGGCACGCAGGACGCCCACGGCCCGATCCGTCGCGGCATCGTTCTGGTCTCGTGCAGCGGACTCGGCGTCCTCGACCAGATCGGCGCGACGACGCCGTCGCTGAACGTCCTGATCCAGCTGCTCAACGCCCCGCGTCAGAGCGAGGTCTGTCCCGAGGCGGTGCCGTAGCGATGGTCAAGCAGACCTCCAAGTACGGCGTGCTCGCGATGGTCGGCTTCACGGCGGCCTGCGTCGGCATCCTGCTCTACCTCTGGCTGACCTTCGGCGGCCCGATCCCGTTGCGCGCGGAGGGCTACCGCTTCCAGATCGAGTTCCCGGAGGCGGGGCAGCTGACCCAGGAGGCCGACGTGCGGATCTCCGGGGTCAACGTCGGCAAGGTCAAGTCCAAGGAGGCGAACCCGCAGACGGGCATGACCGACGCGACGATCGAGCTGCAGGACGAGTTCGCCCCGATCCCGGTCGACACGCGCGCGATCCTGCGTCAGAAGACGCTGCTCGGGGAGACCTACGTCGAGCTGACACCCGGCCCCGGTTCGCGGATGCTCGCCGATGGCGGAAAGCTGCCGGCGGGGGCGGTGTCGCCGACGGTCGAGCTCGACGAGATCTTCCGCGCCTTCGATCCCGACACGCGGCGGGCATTCAGCAGCTGGATGGACGCGCAGGGCCGGGCAGTCGGCGACCGTGGCGCGGCGCTCAACGCCGCGCTGGCCAACCTGACGCCGTTCGCGCAGGACAGCGAGGACGTGATCCGGATCCTGAAGCGCCAGAGCGTTGCGACGCGGACGCTGGTGCGCGACACCGGCGAGGTCTTCGACGCGCTCAGCGAGCGGCGCGGCCAGCTGCGCGCACTGATCGGGAACTCGAACCGTGTCTTCGAGACGACGGCTGCGCGCAACCGCCAGCTCGCCGAGGCGTTCGTCGCGCTGCCGACCTTCCTCCGCGAGACCCGCACGACGACCGTCCGCCTGTCGGAGTTCGCCGAGCTGACCGACCCGCTCGTCACCCAGCTACGCCCGGCGGCGCGCGAGCTGTCGCCGACGCTCGTCAGCCTCAAGAGCCTGGCGCCGGACATGCGCGGCCTGTTCAAGGACCTCAACCCGCTGATCAAGGTCTCGCGCACGGGCCTGCCGGCGCTCGAGCAGTCGCTCGACGACACCAAGCCACTGCTCGCGAGGCTGGAGCCGTTCCTGCGCAACCTGCAGCCGGTGTTCGGCTATCTCGGCCTCTACAAGCGCGAGATCGCCGCGTTCTTCGCACTCGACGCGGCGGCGACACAGGTCACCGACCGCCCGCCTGGCAGCTCGCGGCCGCTGCACTACCTGCGCACTACCAACCCCCTCAATCCGGAGAACCTCGCCGCCTACCCGCGCCGCCTGCCGAGCAACCGCTCGAACCCGTACGTCGAGCCGGGCGCCTCGGACCAGCTGCGCGGCGGGCTGCCCGTCTTCGGCCGCTACCTCTGCGAGATCGCGGGGCCGGCGAGCGTCCTCGGCCCGGTCGGGCCGCTGCTGCCCGCCGAGCTGCGCGCGCTGCTGGAGCAGTTCGCCTTCGCCGGCAGCACGACCGGAGTCGTGCCGGCGCCGCCATGCCGGGAGCAGGCGCCACTTGGCCGCACCGTCGGGCAGAGCGGCAGGTACCCGAACCTGCGACCGATACCCGCTCCCTAGCCTAAGCTGAGCCCGTGCCGACGGGCAAGATCTTCGAGCGGATCGTGAGAGCGGTCGCGCGTCGCCCGCTGGTGCCACTGGCGGCCGTTGCGCTGATCGCGGTCGCCGGCGCGCTCTTCGCGCTGCGATTGGAGCCGAGCACCGGAACCGACTCGCTGGTCTCGCAGGGCTCGGAGACGTTCAAGCAGACCGAGCGCTTCAAGCAGGACTTCGGCGACGACGCGATCGTCGTGCTGGTCGAGGGCGACCTCCAGCGGACGATGCTGACGACCGACCTGCAGAAGCTGATCCAGCTCGAGGGCTGCCTGGCCGGCAACGCGCCCAAGGACGGTTTGCGCGCCCTGCCGGAGCCCTGCCGCGAGCTTGCCAAGTACAAGCCGGCGAAGGTCGTGCTCGGCCCGGGCACGTTCGTCAACACCTCGGTCGGTGCGATCGGCCAGGGCCTGACGCAGATGCTGGCGCAAGCGAAGACCAGCGGCCCGCAGGCGACCAAGAAGGTCCAGCAGCAGCTGCTGTCGCTGGCGCTGCGCTACGGGATCACCGATATCCCGTCGGTCGACAGTCCGGGCTTCGTGTCCGCGCTCGTCTTCGGCAAGGACGGCAAGACGCCGAAGCCCCAGTTCTCCTACCTCTTCCCGAGCGACGACGCCGCGCTGATCCAGATGCGGCTGCGGCCGGATCTCAGCGATGAGGAGCGCAGCCGGACGGTCGAGCTCGTCCGCGAGGCGGTCGCCGAGCCACAGCTGCAGCTGGAGCAGGGCGGCAACTACGTCGTGACCGGCATTCCCGTCGTCGTCGACGCGCTCGGCGACGCCGTCCGCGACGCGATCCCGTGGCTGCTGGCGGCCGCGATCCTGGTCATGGCGGCGACGCTCGCCGTCGTCTTCCGCACGCGCCTGCGGCTGTTGCCGCTCGCGCTCGCGCTCGCGGCCTCGGCGATCACCTTCGGCGTGCTGGCGCTGGTCGGCGGCAACCTGACGATGGCGTCGATCGCCGTGCTGCCGGTCCTGATCGGGCTAGCGGTCGACTATGCGATCCAGTTCCAGGCGCGCTATGACGAGGTCCGCGCGCGGACCGGTGCGCCGCCAGCCGAGGCGGCGCCTCTCGCCGCGGCGGCCGGCGGGCCGACGATCGTCACCGCCGGGGTCGCGACCGCCGTCGGCTTCTTGATCCTGTTGACCTCGCCGGTCCCGATGGTGCGCGGCTTCGGGGCGCTGCTCGTCGTCGGCATCGCGGTCGCGCTCACCTGTGCGCTGCTGGCGGGGTTCGCTGCGCTGGTGCGCTTCGGCGAGCCGCGCCGGCGGCCCGAGGGGGTGCCGCCGATGCTGCCGCCGGCGCGCGCGGCGCTGTCCGATCTCGGTACCCGGATCGCCGAGTCGGGTCCGGGCCGCGCCGTCGCGCGCGGCTGGCGCTCGCTGCGGCTGTGGGCGGTGGAGCGCGGCGAGCGGGCACTCGCGACATCGATCGCGCGGCCGCGACGGGTGCTGGCGATCGCGCTCGCGCTCGCCGTCGTCGGCTGGGCGGCCGACACCCAGTCGACCGTCGTCTCCGACATCCGCGAGCTCGTGCCGGGCGATCTCCAGGCGCTCCAGGACATCAACGAGCTCCAGGACAAGACCGGCGTTTCGGGCGAGATCGACGTCACCGTGCGCGCCGACGACGTCACCGACCCGAAGGTGCTCGCCTGGATGTCCGACTTCCAGCAGCGCGTCCTCGACGACGCCGGGTACCGGTCCGGTGCGCGCTGCAGCCAGGCGAAGGACGCGCCCGAGCTGTGTCCGGCGCTCTCGCTCCCTGACCTGCTCACGGCGGTCGGCGGCGGCGACAAGAAGCGCGTGCGGGCGCTGCTCGACTCGATCCCGCCATACCTCACCCAGGGCCTGCTGACCGACGACCGCAAGACGGCCAACCTCGCCTTCGGCATCCGTCTGCAGTCGCTCGAGCGCCAGCAGGAGGTCGTCGAGCGGATCGAGCGGCAGCTCGATCCGCCGCCCGGGGTGGAGGCGGCCGTGGTCGGACTGCCGGTGCTCGCCGCCGACGCCAACGACAAGCTTTCCTCGCCGCTGCGGCGCGCGCTGACCCTGCTCGCGGCGTTGCTCGCGGTCTTCCTGGTCCTGCTCGTCGTGCGGCGCAGCATCCGCGAGGCGGCGATCCCGCTGATTCCGATCGCGCTCGCGACCGGCTGGTCGGGCGGGATCATGTTCATCCTCGGCCTGCTCCCGGGACCGTTCGAGGTCGAGCTGAATCCGATGTCGGTGACGCTCGGCGCGCTGGTGATCGCGATCTCGACCGAGTTCAGCATTCTGCTCTCGTCGCGCTACCGCGAGGAGCGCGAACGCGGCGCATCGGCGGCCCGCGCGCTGGAGACGACCTACGCGTCGACCGGCGCCGCCGTGATGGCCTCCGGCGTCACCGCGATCGCCGGTTTCGCGGTGCTCGCGGCCTCGGACATCCGGATGCTGCGCGATTTCGGGATCCTGACGGTCGTGGACCTCTCTGTCTCACTGCTCGGCGTGATGCTCGTGTTGCCGGCCGCCCTTGTCTGGGCGGCCCGGCGGGGTAGCAATGTCTGACGACCGCTTCGGCGATCTCGGCGCGCCGGACCGCCGCAGCGCGGCCGAGCGGTTCGAGGAGCAGGACCGGATCAACCCCGAGCCGGACGACCCACGCCGCCGTCCCCCTGAGGTCCGGCGGCCTGGCAACCGCTACGCCTGGGTGGTCGGGATCCTGATGCTGATGGGGATCGGGATCTTCACCGTCACCTCGTCGTTGCCGAACAAGGGCGAGGGGCTGCGCGGCCCGGCGATCGGCGCCCAGCTGCCCGACTTCGCCGCTCCCTCGGCGACAGGCAACGCCGACGACTTCGACGCCAACGTTCGCCAGGAGAGCGGCGGCAACGACGCGGCGGGGAAGGTTCCAGCCTGTGACCTGGTCAGCAAGGAGGTCGTCAACGTCTGCGAGCTGCGGCGCAAGCCGCTCGTGCTGACCTTCCTGGTTACCCGCGGCGCCGACTGCGAGCCGCAGGTCGACCGTGTCGAGCGGATGCGCGACGAGTTCCCCCAGGTCGAGTTTGCGGCGATCGTCAGCGGCGACGATCGCGACGAGGTCGAGCAGATCGTCGAGCGACGCGGCTGGACGATGCCGGTCGGTGTCGACCGCGACGGGGCCGTCGTCAACCTCTACGGCATCGGCGTCTGCCCGACGACCGTCTTCTCGACCCCTGGCGGAACGGTCCGTCGCGTCGAGCTCGGCAACCTGACCGAGGACCAGTTGCGGGGGTACATCCGCAAGCTCGTCGCCCGCTCCGAGGCGCAGTGAGGTGGGGGAGCAGGCGGTAGAGGGCGGCTGGGTAGCGCCCGAGCTGGCCGCCGAGTTCCCGGGCCTCGGGGTCTACTGGCTGACCGTCGACGCGCGACCGGGCAAGACCCCCAAGCCGGTCCGCGAGCGGATGCGCACGCTTGCCGGGCGGATCAGCGGCGCGACCGTCGTGCAGTCGCGCCAGGACACGGTGCCGTGGTCCTACCGCGTCCTGTGGCGGCGGCTCGGAGTCGACCCCGACACCGACCGCACGCCCGTCGAGGAGCTGATGGTCCAGCGCCTCGAATACGGCGGGCTGCCGAGCCGCGGCATGCCGACCGACGCGGTCGTCGTCGCCACGCTCGAGACCGGCGTCCCCGTCTTCGTCGCCGACGCGGCGAAGCTGTCCGGCCGCCCTGGGCTACGGCCCGCGGTGACAGGCGAGACGCTCGGCGGCACCGAGGGCATGCTGCGCGCCGGCGAGGTCGTCTACGCCGACCAGCAGACGCCGCTCGCGCGCCTCGACGGCCAGGTCGGCGCCGACCACGCCGTCGACGACCGCACGACTGCGATGGCCGTCTGCGCGCTGGCCGCTTCCGCTGTCTCGCAGGTCGAGATCGACGAGGCGCTGTGGATCGCCGCCGACATGTTGGAGGGCGGTCAGGCCGATGGTAGGCTGGGGGAGTCCAACCCGGGGAGGACGCAGTGATCGACGTACTCGAGCGTTCGAGCGCAGTACGACAGCCACTCCAGCCTGGCGCCGCACTGGACGAGCGGCCCGCCCGGCGTTCTCTGCACCTTCAGATCGAGCGGTTGGAGCGCGATCTGGCGAAGCTGTTCGCGGCGTCGTGGCCGCGCAAGGGGCTCGAGTTCGGCGTCGACCACCCGAGTGGCCGGCCGCGGATCCGCGACCTCGGCGAGCTCGAGCGGATTCGCGACGCGCTCGCCACGCGTGTCGAGGACGCCCGTCGCGACCTCCGCGAGCGCCACGCCGTCGAGGACGCCAACCGCCACCTGATCGACGACATGCTGCGCAATCCGGAGGAGCACCACTGGGTCCGCGTCAGCAACGCCGACATCGGCGAGCCGGGCTGCCACCACTGGCACGTCGTGCCGCGCTGGGGGCTGATCGGCATGTTCGCCAACTGGTGGCGCGTCAAGATCTCCTCGGGTTGTCCCTTAGCCACCTGAAGGTGAGGTCATAGGGTGGGCAAGCGGAGCCGCAAGCGAGCGGACGGTGGGAGCACGGGTGTCGCGGACGCCGGTGGCAGCACGCGCGCCGAGCGCGACGCCGCCCGCCGCGCCCGCGCCGAGCGGATGCGCAAGGGCCTGCCGGAGCCGGCGCGCCAGCGCGACGCGAACCGGCGGCCGCGGCTGGACGAGCGCCCGCCGCCGTTGTGGGCGCCGTTCCCGCTGACCGAGCTGTTGGTCCTCGCGGGCCTCGTGCTGATGGTCTGGGGCTTCGTCGAGGGCGGCGGCGAGGCCGCGAACGCGAAGCTCGCCGCGGGTCTCGCCGTGGCCTCGCTCGCCGGCCTCGAGCTTGCGATCCGCGAGCACGTGACCGGCTTCCGTTCGCACAGCACGCTGCTGTCGGGCGTGGTCGCGATCGCGACGATCCTGGTGCTCAACCTGGTCGCCGGCGTGGCGACACTCGGCCCGCTGCTCATCGCTGGGCTGTTCGCCTTCGTCGGCTCGCTCTTCGCGCTGCGCCGGCTCTTCAGAAGCCGCTCCGGCGGCGTCTCCTTCCGGTAGCCGGGCGCGCGGCGCTCCCTAGGCGTAAGCCAGGGAGCGCTCGCCCGACAACGTCGATGCGACGATCGCGCGCTGACGCTCGGTCAGCGTGCCGACCCGCTTGTTCTCGGGAATCGCGATCGACGTCAGCAGCCGTCGGCAGCGGGCGCGGCCCCACCGCTTCTGGCTCATGAGCACGTCGCTGATCGACATGCTCTCGGCCTCCCACGGGCAACTCAGGATGACCTCGGCGGCAGGCAGGTCCCCAGCCGCGATGCGGCGCTTCATCTCAGCGCGCGCAAGCCTCACCCGGTTTGCATGTTCGAGCGCCTGTAGGTGCTGAGCCTGACCGGCACCGAAGGCAGCGATGTTGCCCATACGTCCTCCCCGCACTAAGTGCGTACTTGACAGCGGATGCAGTTCCCCTTGTGGGCTCCGGGCTCTCACCACCAACGTCCGCGCCGTTGGCCTCCTTGGAGGGATCGAAGCCGAGCCAGCAATAAATCGAAGCAGCCGCCGACCGTCAACAGCGGTTCGTCCGGCTCGTACGCTAAGAGCGGGCTTTTTGGATTTCGACGGCGGCGTCGGGGTCCTCGGGGAGGACCGCGTAGGCGCGCTCGAAAATCTCCAGCGCGCGGTCGAGCTGCTCGCGCTCGTGGGTCGCCATCACGCTCGTCCGCAGCAGCGCTCCACCGCGTGGCACGGCGGGGTAGAGGGCGACGTTCGCGTAGACGCCGGCCTCGTAGAGCGCCTTCCAGAACAGCACGGCCTTCCAGTCGTCGCCGATCGTCACCGGGACGATCGGCGTGACGAGCTCGGAGCCGTCGGCGAGCGTCGCCGGCTCGACGACGTCGAAGCCCAGCTCGGACAGCCCGCTGTGCAGGTAGCGGGCGTTGTCGAGCAGCCGCGCCATCAGGTCGCGGCCCTCGTCGGTGCGGATGATCTTCAGCGCGCCGAGCGCGGCGCCGACGGCGGCCGGCACAGCCGCGGCCGTGAACATGAAGGCGCGCGACTGGACGCGCAGGAAGTCGATCACCTCGGTCGGGCCCGCGATGAAGCCGCCGCAGGAGGCGAGCGACTTCGAGAAGGTCCCCATCCGCAGGTCGACGTCGGCGGCGACGCCGAGCTGCTCGCAGGCGCCGGTCCCGTTGGTGCCGAGCACTCCGACGCCGTGCGCCTCGTCGACCATCAGGCGGGCGCCGTACTTGCGGCAGAGCGCGACGATCTCCGGCAGCGGCGCGAGGTCGCCCTCCATCGAGAAGACGCCGTCGACGACGACCAGGACGCCACCGCCGTCGCTGCCGGCGCGGTCGAGCATCCGCTCGAGCTTGTCGAGCCGGTTGTGGCGGAACGGCCTGATCCGGGCGCGCGACATCGTCACCGCGTCGAGGATCGACGCGTGGTCGCCGGAGTCGCAGATCACCGTGTCCTCGGGCCCGAGCAGCGTCGCGATGCAGCCGACGTTGGCGAGGTAGCCGGCGGTGAAGACGAGCGCGTCCTCGGTGCCCATCCAGTCGGCCAGCTCGCGCTCGAGCTCGAGGTGCAGCGGCGTCGTGCCGTTCATGAAGCGCGAGCCGGTCAGCCCGGTGCCGTAGGTGTCGAGCGCGTCGCGCGCCGCCTGCTTGACCCGCTCGTCGCCGGTCAGGCCGAGGTAGTTGTTCGAGCCGAGCGTGATCCGCTCCTTGCCCTCCATCAGCGCGATCGGGCCGGGCTCGGCCTCGACGACGCGGAAGTACGGCAGCAGGTCGTGCTCGCGCGCGGCGGTCAGCTGCTCGAGCCGATCGTGGTTGCGCGCCTTCGCGAAGAGGTCGGTTTCGATCGCCATTGACTAGGGTGCCGCGACGTGGCCTTGGAGGTGACTCCCGTGCGCTCTTGGCGCGACCGGCGGGAGTTCGTCGAGCTGCCTTACCGGCTGCATGCTAACGCCGAGCAGTGGATCCCTCCGTTGCGGCTGGAGCGCCACCTGTTCCTGATCCAGCGGTTGAACCCGTTCTTCAAGCACGGTGAGGGCGAGTTGTTCCTGGCCCGGCGCGACGGCCGTGTCGTCGGACGGATCAGCGCCCAGGTCGACCACGAGTTCAACGCCTACCAGGGCAACGACTGGGGGATGTTCGGCTTCCTCGAGGTCGAGGACGACGGTGAGGCGATGGGCGCGCTGCTCGACGCCGCCGCGGCCTGGCTGCGCGCCCGCGGTCGCGACCGGATGGTCGGCCCGATGGACTTCTCGATGAACGAGGAGTCGGGGGTCCTGGTCGAGGGCTTCGACCGCGAGCCGTTCATCCGCCAGCCGTGGCACCCGCCGTACTACCAGCGGCTCTGCGAGGAGCACGGGCTCGGCAAGGCGATCGACCTCTGGATGTGGGAGCTCTACATCGAGGACCGCGAGAAGATCGTCCCGGGGATCGTCGACATGGCCGCGAAGCTCGAGCCCGAGCACGGCATCCGGATCCGCAAGATGTCGCGCCGTCACCTGCGCCGCGACCTCGACCTGTTCGCCGAGACCTACAACGAGGCCTGGAAGGACAACTGGGGCTTCACGCCCTACACCAAGGCCGATCTCGACACCTACGCGATCGACCTCCAGCTCGTCTACGACCCGAACTGGTTCATGATCGCCGAGAAGGTCGACACGGGGGAGACCGTCGGGATCGCGATCACCGTTCCGGACGTCAACCAGGTCCTGAAGGGGACGAACGGCCGGCTGCTGCCCTTCCTGCCGCGCTACCTGCGCCGGCGCAAGATCGTCGACCGTGTTCGCGTCGGCTTCCTCGGCGTCAAGCCCGAGTACCAGCACACCGGCGTCGCAGCCGGCTTCTACATCGAGCACTTCGACATGGCGATCGCGACGCCGCAGAAGTGGGGCGAGATGGGCTGGATCCTCGAGACCAACGACGCGATGAACCGCGGCATGGAGGGCATGGGCGGCAAGGTCGTCAAGAAGTACCGGATCTACGAGCGCGTCCTGTAAGGCAGCTACACTCGCCGTTCGTGTCCGAGGTAGGCGACAGCCAGGCGGACGACGCCGGAATCGACGGCGAGCTGGTCCCCGAGGACGAGCAGGTCGTCGAGGCGCGCGTATTGCCTGCTGTCGCGGAGTCCCAGCCGGACACCGCGATCGCCACGCGCAAGGTCTCGGTGCCGGCGACGGTCGCCGCGGCCAGCGGCGGGATGGTGCTCGGAATCGCCGCGTTCATGCTGCTGCGCGTCCTGCGCCGGCCGAACGCTGCGCGGTCGGTCGCCAAGCGCCGCAAGCGGATGCAGGCCAAGCGCGGCGTCGAGGTCGCGGCCTCGCGCTCGTTCCTGGTCGACGTCCACCTGCTGAAGCGCTGAACGCGGCGCTGGCAGCCGCTGAGGCGCCACAGGCGGCCACCGCCGCCCTCGAGGTCGATGCGGTCCCGATCGGCCCGTACCGGATGCCAGGCGGTGGGATGGACGGCGTGCTGCGCAACCGCGACGGCGTCCTGGAGCGGCTGCTCCACGTAGAGGATGGCGAGCCGGTGACGGTCCGGGCCTGGGTCGCCGGCGGGGCGGTGCGGCTGCGCGGCGAGGCGGCGAGCGAGGAGGCTGCCGCCGTCGGGATCGAGCGGATGCGCTTCGCGCTCGGCGTCGACCACGACCTGCGCCCGTTCCAGCGTGCCTTCCACCGCGACCGACTGCTCGGCCCAGTCATCCGGCGTCAGCCGTGGCTGCGGCCGCGGCGACGCCCGGAGCCGTTCGAGGCTTTTGCGTGGGCGGTCACCGAGCAGCTGATCGACGTCGAGCGGGCGTTCGGCATCCAGCGCGCCCTCGTCGGCCGCCACGGCCCGCGGAGCGCCTGCGGACGGCTGCGCGACGTTCCGTCGGCCGCCGCCGTCGCGCGGCTCTCCCCAGCGCAGCTCGACGCCTGCGGGCTGGCGCCGAAGCGCTCGGTCGCGCTGATCCGCGCGGCGCGCGAGATTGCCAGCGGGCGCGCCGACCTGACGCGCCACGAGCCGACCTGGGAGCGGCTGCGCACGGTCCGCAACATCGGCTCCTGGACGCTCGAGTGCCTCGCCTTCCTCGGGCAGGGCCGCGACGACCAGCTGCCGGCCGGCGACCTGGCGTTCGTCAAGCTGGTCGGCCGCGCCGCGGGGCTCGGACGGCGGGCGACCGAGGACGAGGTACGCGCCTTCTTCGAGCCGTACGCGCCCTTCCAGGCGCTCGCCGGGATGTACGCACTCCACGCGCCTAACATCGGAGGGGACCCCAATCGCAAGGAGCGTGGATGGACGCCAAGGTGAGCAAGAGCGACGCGGAGTGGCGCGAGGAGCTCGATCCGGAGCGTTTTCACGTCCTGCGTGAGGCGGGCACCGAGCCGCCGTTCACCGGCGCCTACACGCACTCCAAGGCCGACGGCATGTACCGCTGCGGCGCCTGCGGCAACGAGCTGTTCAGCTCCGAGACGAAGTTCGACTCCGGCAGCGGCTGGCCGAGCTTCACCGAGCCGGCGGTCGCCGAGGCCGTCGAGCTGCGCGAGGACAACAGCCACTTCATGCGCCGTACCGAGGTCCTGTGCGCCCGCTGCGGCTCACACCTCGGCCACGTCTTTCCCGACGGTCCCGGACCGGGCGGTCAGCGCTTCTGCATCAACTCCCTGGCTCTCGACCTAGACGAGCAGCCGGCCGGCGACGGCTAGTACCGCGGCTACGGCTTTTGCCAGAGGTCGGAGACCTTCTCGATGCCGAAGATCGTCCGGGCGAAGTCGAGTAGGTCGGAGAGCGGGTCGGGATCGAACGGCGGCTCGACGTTGACCGTGACGTCGCCGATCTGCTCGAGCGTCAAGTCGAAGACGATCGTCCCGCTCTTGATCGCGGTGTCCTTGACGTCCTTGGGGACGGTGAAGCGCAGCTTGGCGTAGACGCGGCGCGGGTAGCCCTCGTCGTCGACGTTGACCTCGACCTTCGCCGACTTGATCGACTTGACGGCCTTGTCGATGTTCTCCTCGCTGGCGTCCGGCAGGCCCTCGACGTCGTCGCCAGAGTCCCGCAGCGCCTCGACCGGGCCCAACGACAGCAGATCCTCGACGACCTCCTGCTTGTTCACCCGGCCGGTGACGACCTTGGTCGAGTCGCCGCCGATGTCCTCGCCGTCGGAGACCTTGACGTTGGTCAGCCAGCCGTCGGGGTCGATGCCGAACTCCGCGAGGCTCGTCGGCTTTGGCTTGCCGGCTCCGCCGTCGAGCCCAATCTGCTCGAGCTGCTCCGGGTCGGCCTCGTAGTACTGGCCCATGAACTCGACGTAGACCTTGCCGTCGAGTCCGCTGACCCGGGCCGGGAAGGTCTGGCCGCCGGCGCGCATCACGACGTTCCAGTCGAACTCGGGTAGCGCCTCGGAGCCGTTGGCGACGAACGGGCCGTGGCCCTCGATCGCGATCTTGCTGCCGAGGATCGGGAAGCCCGGAATGTCGGCCGACGTCCGCAGGCGGACCTCAGCGCTGTCGATCTTCTTCGCGGCGGCCTCGCCGAGCACCGTCTTGGGGTCGGTGTTGCTGGCGTCGTCACCGCCGCAGCCGGCGCCGGCAACGGCCAGCACCGAGGCGATCGAGGCGGCGGCCAACGACCGCGAGAGGGAACGGCGCATACGCATCAAGCCGGGTTATAGGGATTTCATGCGCTGAATGTCACAGTCCCTGCCCCGGCAGGAACTCGTTCGTGAACGCGCCACCGGCGTCTGGGATCTCCGTGAGCAGCCGGTTCTCGCGCATCCAGGCGGTGAACGCCTGCCACTCCGCCGGCGCCTGCCAGGCGAACGGCCGCCCCTCGGCCGGCAGGAACAGCGGCAGCGTCACCTTGACGACGGCACGCTGGAGCTTCGGGTCGAGATCGGGGTTGGCGTCGAGCAGCGCCTGGACGCCGCGGTCGGGATTGCGCGCGAGCTGGCGCGTCCCGCGGGCGAGCGCGGAGATGAAGGCGCGCAGCTTGCCGCCGTCGCGCTCGAGCGCCGACTCGTTCGCGACCAGCACCAGCTCGTTGTAGGTCGGGACGCCCGCCTGCTCCATCCGGATGATCCGCGGCTTGCGCCCGTCGAGGCGCAGCTGGGTGCCCTCGTAGTTCCAGAATGCGCCGAGCGTGGCGTCGACGCGTCCGGTCAGCAGCGCGGGTACGAAGTTGAAGCCGACGTTGCGCTCGGTGACGGTCTTCGGGTCGACGCCGGCGTCGGTCAGGATCGTGTTCAGGTAGGCCGACTGGTAGTCGATCCCCGCCGTGCCGACGGTCTTGCCGGCAAGGTCGGTCGGGGTGCGGACGCCGGCCTTCGGCAGCGAGATGATCGAGGCGAGCGGCTTACGCACCACCGCGCCAACCGAGACGACACGCAGACCCTGGTCGCGTGCGCGCAGTACCTCAGGCTCGTAGGAGATCGCGAGGTCGACGCGGCCGGCGGCGACCTGCTTGATCGGGGCGGCCGGGTCCGGCGGCTGGCGGATCGTCACGTCGAGGCCGGCGTCGGCGAAGTCCCCGTTCGCCTGGGCCGCGTAGATGCCCGCGTGGTCGGCGTTCGGGAAGTAGTCGAGCATCAGCGTCAGCTCCTGCGGCTCGCCGGGCTCGAGCACGTCCTCCTTCTCACCACAGCCGGCGCCGAACGCGGCGAGCAGCAGTGCGATGGCGACGGCGATCAGCGGACGGGTCCGGCTCATGCGGGTACATCCTTTCGATTCCAGGGACAGACGAGCCGCTCGGCCAGCGAGGCGAGCGCGAACAGCGCGACCGCCATCAGGGTGAGGATCACGACGCCGGCGTAGACACGCGGCGTCTGAAGCTGGTTGTTGCCGAGCAGGACGAGCCGGCCGAGACCGGAGTCGGCGCCGGCCCACTCGCCGAAGACCGCGCCGATCACCGAGACGGTCGATGCGACGCGCAGCCCGGAGAAGAAGCTCGGCAGCGCCGCCGGCAGCTCGACGGCGCGCAGCGTGCGCAGCCGCGACGCGCCGAACGAGCGCATCAGTTTCAACTGCTCGGGGTCGACGGCGCGCAGCCCGTCGAGCACGTTGACGGTGATCGGGAAGAAGCAGATCAGCGCGACGATCGCCAGCTTCGGGCCGATGCCGTAGTCGAAGGCGAGCACGAAGATCGGCGCCAGCACGACGATCGGGATCGCCTGCGAGCCGACCAGCAGCGGGTAGGCGGCGTCGCGCAGCGTGCGGCTGAGGTGCATGCCGACGGCGGACACGACGCCCACGACGACCGCGATCGCCAGGCCGAGCACCACCTCCTGCAACGTCACCCAGGCGTTGTCCCAGAGCAGCGACCAGTCGTCCTCGAACGCCTGGGCGACCTCGCGCGGCGAGGCCAGCGTCAGATCGTCGACCGAGTCGAGCGACGCGACCCAGGCCCAGACCGCGACCAGGCCTGCCAGCAGGAGGAGCGTCAGCGCGACCCGCCTCACGCCAGTGCCTCCAGCGCCTCGGCACGGAGCCGCGCGAGCGTCGGGTCGGTGACCGCGGCGCGCCGGTCGCGGGGGCGGGGGAGCGGGACCTCCAGCTCGGCGACGACGCGCCCCGGGCGCGGAGACAGCACCACCACGCGATCGGAGAGGAACAGCGCCTCCTCGACGTCATGGGTCACCAGCACGACCGTCCGCGGCTCGTCGGTCAGCGCGTCGGCGAGCCACTGCTGCATCTCGGCACGGGTAATCGCGTCGAGCGCCGCGAACGGCTCGTCGAGCAGCAGCACCGGCCGTCCCGGCAGCAGCGTGCGGATGAACGCCACCCGCTGGCGCATCCCGCCGGACAGCGCCGCCGGGCGCGCCCGCTCGAACTCCGCCAGCCCGAAGCGCTCGAACAGCGGAGCCGCCCGCTCGCGTGCGTCGCGTCCGGCCACGCCCTGGGCCTCCAGCGCCAGCCCGGCGTTCCCGAGCGCGTCGCGCCACGGCAGCAGCAGGTCCCGCTGCGGCATCAGCGTGCAGGCCGCCAGCCGCCCCGCCGTCCCGCCGTCGCCGCCGATCTCGACGGTCCCGCCGTCAGGCTCCTGTAGCCCGGCGATCAGCTCCAGCAGCGTTGATTTCCCGCAGCCAGAAGGGCCGACGACCCCCAGCACCTCGCCGGGCCGAACCGTCAGCTCCAGTCCGTCGAGCGCGACGACCTCGCCACCCCGACGGCTCTCATAACGTCGCGCCACACCTGCCAGCGCGACCTCGGCACTCATTCCTGACATTGCTCCCTTCGCGGGCATTACCCCACAGGTTCAATGGGTCGGCGCCGGGTGGAGCAGCTCCAAGGACGCCATCTCAGCCCGCTTCCCGCGAGCTCCCCTGTCGTGGCTCGGACTCTACCGCCGCGAGTTTGTTAGGTTGCCCTAACGGTCCCGCGCCACCGCTCCTCCCATGTCCAAGACCGCCAAGAAGCTCAAGCCGAAGAAGAAGTGCTGCGTCTCCAGCCCCCGCTGCCGGCGGTGTCCGGTGCGGCTGAAGGCGGAGGCGAAGAAGCGCGAGAAGCGGCGTAAGGACAAGAAGGCGAAGAAGAAGTAGCTGGTTCTTCGGGCTAGGGATCGGCCGCGCTGCCCGCGGGTCCTGTCTCCGATTTTGGTCCGCACGCTTTCGGCTTCTGTCGGCGACTGCGCCCCGTCCCTGGTGCGGGTTGAGGGTGTAGGGCTCGGGGCGTTGGTCGACGGGAGGGGCTCCGCGCTCGACATCCGCCTGCAGCGCGCGGACGCAAAATCGTCGCCACCCGCGGAGGCCGGCGCCTGGCGACCCACCAGACCCCCCCCCTCGGGAGCTCCCTGGCGTCGGGGTCGGACCATCGGCCGAGATCGTCGCGCGTAGCTGAGCTATCCGGGCAAGGTATTGGCACTCATGCCGGTCGAGTGCCAAAGAAAAAGTTCGCAGTTTGCGGCTTAATCAGGGAAATTTTGTGCCAAAAGGGCCTTTCAGAGGCTTTGGCGTCCGACCCGGTACCAAGGATTGCGCTCAGCCTGCTCGTAATGGGCCGGCTGTTGTGCCGTGCCCCCCGGACCAGCGCGAAGTCGCTAAACGAACGCTGGTCCGGGGGTAGTCATGTCAACCAACAACCAGGAGGCCCAAATGGTCATCCTGACAGCAACAATGGGGGCTAAGGCCCTCGTCAGTGGGAAGTACGTCTTGCGAGGCCCTTACGGCGAGCCCACCGGGCTTGAACCGGTGGAGTGCCTGGCGGGCGAGACGCTTCCCGTCGTTGGAGTAGCCGATTACCTGCGACCTGCTTGTTGGGTTCTGGTGGAACGCTATCCCTCCATCCAGCCCGCCAATCTGGCGGCCTGAGGAAGTACCTGATCTGTGGCCTCCGGTTCGCCGGGGGCCACAGGCGGTTTCCGGCCGTCGCAGGGAGCGGCCCAGGTGTTTCCTTCGAGCGGGTTGCACGGCGTCTGGCGCCGCCTGGCTGGGAGGTACCGGGCGACCGCCTTCCACCATGTGCCGGCGCGTCGGGGCGCGAACACACGGTCGAACGGCGAGAATCTAACCGGGTCGTCCGGACGGAACGCGCGCGCGGGCGGTCGCGCCTTCGGAAAGCCGCTACAGAGCCAGAAACAGCCGCCAAGACGGGATATTCTGTTCGGGATACGTTCGGGTTAGACCAGCGTTCTGGCAGTCGGTCTAGCCGAACTTTGTCGAGAAGCTCGCGATCTCAAACCTCGGGAACTTGCGCCTTACGCTCAAGCGAGCGGATCGGCAGAATCGCCCCTTACCCCTGAGTCGAAGCCCCAACCAGGAGGCGCCTAGCTAGCGCGAGCGGGTGTAGAGCGAAAGGCGGTTCCGACCCTGGATTCTCTCTTGCTTTGGGCGGCCGAGGGCGTGGTACGGGTGCCGACGTTGTGCCTCCGCGGGTGGCGACGATTTTGCGTTTGAGGCGCAGGAACGAGCACTCAAACCAAAATCGGAGACAGGACCCGCGGGGAGCGCGGCCGATCTCTAGGCGGAGGACTTGACGGGGCGGAGGTCGGCGATGGCGTTGACGAAGCCCTCGAGTTGCTTGGTGGTCCAGCACTCGAACACGCCGGTGCAGAAGGGCTCGTAGACCTGCATTACGGAGTCGCCGTAGTTCCAGTAGAGCTTTGGCTCGGGGTTCATCCAGAAGGTGCGGCCG
>CAZVRI010000043.1:0-24044 GCA_964629855.1 uncultured Thermoleophilaceae bacterium
CACGGGCGAGGCGGCGGTCGGCGTTGACGAGCAGGGCTACTGGGTGGTCGGCGGCGGCTATTAGTCCGGTTGCCGTGGTGTCGCCCGTGGGGGAAGGCCCCCCGGGGGCTTGGGAACCGCCCCCGGGGGGCCTTCCCCCACGGGCGGTTTTGGACGTAGCCCCAAGGACTGGGATCGAGCCTGCTTGGGCCAGCGCGAGTGCGGCTTGTGCGCGGGCGGCGCTGATGTGGGCGTCGCGCCAGGGGACGGTTGGGCCGAGGGCGGCGAGGCGGTCGGCGAAGGCTGCCTCCAGTTGGGCGCGGCGGCCGGGGGCGTCGGGGTCGGGCACCAGGGCACAGGCGCCGGCGGGCAGCTCGGCGGCGATCGTGCCCTGCCCCAGTCGCACCGCCAGCCGGTCGGGGTCCGCCTCGTCGGCGACGTAGATCGCCGCGATCAGGCCGGGCAGCGGCCAGGCAGCGTCGAGCGCGGCGCCCTCGATGGCGGCTGGGTCGGCGGGTGGGTCCTGGACGAGTAGCGCGGCGAGCTCGCGGCGGCGGCGCTGTTGGGCTCCGGCGACGGCGGCCTGCTCCATCGCGTAGCCCTCGATCGACTCGCCGGAGAGCTCGTCGATGTAGGCGAAGATCGACTCAGCGAGCAGGTAGAGCGTCCGCGACTCCAGGCCCGCGCGCTCGCCTGCGGCGGCGAGCCGGCGCCAGGCCACGCGGGCGCCGAGGCGGTAGGCGGCGAGCAGCGCCTCGAGCGGGCGGCCCGCCCGCAGCTCGCCCCGGCCGAGGTCGACATAGACCTGGCGTGCGGGCTCAGGACCGGCCTCCGCCTGGCCGATCAGGTCGAGGAAGCGCTGCAGCGCCCGCTCGACGCCCATCCGCAACCCCTCGCCGAACCGGCCCTCGAGTGGCAGCGCGTACTCGGGCACGCCGACGCTGATCGCGGCGATGATCTCCTCCGCGACGGCCGGCAGCTCGGGCCGCAGCGCTTCGGCGGCAGCCGGCGGGAGCGCGGCCCAGGGTCGCTCGTCAAGCGCGGCAGTCATTGTGTGAAACCTACAACTTCTGTGCTTCAGATCGTTGTGGATGGGGCCAGAAGTGGCGGAATATTGGGCCTAGTGTCCAGTTCATGACCCGCCTCCAGCGCAACGCCAACATCGCCGCCGTGATCATCCCGTTCGTCGCCGTGCTCGCCGCGATCCCGCTGTTGTGGAACCAGCTCGTCGACTGGACGGACATCGGGATCATGGTCGGCGTCTATCTGGCGACGGCGTTCGGGATCACGATCGGCTTCCACCGGCTGCTCACCCACCGCGCCTTCGAGACTTACCGCCCGATCAAGTACCTGTTCGCGATCCTCGGGTCGATGGCCGTCCAGGGCCCGGTGATCGGCTGGGTTGCCGACCACCGCAAGCATCACGCCCACACCGACGAGGAGGGCGATCCGCACAGCCCACACGTCGGTGAGGGCAGCGGGCTGCGCGGCCTCTACCACGCCCATATCGGCTGGCTGTTCGAGGAGAACGGCACCGCCGACGCCAAGCGCTACGCGCCGGACCTGCTCGAGGACCCGGGCATGCGCTTCATCAGCCGCCACTTCCTCTGGTGGGTCGTGCTCGGGCTGGCGATCCCGTTCGGGCTCGGCTACGCGATCGACGGGACGCTCACCGGCGCCCTGCTAGCTCTGTTCTGGGGCGGGTTCGTGCGCGTCTTCTTCGTCCACCACATCACCTGGAGCATCAACTCGATCTGCCACTTCTTCGGCAGCCGGCGCTTCGAGACCGACGACCGCTCGACCAACGTCGCCTGGCTCGCGGTCCCCTCGCTCGGCGAGGCCTGGCACCACAACCACCACGCGTTCCCCCGCGCCGCCGTCCAGGGCATGCGCTGGTGGGAAATCGACATCTCCGGCCTGACGATCCGTGCGATGGCAAAGGTCGGCCTCGCCTGGAACGTCATCACGATCTCGCCCGAGCGCCAGCAGCAGCGACTCGCCGAGGGACCGCGGCGTCAGGTCAAGCAGGCCGCCTGAGCGGTCAGAGGGCGGCGTGGAGGATCGCGGCGAGGTCGTCCTGGGACGGCGCGCCGCCGGGCGTGTTCGCGAGTGCAGGATGGCGGGTGACGGCATCGGCGAGGTCAGGAATCGCGCCGGCGTCGAGGCCGACAGCCGCAAGGCCGGCTATGCCGGTCTGGGCGGTCAGCAGCGCGACGCGGGCCGAGGCGGCGTCGGGATCGGCGTCGGCGTCCCCGAGCGCGGCTGCGAAGCGACCGACCGCGACCGGCGCGCGGTCCGCCATGAACGCGGTCGTGTGCGGCAGGACGAGCGCGTTGGTCTCGGCATGCGGCAGCTCGGCGCGGCGGACGACCGTCTGGCAGAGCGCGTGGTGGACCGCCAGGCCGGACATGCCGATCGCGTATCCACCCAGTAGGGCCCCGAGCGCGACCGCCTCGCGGTCCGGCTCGGCGCGCGGCAGCTCCCTTGCCAGCAGCCGCGTCGCACGCAGCGCCGCCAACTCCCCGACGGGATTGGCCAGCGGCGTGTAGAGCGACTCGAGCGCATGGGCGAGCGAGTTCAGTGCCGTCGCCACGAGCTGCCCGCGCGGCAGCGTTGCATGCAGACTCGGGTCCCAAACAACAAGCGACGGTCGGATCAGCGCGCCGCCGGTCGTGCCGGCCGGCAGACGGTGGAACGGCGTCATCGGCGAACCGGCGAGCGTCGTCGGCACGGCCGCGCATGGCAGCCCGAACGTCCCGGCGATCGCCTTCCCCACATCGACCACCCGGCCACCGCCGAACGTCACCACCGGCCGCCGGTCGACCGCCGCTCGAACCGCCGCGGCGGCGTCCGGAACGGAGCCGCTCGGAACATGCGCAACAGAGGCGGCCCCAGACGCCAGACCCGCCCCGAACGTCTCCGCCCGCTCCGTCGTCAACAACGCATAGCCCTCGAACCCCCGCCGCGCGAGCAGCACGGGCGCCTCACCCAGCACGCCCGTCCCGAACCGCACCAGCCGCTCACCGTCGATCCAGGTGAACGCCTCGACCATCGCCAACTAGGGCGTCGCGCTCTTGACGGCGGCGTCGATGTGGTGCTCGGCCTCGGCGACTGGTGAGTCGGCGAGCGCGTTGGTGATGGCGCGCAGGTAGGCGCGGCCGGAGGCCTCCATGGTGTCGGGTGAGACGCCTTGGCCCTGGGTGGTGACGCCGTCCAGCTCGAGCAGGACGGTGACCTCGGCCAGCGCGTCGCGACCGGCCGTGACGGCGGACACGTGGTACTCCTTGAGCCGCGCCTCGCGGTTGGTGGCGACGTTGAGCGCGCTGAAGAACGCGTCGACGGGGCCGTCGCCGGTGAACTCGCCCTCGGCGATCTCGCCACCGGGCATCCGGACCCGGACGCGGGCGAACGGCGAACGGTCGGAGCCGGCCTCGATGTCGAACGACTCGAGCGCGAAGGCGCTCTCCGACTGGCGCATCTCGTCGGAGACGATCGCCTCCAGGTCGAGCGCGGTCACGTTCTTCTTGCGGTCGGCGATCTCCTTGAAGCGCTTGAACGCGGTGTTCAGCGCGGCGCCGTCGACGGTGAAGCCCAGCTCCTCCAGCGCCTTACGCAGCGCGTGGCGGCCGGAGTGCTTGCCCAGGACGATCGAGTTCGACTCCAGGCCGATCGTCTTGGCATCCATGATCTCGTAGGTCGAGCGCTCCTTCAGCACGCCGTCCTGGTGGATGCCCGACTCGTGCGCGAAGGCGTTGCGGCCGACGATCGCCTTGTTCGGCTGCACCTGGTAGCCGGTCAGGCGCGAGACCAGACGGCTGGTGCGGGCGATCTCGGTCGTCTCGACGGCCGTCCACAGCCCGTGCTCGGCCTCGCGGACGGAGAGCAGCATCACGATCTCCTCCAGCGACGCGTTGCCGGCCCGCTCCCCCAGGCCGTTGATCGCGCACTCGACCTGGCGGCAGCCGACTTGGATGCCCGCGAACGAGTTGGCGACGGCCAGGCCCAGGTCGTCGTGGCAGTGGACGGAGGTAGTGACCTTGGCCAGGTCGGGGACCATCCGGTACAGCTCGCGCCACATCTGGGCATGCTCGTCCGGCATCGAGTAGCCGACCGTGTCGGGCACGTTGATCGTCGTCGCGCCCTCGTCGAGCGCGATCTGCAGGACCTCGGCGGTGAACTCCAGGTCAGAGCGGGTCGCGTCCATCGGCGAGAACTCGACGTCCTCGCAGTAGCCGCGCGCCTGGGCGACGGCGGCGCGCGCCTGGCCCTTGACGTCCTCGCGGGTCGTCTGCAGCTGGTGCTCGATGTGGATGTCGCTGGTCGAGATGAAGGTGTGGATCCGTGGCCGCTCGGAGTCCTTGACCGCGTTCCAGGCGGCGTCGACGTCCTGGGCCCCGGCACGCGCCAGACCGCAGATGATCGGTCCGTGGACCTCGCGAGCGATCGCCTGGACCGCCTCGAAGTCCCCAGGCGAGGCGATCGGGAAGCCAGCCTCGACGATGTCGACACCCAGGCGGGCGAGCTGCTGGGCGATCTCGAGCTTCTCCTGGGTGTTCAGGGAGATGCCCGGCGACTGCTCGCCGTCGCGCAGCGTCGTATCGAAGATACGTACGCGGTTTGCTTCGTCACGTGCCTGTGGTGCTGCCATGTCGTCTACTCCTTCTAGCTCTCGACCTGCTTCTCCTGTGCTCGCGGCTTAGCGGCCGCCACGCATTAGTCCCCCCGAGGGGGGAGGAGAAGGAGAAGTCGCAGGTCGAGCGTGAACGACATGTGCCGTTCAGGGTACTACAGGGTGACGCTACGTCCAGCGACGAATCCGTCGGAGGCGACGATCGCATCGACGACCTCCTGCGAGACGCGCGAATCGGCGGTGACGACCATCACCGCCTCGCCGTTGTCGGTGTCACTCGGCTGGCGGCCGACGGCGGCCGAGACGATGTTGACGCCGGCGTCGCCGAGCGCGGTGCCGACGCGGCCGATCATCCCCGGCTGGTCGCGGTAGCGGAAGATCGCCAGGCACGGCTCGAGCTGGACGTTGAAGCGCGAGCCCCACGCCTCGAGCAGGTGCGGGCGGTCGCGGCTGCCGATCACGGTGCCGACGACGCTCGAGCGGTCGCCGCCGCTGACGACGGTCACGCGGACGAGGTCGGTGAAGTCGCGCGCCGTCTCGCTGGTGCTCGACTGGACGGCGATGCCGCGCTCCTCGGCGAGGGTCGGCGCGTTGACGTCGTTGACCTCCTCCTCGGTGTGGCCGGCGAGCACGCCCTTGAGCACCTGGACGGTGATCAGGCGGGTGTCGCGCTCAGCGAGCCGGCCGCGGACGTCGACCTCGATCGCGTCGACCGACGTGCCTTCGCTGAGTGTCGCGGCGATCTTGCCGAGGTTCGCGGCGAGCGGCAGGAACGGCCCGAGCGCCTCGAGGTCCTCCCCCGCGACCGCGGGCGCGTTGACGGCGCTCGTCACGGTGCCGCCGGTCAGCGCGGCGACGACCTGCTCGGCCGCCTGGTAGCCGGCGCGGTCGGTCGCCTCGGCCGTCGAGGCGCCGAGGTGCGGCGTGACGACGACGTTGGCGTAGCCGAACAGCGGGTGGTCGGTGATCGGCTCGGACTGGAAGACGTCGAGCGCGGCGCCGCCGACCTTGCCGGAGTCGAGCGCCGCCTGGAGGTCTTCGTCGACGAGCAGCGGGCCGCGCGCGACGTTGAGGATCCGCACGCCGTCCTTCATCTTCGCGAACGCCTCGGCGTTGAGCCAGCCCTCGGTCTCGGGCGTCTTGGGCAGGTGGATCGTGATGAAGTCGGCCTTCGCGTAGACGTCGTCGGCGCTCGCGGCGCGCTCGACGCCGAGCTCGCGGAAACGCTCCTCGGCGATGAAGGTGTCGAACGCGATCACGTTCATGCCGAAGCCACGCGCCCGCTGGGCGACGAGCTGGCCGATGCGGCCGAAGCCGAGGATTCCGAGGGTCTTGTCGAAGAGCTCGGTGCCGCTGTACTTCGAGCGGTCCCAGGCGCCGCCGACCAGCGAGGCATGCGCCTGCGGGACATTGCGTGCGAGCGCAAGCAGCAGCGCCATCGTGTGCTCGGCGGCGGTGACGACGTTCGACTGCGGGGCGTTCGCGACGACGATGCCGCGGCGGGTGGCGGCCGGGATGTCGACGTTGTCGACGCCGACGCCGGCGCGGCCGACGGCCTTCAGGTTGTCCGCCTTCTCGAGCAGCTCCGGCGTCAGCTTGGTCGCCGAGCGGATCAGGATGCCGTCGAACTCGCCGATCCTGCGCTCGAGCTCCCCGTCCTCCCAGTCTGCGCCCAGCTCCACCTCGAGACCGGCGTCGCGCAGCAGCTGGACGCCGGAGTCCCCGATCTTCTCCTTGACGAGCACCTTCATCGGGTGACCTCCCCCACGTTCTCGATAGTCCAGTCGATGCAAGCAGTCAGCGCCTCGACGTCCGCCGGCTCGATCGCCGGGAACATCCCGATCCGCAGCTGGTTGCGGCCCAGCTTGCGGTACGGCTCGGTGTCGACGATGCCGTTCGCGCGCAGCGTCGCGGCGATCGCGGCGGCGTCGATGTGGTCGCCGAAGTCGATCGTGCCGACGACCAGCGAGCGCTTCGCGGGATCGGCGACGAACGGCGACGCGTGCTCGGAGGCCTCGGCCCACTCGTAGAGGTGGCGCGAAGAGGCGCTCGTGCGCTGGACACACCAGTCGAGGCCGCCGCCGCTGTTCATCCACTCGACCTGGTCGGCGAGCAGCAGCAGCGTCGCGAGCGCGGGCGTGTTGTAGGTCTGGTCCTTGCGCGAGTTGTCGAGCGCGGTCGTCAGCGACAGGAACTCGGGACGCCAGCGGTCGGTCGCGGCGCCAAGCTCCTCGATCCGCGCGATCGCGGCCGGGCTGAGCAGTGCCAGCCAGAGGCCGCCGTCGGAGGCGAAGCCCTTCTGGGGGGCGAAGTAGTAGACGTCGGACTCGGCGACGTCGACCGGCAGGCCGCCGGCGCCGGAGGTGGCGTCGATCAGGACAAGCGCGTCGCCGGCGTCGGCGGGGCGCTGGACCGGGACCATCACGCCGGTCGAGGTCTCGTTGTGCGCCCAGCCGATCACGTCGGCGTCGGGATCCCCGGTCGGGACAGGCGCGTCGCCCGGCTCGGCGGAGACGACGATCGGATCCTCGAGGAACGGCGCGCCGGCGGTCGCCTTGGCGAACTTGCCGGAAAACTCGCCGTAGGTCAGCGCGAGCGCGCGGCGACGGACCAGGCCGGCCGTCGCGGCATCCCAGAACGCCGTCGTGCCGCCGTTGCCGAGCGCGACCTCGTAGCCCTCGGGGAGCGAGAACAGCTCGCGCAGCCCCTCGCGGACCCGTCCGACGACGGCCTTGACCGGCTTCTGACGGTGCGAGGTGCCCATGATGTCCACGCCGACGTCGGCGAGGTGGCCGAGCTGCTCGGCGCGGACCTTGGAAGGTCCGCAGCCGAAGCGGCCGTCGGCGGGCTTGAGGTCGGCTGGGATCTGTGGCGTCGTCTCGGGCAAAACTGGCCTCCGCGGCTATCGAGTTTCAGCGGTGCTGTGCCCAGGCGTACGGCGGTTCACCCATCGCTCCCCGGTGGTTCCATCCACCTCGAAGACGCCAGTCGCGACAGGACGAGCGAGTCTACAGACTGCTCAAAACTCCGTGTCGATCCAGTCCATCATCGAGCGCAGCTTCTTGCCCTCGGTCTCGATCTGCTTGCCGGCCTGCTCCTCGCGCATGCGCTTGAAGTTCTCCTGGCCGGCGTTGTTCTCGGCGATCCACTCGCGCGCGAACTGACCGGACTGGATCTCGCCGAGGATCTCCTTCATCGCCGCGCGGGTGTCGTCGGTGACGACGCGCTTGCCGCGCGTCAGGTCGCCGTACTCGGCGGTGTTGGAGATCGAGTAGCGCATCCCGGTGATGCCCTTCTCGTACATCAGGTCGACGATCAGCTTGAGCTCGTGGAGACACTCGAAGTACGCGAGGCGCGGGTCGTAGCCGGCGTCGACCAGCGTCTCGTAGCCGGCCTGGACGAGCTCGGACACACCGCCGCAGAGGACGGCCTGCTCGCCGAAGAGGTCGGTCTCGGTCTCGTCCTTGAAGGTGGTCTCGATGACGCCGCCGCGCGTGCAGCCGATGCCCTTGGCGTAGGCGAGCACGAGGTCGCGAGCGTTGCCGGTGGCGTCCTGGTGGATCGCCATCAGGCCCGGGACGCCGGCACCCTCGGTGAACTGGCGCCGGACGAGGTGGCCCGGGCCCTTCGGGGCGACCATGCCGACGTCGACGCCGGGACCGGGATCGATCTGGTCGAAGTGGATCGCGAATCCGTGGGCGAAGAGGAGCAGGTTGCCGGGCGCGATGCCGTCCTTGATCTCGGACTCCCAGATCGCGGCCTGGTGCTCGTCGGGCAGCAGGATCATCACGACGTCGCCGCGGCTGGCGGCGTCGGCGACGGACGTGACCTCGAGGCCGTCGGACTTGGCCTTCTCTACCGAAGCAGAGCCCTCGCGCAGGCCGACGACGACGTTTACGCCGGAGTCGTGCAGGTTCAGCGCGTGCGCGTGGCCCTGCGAGCCGTAGCCGAGGATTGCGACGGTCTTGCCGTCGAGCTTCGAGAGGTCTGCGTCGTTGTCGTAGATCACGCGGAGGACTCTAACCGAGGCCGTCAACCGTGGGCAGCTCGGAACGGATCAGCTTGCCCCCGGCGTTGCGTGGCAGCGCCGCGACGCGCACCAGGTTCTTGGGCACCTGGTAGCCGGCGAGCCGCTCGCGGCAGAACGCGAGCAGGTCGTAGTCGGAAACCGACGCGCGCTCGACGACGTAGGCGGTGACCGCCTCGCCCCAGTCGGGGTCGGGCGCGCCGGCGACGCCGACGTCAGCAACTGCCGGGTGCGCGGCGAGGACCGCCTCGACTGCCGCCGGGGCGACCTTCTCGCCGCCGGTGACGATCAGCTCCTTGATCCGTCCCTCGACGTGCAGCCGGCCATGGCGGTCGATCGATCCGACGTCGCCGGTGTACAGCCAGCCGTCGCCGGACAGCGCGCCCGGCGCGACCATCGGCCCGCGGACGAGGATCTCGCCGTCGGCCGCGATCTCGATCTCGGCCTCGGGCAGCGGCGTGGCGGCCGACTCCCACGCGTCGGTGACGGCGACCTGGGACGCGGTCTCGGTCATGCCGTACGTGCAGCGGACCGGCAGGCCGGTCGACCGTGCCCAGTCGACGAGGTCGGGCGGGATCGGCCCGCCGCCGAGCAGCAGCACGCGCAGCGCCGGAGCCTCGGTCAGGCCCGCGTCGCACAGGCGGCGGAGCTGGGTCGGGACGAGCGAGATCAGCGACACCTCGCCGGCGGTCAGCGATTCGAGGACGACCGCGAGGTCGAAGCGGTCGTGCAGGACCGCCGTCGTCGCGTTGCGCGCGCAGCGCGTGAGGATGCTCAGACCGGCGACGTGGAAGAGCGGCAGCGGCGACAGCCAGCGGTCGCCGGAGTCGCTGCCGAAGACGGCCGCCGATCCCGCCGCCGCGGCGTCGAGGTTGCCGGCGGTCAGCTCGACCGGCTTCGGCTCCCCCTCGGTGCCGGAGGTGAAGAGGACGGTGTGGACGGTGCCCGGATCGATCTCGCGGCGCGGCTCGACCGCGGCCTCCATCCCGTCCAGCGGCGCGTCGACGACGACGTCGGCGGCAATGGCCGCCGCCTGGGCACGCTGCTGCCCGGCCGTCAGGCGGGTGTTGAGCGGCACCAGCGCGGCGCCGATCCGCGGCGCGCCATGGAGCAGCGCGGCGAAGTCGGTCGAGGGCGGCAGCGTGGTCGCGACCCTCCCCCCTTCAGCCACCCCGAGCGCCGCCAGCCGCCGCGCCGCGACGTCGGCGCGCTCGTCGAGATCGGCGTAGGTCAGCCGGCCGTCTGGCGCCTCCACGGCCACATGGTCCGGCCGCGCCCGCGCCGCTTCGCCGATCCAGTCGCGCATCCGGCGAAGCGTACGCGCCTCGAGGCGGTCTAACCTTCCGAGCCCGATGGCCGCGACCGACCAGACCAGGACGAGCAGCGACTGGGCCGCCGAGCAGGCGAAGCGCTCGATCGCCTCCGGCGCCGACTGGCAGGCCGCCGGCGACTACGAGGACATCCGCTACGAGACCGCGGACGGGATCGCGAAGATCACGATCGACCGTCCAGAGGTGCGCAACGCGTTCCGCCCGCAGACGATCGTCGAGATCTCCGACGCGCTCGAGCGGGCCCGCGAGGACACCGCCGTCGGCGTGATCGTGCTGACCGGCGAGGGGCCGCTCGCGTTCTGCTCCGGCGGCGACCAGCGCGTGCGCGGCGACTCCGGCTACATGACCGACCCAGGCGCCAAGGCCTCGGTCGGCCGCTTCCACGTCACCGACCTGCACATCCAGATCCGCCGGCTGCCGAAGCCGGTCGTCGCGATGATCGCCGGCTATGCGGTCGGCGGCGGCCACGTGCTGCACATCGTCTGCGACCTCTCGATCGCCGCCGACAACGCCCGCTTCGGCCAGACCGGCCCGAAGGTCGGATCGTTCGACGGCGGCTTTGGCGCCAGCCTGCTCGCCGCCCAGATCGGCCAGAAGAAGGCAAAGGAGATCTGGTTCCTCTGCCGCCAGTACGGCGCGGAGGAGGCCCTGGAGATGGGCCTTGTCAACACAGTCGTCCCGCTCGAGCAGCTCGAGGTCGAGACGGTCCAGTGGTGTCGCGAGATGCTCGAGCTGTCGCCGTTCTCGCTGCGGCTACTGAAGGCGAGCTTCAACGCCTCCGAGGATGGGATGGCCGGCATCCAGCAGCTCGCCCACGACGCGAACCTCCTCTTCTACGGCAGCGAGGAGGCCCAGGAGGGCCGCAACGCCTACCGCGAGAAGCGGACGCCGGACTTCGGCAAGTTCCCGCGCCGGCCGTGAGCCCGGTCGCCGACGCACCCCACGCCGCCGGCGGCGCGCTGCGCCTGTGGGCGCTCGCCGCCCGGCCACGGACGCTTCCGGCCGCGATCGCGCCGGTGCTGGTCGGAACGGCGCTGGCGATCGACTACGACCAGTTCAAGCTGCTCGCCTTCCTCGCCGCGCTGATCGGCAGCATCTTCATCCAGATCGGGACCAACCTCTCGAACGACTACTCGGACGCCCGCCGCGGCGCGGACACCGAGGATCGGCTCGGGCCGGTGCGGGTGACGGCCGGCGGGCTGATGCCGCCGCGCCGGGTGCTGATCGGCACCTACGTCGCCTTCGGGATCGCCGTCCTGGCCGGGCTCTACCTGACCGCGATCACCGGGCCCGAGCTGCTGCTGGTCGGCGCCGCCTCGATCGCCGCCGGCGTGCTCTACACCGGCGGCCCGAAGCCGTACGGCTACGAGGGCCTCGGCGAGCTGTTCGTCTTCCTCTTCTTCGGCGTGGTGGCCGTCGTCGGCAGCTACTACGTCCAGGCGCAGGAGCTGCCCTGGGAGGCCTTCGCGCTCTCGGTTCCGGTCGGCCTGCTGGCCTCGGCGATCCTCGTCGTCAACAACGTCCGCGACGCCGACACCGACCGGCGGGCCGGCAAGCGCACGCTCGCCGTCCGCCTGGGGCGCGAGCGGGCACGCAGGCTGTTCCAGGCGATGATCGTCGTCTCCTACCTGACGGTGATCGTGATTCCGCTCGCCGGCGGCCTGTCGTGGTGGGTCACACTGCCGCTGTTCACGCTGCCGCTCGTTCCGTCGCTGTGGAAGACGGTCGCCGAGCGGACCGACGGCCCGTCGCTGAACGGCGCCCTGGCCGACACCGGCCGGCTGCTCGGCCTGTTTTCGCTGCTGCTCGCGGCGGGCATCCTGTTGTCGTGAAGAGGTCGCTGCTCCGCCTGCGGATCCCGCTGCGCGAGCCGTTCGTCACCGCAAACGGCGTGCTCGCCGAACGCGAGCTGGTCGTGGTGCGGCTGGAGGACGACGAAGGCAACCCCGGCTGGGGCGAGGCCGCCCCGCTCGAGTCCTACGACGGGGTCAGCGTCGATGCCGTCTGGGAGGCGCTCGCCGCCGGACCGCCGAAGCGCGACGCCCCGCGCCAGGCGCGCACGGCATGGGAGCTATCGGAGCTCGACCTCCAGGCGCGCCGCCGCGGACGGCCGCTGGGCGAGCTGGGCGCCGACGCGATCCCGGTCAACATGACGCTGCCGGCCGGACCGCCGGACGAGGTCGCCGAGGCTGCCGGACAGGGCATGCGCGACGGCTACAGCTGCTTCAAGCTGAAGGTCGGGCTGCCCGACGACGCCGACCGTGTCGCCGCGGTGCGCGAGGCGCTCGGGACGTGGCCTGCGCTGAGACTCGACGCCAACGGCGCGTGGACCGTCGCCGAGGCGGTCAAGCGGATCGCGGCGCTGGCCGTCCATGACCTCGAGCTGGTCGAGCAGCCGTGCCGGACGCTCGAGGAGCTGGCCGAGGTGCGCGCTCAGGTCGACACGCCGATCGCCGCCGACGAGCCGATCCAGACCGCCGACGACGTGCGCCGCGCGGCCGAGCTGGCCGCCTGCGACGCCGTCAACGTCAAGCTCGCCGGCAGCGGCGGCTTCATCCCCGCCCGCGACGCGCTGCGGACGGCGCGCGAGGCCGGCATGTCGGCCTGGCTGTCGAGCACGCTCGACGGGCCCTGGACGATCTCCGCCGCGCTGCAGCTGGCGAGCCAAGAGCACCTGACCCTGGCCTGCGGCCTCGCGACGCTCGGCGTCTTCGACTCGCCGATCGCGAAGGCGCTGCGGCAGCCGGGGCGCGGCTTGATGCAGGTCCCCGACGGGCCCGGTCTGGGCGTCGACGTCCCCGAGGACGTCCTCGACGCGGTCCTAGTCGACCGGCTCGACTGAGCGCACGCGCTCGTCGATGAACGCCAGCAGTGCGTCGGCGAACTCGCCGGGCCGTTGCAGGTGCGCGGCGTGGCCGGCGTGCTCGATGACGGCCGCGTAGCCGCGCGGCGCGTCGGAGGCGAGCCGCCGCGACGCACGGCGGTAGCGCTCGTCGCGGGCGCCGGCGAGCGCCAGCAGCGGGATGTCGAGCGTCTGCAGGCGGCCCCAGATCGGATCCATCGTCCCCTGCCCCGCCGTCCGCAGCAGCAGCGCTAGCGAGCGCGGGTCCTGCGACAGCCGTCCCGGCCGCTGGGCTTCGATCAGCCGCTCCGACTGATCGGCGAACAGCGGCTGACGCTCCCAGATCTCGACGATCTTGTCGATCGGCTGGGTCTCCATCCAGGCGGCCAGCTTTTCGTCGGCCGCGTGGCGCGTTGCGCGGGCGGTCGGCTCGTCGATCCCGGCCGCGGCGCCGAGCACGACGACGGCGGCATAGCGGTCCGGGTCGCGCACCGCGGCGTTCAGTGCCAGCCGGCCGCCGAGCGAGTAGCCGCAGAGGACGACGTCGCCGTCGACCTTGTCGGCAGCCGCCGCAATCTCCGCGATCCGGCCCTCGCGCTCGTGCTCACGGTGGCGCAGCAGGACGCTCGGGTAGCGTTGCGGCAGCCGTTCGGCGACATCCGACCATGCCTCGGCGGGCTGCATGAAGCCCGGGACGAAGACCACCGACGGGCCGCTGCTCTCCTTGCTCACAGGCACATGATCCCCATCAACCGCACTTTTGCGCCTGTTCAGGCCCTCGTCGACGAGCTGGTCCGCTGTGGAATGCGGCATTCGGTGACCTCGCCGGGTTCGCGCAACGCGCCGATCGCGCTGACACTCGCCGCCGACGAGCGGATCGACGCGGTGTCGGCGATCGACGAGCGGGCCGCCGGATTCATGGCGCTCGGGATGGCGAAGGCGAGCGGTCTACCGGTGGCCGTGACGTGCACATCGGGAACCGCGGCCGCCAATCTGCTGCCGGCGGTCGTCGAGGCCTACGAGGCACGTGTGCCGCTGATCGTGCTGACGGCCGACCGCCCACCGGAGCTGCGCGACGTCGGCGCCGGGCAGGCGATCGACCAGCTGAAGCTGTTCGGCTCGGCGGCGAAGTGGTTCGTCGAGGTCGGCAACGGCGAGCCGGGGCGTGACTGGGCGACACATGTCCGCTCGCTCGCCTGCCGGGCCTGGTGGACGGCGGGCGGCGGCCGGCCCGGACCGGTCCACCTCAACCTGCCGCTGCGCGAGCCGCTGGCCCCGGTCGTCGAGGAGCTCGACATGGCCGACTGGCAGGGCCGCGACGACGGCCGGCCGTGGGTCGAGCTGCGCGAGCATTCGAGCGCGCCGGACGCGGACGACGTGCAGGTGCTGGCGGAGCGGATAGCGAGCGCGCCGCGCGGGGTCGTCGTGTGTGGTGGCGGTGGCGACGCGGCGCTCGCGGAGGCGGTTGCGGGGCTCGCGCGCGAGGCGGGCTGGCCGGTACTGGCCGAGCCGACGTCGGGCCTGCGCTGCGGCGAGCACGACCGCTCGCATGTGGTGGCGCACTACGACGTGGTGCTGCGCGACGGGGCATTTGCGGAGCGTGTGCGCCCGGATCTGGTGCTGCGGGTGGGCGACATGCCGACGTCGAAGCCGCTGCGTAGCTGGCTGGCTGGCGTCGATCAGGTGGTGGTGGATCCGCATGCGGCTTGGAACGAGCCGACGCGGACGGCGGAGATGCTGCTGCATGCCGACCCGGTCCGAACCTGCGACGCGTTGGCTGCCGCGATCGAGGTCCGTGGGACGAGCGTTGACAGCGGCTGGGTAGGGCTGTGGCGGGATGCGGACGCGGTGGTGAGCAGCGCGTTCGCCGCGTCGCCTGAGGGGTTTGAGGCGCGGGCGTATGCGGGGATCGAGGGCGCGTTGCCGGATGAGGCGTTGGTGTGGGTCAGCTCTTCGATGCCGATCCGCTATGTGGAGTCGTACTTCCCGTCGTCGGCGAAGCCGCTGCGGTTTGTCTCGAACCGGGGCGCGAATGGGATCGACGGCGTTGTCGCCTCGGCCGCGGGTGCGGCCCGCGCGAGCGGCCGACCGACGTTCGTGCTGATCGGGGAGGTCGCGCTTCTTCACGACGTGGGTGGACTGTTGGCCGCCGCGCACGCTGGGATCGATTTGACGGTCGTCTGCGTCAACAACGGCGGCGGCGGCATCTTCGACTTCCTGCCAGTGGCCGAGCACGCCGACGCGGCGGCTTATGAGAGCCACGTCGCCACGGCCACCGATGTCGACCTGCCGGCGCTCGCCGCGCTTGCCGGCATCCCCCATCGCCTCGCCTCGTCGCCGGCCGAGCTTGCCGCGGCGCTCGCGTTGGGCCCGGGCCTGATCGAGGTCCCGGCCGACCGCGCCGAGAGTGTCGCAACCAGCCGTGCCCTCGCCGCGACCGTCGCCGACGCACTCGCCTGACGGCGAACCTGCGTTTGGCCACCCACGGTGGTGCTCAACCTGTGTTTGACCCCGCCAGGGGTGGTCAAACGCAGTTTCGACCGCGATAGCGCCTAGCTAGGCGAGGAGGGGCAGTAGGGCCTGGAGCTTGACCTCGGTCTCGGCGAGCTCGGAGGCGGGGTCGGAGTCGGCGACGATGCCGCAGCCGGCGTAGAGGCGGGCGAGGTCGTCGCGGATCAGGGCGCAGCGGAGGGCGACGCAGAGCTCGCCGTCCTCGGCGAGGTCGGTCCAGCCGATCGCGCCGGCGTACCAGCCACGGTCGAGGCCCTCGAGGGCGGGGATCAGCGGCTGGGCGGCGGCGTTGGGCTCGCCGCCGACGGCCGGGGTCGGGTGCAGCCGACCCGCCAGCTCGAGCGCAGGGACCGGCTCGGCGAGCTGGGCGCGGATCGGGGTGGCGAGGTGCTGGACGTTCTGGACCTTGACCAGCACGGGCTCGTCGGCGGCCGCCACCCAGAGGCTGACGGGGTCGAGCGCGCGCTCGATCCGCTCCGTGACGATCCGCTGCTCGCCGCGGTCCTTGTCGCTGCGCAGCAGCTGCTCGCCGAGATGGTCGTCGACCGCGGGGTCGGCGCTGCGGCGGGTCGTGCCGGCGAGCGCGACCGTCTGCGCCCGTTCGCCGTCGCGGCGCACGAGCAGCTCGGGGCTGGCGCCGACGAAGGCCAGCTCCGGCGTTCCGACGCAGAAGCAGTAGCAGGCTGGAAAGGACGCGCGTAGGGCGTCGAGGATCGGCGCCGGGTCGATCGGACCGCCGGCGTGGACACGCACCTCGCGCGCCAGGACGACCTTGTCGAGATCGCCGGCGCGGATCCGCTCGACCGCGCGCTGGACGGCTTCCTCGTAGTGGGCGGCGGGCAGCGCGCCCGCGACTCGTGGGCGAACGGCCGGATCGGGATCGAGCAGCGGCATCGGCGCCGGCCAGAGCGAGTCGACGCGGTCACGGGCACGATCCAAGGCCTCGTCGGCGGCACCGGCGGCGCGAGGTGACGCGCTCGCACCGCCTGGCGGCTGGGCGGCCGCCTCGGGCGGATCGACCGCCACGGTGACCGTCATCCGCGCTTGGCTCTTGCCCCGCGCGAACGAGATCTCCGGCATCACGAGCTGCGCCGGCGCGAGCGTCCCCCACTCCGGCGCGCGCCCTCCCTCGTGCGCGAATGCGAAGCCGCCAAGGAAGACGGGCCCGGACCCGGCGGGACGGCGCTGGTCCGCGCCCGGATCGTCGGCGAACGTGCGACCGGCATAGGCGCGGCAGGCCCTCGCGGTCGCCGCGAAGCGCGAGGAGCCGTCGGCGTCGACGAGCGCGGCCACGCCGAGCCCGCAGACCGCGTAGCCGTCGCGATCGGGCTGCTCGAAGCAGAACCAGCGGTCGTCGGGCCGCCGCGAGGCGAGCACGACCGCCGCGAGGTCGATGTCGGCCGGGATCGCGACCGTCACCGACGCCAGCGCGCGCTCACCCGTCCGTGTGGCAAGCGCCACCGCACGCTCGATCCGGTGCTCGAGCCGTTCCCACTCGGCGGCGCCGAGTGCGAACGGACTCTCCGCGACCCTTGTGCTCATGCCCGAAGCCTACGCGCGGCTCGGCGCGAAATAGCTCAGGTCGTGCCCTTGCCGCGCGAAACCGCGATCTCGCCGGTGCGGACCATCTCGATCAGGCCGAACGGGCGGACCATCTCCTCGAACGCCTCGATCTTGTCGTCGTTACCGGTGACCTCGACGGTCAGCGACCGCTTGTGGACGTCGACGATCTTGCCGCGGAAGATCTCCGCGAACTGCATGATCTGAGCGCGGCTGTCGCCGTCGGCGGTGATCTTGAACAGCGCCAGCTCGCGCGCGACCGCCTCCTCGGGCTCGAGGTCGCGGATCTTGATCACGTTGATCAGCTTGTGCAGCTGCTTGGTGACCTGGTCGATCGGGTGCGTGGCCCCGTCGACGGTCAGCGTCAGCCGCGAGATCGTCGCGTCGTCGGTCGGCCCGACGGCGAGCGAGTCGATGTTGAATCCCCGCCGCGCGAACAGCCCGGCGATCCGGGCCAGGACGCCCGGCTTGTTCTCGACCAGCAGCGAGAGGATGTGCTTGCGGCCGGTGTGGCCGCTGCCCGACTCGCGCAGGTCGTCGAGGTTGAGCAGCTCTGGAGTAGCGGCGTCGCCCATCGATCAGCCCACCATGTCCCGCGCGGCCTGGCCGGCGGGGATCATCGGGTAGCAGTTCTCCTCGGGGGTGACGCGGACGTCGCAGACCACCGGTCCGTCGGTCTCCATCGCGGTCTTCATCACGTCGGTCAGCTCTCCCTTGTCCACGGCGCGCAGGCCGGTTGCTCCGTAGGCCTCCGCCAGCTTGACCCAGTCGGGGCTGGAGCCCATGTCGACCGAGCTGTAGCGGCGATCCCAGAACAGCTCCTGCCACTGGCGGACCATGCCCAGATAGCCGTTGTTCATGATGAACACCTTGATCGGGATGTCCTCGGTCACGCAGGTCGCGAGCTCCTGGATGTTCATCGCGACCGAGCCGTCGCCGGCGACGCAGACCACGTTCGCGTCCGGACAGGCGACCTTCGCCCCCATCGCGGCCGGCAGGCCGAAGCCCATCGTGCCGAGCCCACCGGAGTTGATCCACTTGCGCGGACCGTTGAAGTGGAAGTACTGCGCGGTCCACATCTGGTGCTGGCCGACGTCGGAGGTGACGATCGCGTCGCCGCCGGTGACCTCGTAGAGCGCCTCGATCATCCGCTGCGGCTTGATCTCGGCGTCCGCGGAGTCCTCGTAGGCGAGCGGGTACTTCTCACGCCAGCCGTCGATCCGCTGCCACCAGCCGTCGAGCCGGGCCGAGTCGGCCTTCAGCGCCCGATACTCGGTCGTCAGCTTCGGCAGGATCGCCTTCGCGTCGCCGACGATCGGGATGTGCGCCGGCACGTTCTTCGAGATCTCCGCCGGGTCGACGTCGATGTGGATGAACTTGGCGCGCGGCGCGAACTCCGACAGCTTGCCGGTGATCCGGTCGTCGAAGCGGGCGCCGATCGCGACGATCAGGTCGGCCTCGTCCATCGAGTAGTTGGCGGCGCGCGTGCCGTGCATGCCCAGCATCCCCAGCCACTGGTCGTGCGGCGCCGGGAACGCCCCGAGGCCCATCAGCGTGCAGGTCACGGGGAAGCGGTCCGACGTGCAGAGCTCGACAAGCTCCTTCGACGCGTTGCCGTTGACGACGCCGCCGCCGGCGTAGATCACCGGCCGGCGCGCGTTGGCGAGCGCCTTCGCGGCGAGCTTGATCTGCTTGGCGTTGCCCTCGGTGGTCGGCGCGTAGCCGGGCAGGTCGAGCGTGTCGACCGGCTCGTACTTGATGTCGGCCTTCGAGAGGTCCTGCGGGATGTCGACCAGCACCGGGCCGGGCCGGCCGGTGCGCGCGATGTGGAACGCCTCGTGGATCGCGGTCGGGATCTCGTCAGGCTCGCGGATCATGATCGAGTGCTTGACGATCGGCAGCGTGATGCCGGTGACGTCGGCCTCCTGGAAGCCGTCGGTACCAAGCAGGTCGGTGCGCACCTGACCGGTGATGAAGACGGTCGGGACCGAGTCCATCACCGCGTCGGCAATCGCGGTCACCAGGTTCGTCGCGCCCGGGCCCGAGGTGGCGAGCGCCACGCCGACACGGCCGGAGGCCTTCGCGTAGCCCTCCGCCGCATGGGCGGCGCCCTGCTCGTGGCGACACTGGATGTGGCGCAGAACCGCGTCGTAGAGCGCGTCGTAGGTCGGAAGGTTGGCGCCGCCGGGAAGGCCGAATACATGCTCGACGCCCTCGGCCTTGAGGCACTCCATGATGGCGTCGACAGCTCGCATTGCGGTAACTCCTTCTCCGGCCAGGCTCGAAAGTGAGGGGCGGCGCCGGGAACCGCCAGACAAGCGATGGTACCAGGGCTTTTTCGGCTTTCTAGCCCCTAATCCTGTGGAAAGTCCAGGTCGCGCCCGCAACGGGTGCAAACCTGGGTCGAGAGCCCGACGACGTTGCCGCACTCAGGACACCGGCGCCGGGGCTCGCCACGCTCGTTGCGATACATCGCCGCGGCGATCGTCCCGATGATCGGCAGGACGGCTCCGACCATGAACCAGATGAAGAACGACGAGCCCTTGATCTTGGCGACGACCCCGGCCGAGAGGCCGAAGAAGAACAGGATGACCGCGACCTCCACGGGGACCTAGCCGGCGCTGCTCAGAGGACGCGGATCGCCCATACGACGGCGACGATCGCCAGGACGACGACGGCGATCCAGGCGACCGCGGTCACGACACCGAGCACGACCTTGAAGAGGATCCAAGCCGCGATCAGCAGCACGAGGATCGCGAGCAGCTTCTTGGCACCTGTCTTCGCTGCCTCGGCCATGGCGACCAGACTAGTGATCGCGACGTCAGAGCAGGTGCGGCGGGCGCATCGGCATGTAGCGGTCGAGCCCCGGCAGCGGGATCGAGCTCATCACCCAGCCCGGCCAGTGGACCTTGAAGCCGAGCTTGCGCAGCCGGCGCAGCAGCCACCAGCTGTCGGTCGCGCAGTAGACGCCGAAGTTGGGCGGGCCAAGCGTCCTGGCGACACGGTCGAGCGCCGCGAGCACCACCGGCACGAGGTCGGCCGGCGTGACCGCGACCGCCGGGCCGACGTCGCCAGTCGGTCCGACCCAGCAGAGCCCGGTCGCGCTGCCGGTCTCGGGGTCCATCGTCGCGAGGCAGCTGCGCGTGCGGGCGAAAAAGTCGTGCACCGCGGGCCGCCGATGGCCGATCGCCTGCGGCTCGAGCGCCTTCCATTCGGCCGCGGCGCGGTCGCTCTCGAGCACGTGGACGGCCGGATCGGTCGAGTCGATCTCGAGCGCCCGCCGCTCGACGTAGTCGGCCGCCGACGCGCGCAGGTGCCAGTGGCCGGCGACCGGCATCACGCCGAAGTCCGAATAGAGCGTGAGATCGCCGGTGGCGCCGGCCGCGACGACCAGCCGGCCGAGGTTCGGCGTCGGGTCGCTCGGGAAGCAGCGCTCGAGCAGGCCCTTGCCAATGCCGCGACCGTGGTGGCCGGGCAGCACCATCAGCTCGGTCAGCTGCTCCATCTCGGCGAAGCGGCAGACACGCGCGTAGCCGACCGGCTCGCCGTGGTCCTCACAGATCCAGTAGCTGCCGTCCGGCTGCCCGGCGATGAACTCGACCAGCTCGCGCTGGGCCTGCCACTCGGCCTCGATCTGCGACTCGGTCGGCGGCGGGCCGTCGATCAACCCCATCTTGCTCGCGGTGTGGTGGACGGCGGTCGCCGAGATCGAGAAGGTCGTGCGCAGGTCGCGCGGCCGCCCCTCGCGGAACGCGTAGCTGGTCGCGGCGGCGGTCACTCGTCGCTCAGCCCCTCGGGGTGGCCGAGCGCGCCGAGGTCGGCCGACGCGCGACCGAACATCAGGCCGACCGTCCAGTCGACCATCAGGCGCAGCTTGCGCGCCGTCCCGGGCATCATCGCCAGGTGGTAGGTGCGGGCCGCGAACCAGGCCGGGAAGCCGCGCAGGCGAATGCCGAGCATCGTCGCGACCGCCTTGTGCTGGCCCATGTCGACGAAGACGCCGAGCGTGCGGTAGCGGAAGCGGCGCAGCGAACCGCCGGCGAGCGCGGCGGTGACGTTGTCGGCCACGACCTTGCCCTGGCGGATCGCGTGCTGCGCGGTCGGTGGGCTCGGGCGCTGCCCCTTCTGGGCCGGGTCGGGGACGGCGGCGGAGTCGCCGATCGCCCAGACGCACTCCTGGCCCGCGACCCGCAACGTCGAATCGACGTCGATGCGGCCGTGCTCGGTCAGCGGCAGGCCCAGCTCGCGGACGACCGCCGGTGGCTTGACGCCGGCGGTCCAGCAGACGGTGCGTGTCGGGACCTGCTCCCCCGTCGACAGCCGCGCCCAGCCGTCGCCGACCTCTTCGAGCAGCGTCGAGGTGTGGATCTCGATCCCGCGGCCGCGCAGCTCGCGCATCGCGAAGTCGGCCAGGCTGGCGGGGATCTCCGGCATCACGCGCTCGGTCGCCTCGACGAGGATCCAGCGGGTGCCGTCGAGCCGGCAGCGCGGATAGCGGTCGATCACGTCGGCGACGTAGTCCTGCAGCTCGGCGATCCCCTCGAGGCCGGCGTAGCCGGCGCCGACGTAGACGAAGGTTAGGTACTGGCGCCGCAGCTCCGGATCGTCGATCTCCTCCGCGGTCTCGAGCTGGAGCACGGCGCGGTTGCGCAGCGCGACGGCGTCCGGCAGCGTCTTGAACCCGACGCCGTGCTCGGCCAGCCCCGGAACCGGCAGCACGCGCGACACCGACCCGAGCGAGACGATCAGCTGGTCGTAGTCGATCTCGGACTGGCTGCCGTCGAGCAGATTCATCCGCACCTTCTTCGCTTCTGGATCGACACCGGTCACGCGGGCGAGCCGGATGTCGGTCCAGTCGAGCTCCTCGCGCAGCGGGACGACGACGTGGCGCGGCTCCAGCGAGCCGGAGGCGGCGCCCGGCAGCAGCGGCGTGTAGAGCAGGAAGTTCTGATCGGTGACGAGCGTGATCCGCGCGCTGTGGCGCGGCAGCCGGCGCTCGAGACGACGGGCGGCGTAAAGGCCACCGAACCCGCCGCCGACGATGACGACGTTGTGAGCCATCCGAGCCGAGGCTAGCCGTTACGGGCCGGGCGCAGCGCGATCACAGGCGCTCGCGGATCAGGCGCTGGACCTCGCCGCCGTCCGCGCGGCCCTTGGTCTCGCGCATGATCGCGCCGACGATCGCGCCGACCGCCTTGTCGTTGCCGGCGCGGACCTTCTCGACCGCGTCGGCCTGCTCGGCCATCGCGCGATCGACGATCGCGGCGAGCTCGCTGTCGTCGGTGCGGCCGAGACCGGCCGCCTCGACGATCGCCGCCGGGTCGCCACCGTCGGCGACCAGCGTCGCGAGCACCTCCTTGGCCGCCGCCTGCGCGACGTCCTTGGCGACGACCATGCCGACGAGCTGAGCGAAGGCGTCGGGCGTCAGCTTCGAGTCGGCCAGCTCACGGCCGTCCCCGAGCGCGGTCAGCAGCTCGTTGGTCGTCCAGTTGGCGAGCGCGCTCGGATCGCCGCCCTCCCCCGCCGCCGCCAGGGACTGCTCGTAGAAGTCGCCGACCTCGGTCCGGAAAGCGAGCAGCTTCGCCTGGTCGGCGGACAGGCCGTGGTCGCGCTCCAAGCGCTCGGCGCGGGCCGCCGGCAGCTCGGGGATCGCCGTCCGGGCGCGCTCGAGCATCGCCGCGGTCGGGACGATCGGGACGAGGTCGGGCTCGGGGAAGTAGCGGTAGTCGTGCGCCTCCTCCTTCGAGCGCAGCGAGCTGATCGCGCCGCTGCGGACGTCGTAGTGCAGCGTCTCCTGCTCGATCTTGCCGCCGTCGCGCAGAATCGCCTCCTGGCGGGCGATCTCGGCATCAACGCCGCGCTCGATGAAGCGGAACGAGTTCATGTTCTTCAGCTCGGTCTTGACGCCGAGCGTCGTCTCGCCGCGCGGGCGCAGCGATACGTTGGCGTCGCAGCGCAGCGAGCCCTCCTCCATGTTCACGTCGGAGACGCCGAGCTGGCGCAGCGTCACCCGCAGCAGCCGCAGCCACTCCGCCGCCTGGGCCGCCGAGCTGATGTCCGGCTCCGAGACGATCTCGACCAGCGGCGTGCCGCCGCGGTTGAAGTCGACGGCGCTCGCCTCGGCGGAGTGGATCCGGCCGGAGGCGCCGACATGGACGAGCTTCGCGGCGTCCTCCTCGAGGTGGACGCGGTGGATGCGGACGTCGCCGAGCTTGCCGTCGCTGGCAAGCGGGATGTCGTACTGGGAGACCTGGTAGCCCTTCGGCAGGTCGGGATAGAAGTAGTTCTTGCGGTGGAAGATCGACCGCGGCGCCGGCGTGCAATCGAGCGCCATGCCGATCATCAGGCCGTAATGGATCGCCTCGGCGTTGACGACCGGCAGCGTGCCCGGCAGCCCGAGGCAGACCGGGCAGGTGCGCGTGTTCGGCTGCTCGCCGAACGACAGCTCGCAGCCGCAGAACATCTTCGTCCGCGTCTTGAGCTGGACGTGGATCTCGAGGCCGATGACCGGCTCGTAGGTGACGTCAGGCACGAGCCGCGCTCCCGTCAAAGCCGGTCGCCAGCTCGAGCGCGTGGGCCGCGTCGAGGATCCGGTTCTCGCTGAACGCCGGGCCGGCGAGCTGGATGCCGACCGGCAGGCCGTCGGAGAGGCCGCCGGGAATCGAGATCGCCGGGATGCCGGCGAGCGACATCGGCACGGTCAGGACGTCGGAGAGGTACATCGACCAGGGGTCGTCGACGCGCTCGCCGATGCCGAAGGCGACGGTCGGCGAGGTCGGGGTGACGATCAGGTCGACCGTGTCGAAGGCGTTGCGGAAGTCCTCGGCGATCTTCGTCCGCACCCGCTGCGCGCTGCCGTAGTAGGCGTCGTAGTAGCCCGACGAGAGCGCGTAGGTGCCGAGCATGATGCGGCGCTTGACCTCTGGCCCGAAGCCCTCCTCACGCGTCTGCTCGTAGAGCGAAAGCAGCGTCTCGGTGTGCTCGGTGCGGCGGCCGTAGCGGACGCCGTCGAAGCGGGCGAGGTTGGCGCTCGCCTCGGCCGGGGCGATCACGTAGTAGGCCGAGATCGCGTGGCCGGAGTGCGGCAGCGCGATCTCCTCGACGGTTCCGCCGAGCTCCTCGATCCGCTTCAGCGTCGCCTCGAAGACGGCGCGCACGCCCGGC
>CAZVRI010000044.1:0-23721 GCA_964629855.1 uncultured Thermoleophilaceae bacterium
CCAACACCCTCTCGATGGCCGACCACCACGACCACATCCACGTCGGCTTCCAGCCACTGTTCGGCGAGAACAAGAAGCTCGGACAGCAAGCGCTCGCGGTCCTCAAGCCGGGCCAGTGGTCAGACCTGATCGCCCGCCTACGCGAGATCGACAACCCGGTCGTCCCAACCGAGCCGTCGAAGTACGCGCTGCCGGCCGACAAGCCGGCGTCTGACGCACACGCCGGCGAGTAGTTGGCCTCCCCCCTCTTCGGCTTCGTCCAACTCGAGTTCGGCTTTTTGCTGGGGCCCGGCGACGGGCGCTACATGGTGCGCGACGACCCGAGCGCGGAGCCGGAGACGGTACTCGTGCTGTCCACGCTGGCGGCCCCTGAGCGGCGGCGCAGGCGCGGGCGGAAGGGCAAGCTCGTGGATGAGGCCTCGCCCGAGGCCGTGCCGACCAGCCGTGCCACCGTCGTCCACACCGAGCCCTTCGCCACGCCCGACCACGCGGAGGTCTGGCTGTCCGCGATCCGCGACGACGAGGAGCGGCGCGACGGCGAGCTCGACCGCGCGCTCGCAACGCTCAACGGCGCCCTCCACGCCTACCGCGTCTCGCGCGCCGACCCGTACGTCCGCGACGTCGCGCCACACCAGGCGCTCGTGACCCGGATCGGCTTCGGCTCGGGCGACGACGCCGTCGCCGGCATGTTCAAGCAGGCGTGGGAGCTGCCGCACGACGGGGTCGCGCGCGCACGGCGGTCGATGGAGGCCCCGGAGGAGCGCTTTGCGGCACTGCTGAGCGGCCGTGAGAGCGTCCTGGCCTGCGAGGAGCTGGTGTTGCGGGCCAGGATGGACCTCGAGGCCGGACGGACCCGTGAGGCGGCGCTACAGGCCCGTGTGGCGCTCGAGGCGCTGCTGGCCGAGATGCCGCGCCTGGCACCCGATCGCCGCGGCGAGCTGGAGGCCGATCGAACCACGATCGGCGACGCCGCCAACGCCGCCCTGCGCGGCGACCTCCCAGACGAGCTGGCCGAGGCACTCGACGCCAGCGTCGGGCGGATGGAGGCGGCGCTGCGGGCGCGCCGGCTCGACAGCCTCGCCTAGCTAGGCGTTCAGCGCGCGAGCGACCGCATCGAGCTCGGCGACGACGTCGCCGGCGAGCTTCACGGTCGCCTGGTCGTCGAGCGGCGTTGCGCTCTCGGTGACGATCGCCACCGCACCGCCGGAGCGGAGCGTCAGCTGCGGCAGCCCAGCCGCCGGATGGACCGTCAGCGAGCTGCCGATGCAGACCATCAGGTCGGCCTCGCGCGCCAGCTGCTCGGCCTCGGCCATCACGTCAGCGGGCAGCAGCTCGCCGAACAGGACGACGTCGGGCTTCAGCGGGAGGATGCAGGCCGGGCACTCGGGAGCGCCGTCCTCGCGGGCGAGCAGGGCGACGACCTCTTCGATTCCGGTCCGGCCACGGCACTGCGGGCAGATGCTCGACTCGATCGAGCCGTGAATCTCGAGCAGCCGCTCGCTGCCCGCGGCGCGGTGCAGGCGGTCGATGTTCTGGGTGATCGTGGCGCGGATCCGGCCGTCGCGCTCGAGCTCGGCGACGACCTCGTGCGCACGGTTCGGCCGCTTGTCGACGAGCGTCGCGAAGCGGGAGCCGTAGAAGCTCCAGAAGCGGTCGGGGTCGCTGCGCCAGGCATCGACGTGGGCGACCTCCATCGGGTCGACCCCCTCCCACATCCCCGTGCCGGGGCTGCGGAAGTCGGGGATCCCGGACGGAACCGAGATCCCCGCCCCCGTGAAGACGACGGCTCGCTCGGCCTCCAGCAGGAGGCCGGCGAGTTCATCGGTCTTGCTGTTTAGCGTCCGCTCCACTTCGGCTCGCGCTTGCCGAGGAAGGCGCCGATGCCCTCCTTGGCGTCCTCCGAGTTGAAGGCGGCCGCGAAGCCGGCCTTCTCGGCCTCGATGCCGGCGTCGAGATCGCCGTTGGCCGAGACCGCCTTGATCTGCTCGACGGCGACCGGCGCCTGGCCCGCGAGCTTGCGCGCCCACGAAAGGGCCGTGTCGAACAGCTCGTGGTCCGGCACGATCCGGTTGACGAGGCCGTGCTCGAACGCGTCGCCCGCGGTGATCGCGTCACCGGTCAGGTTCATCTCGAGCGCCTTGTTCTCGCCGACCAGTCGCGGCAGACGCTGCGTGCCGCCGAACCCGGGGATGATCCCGAGCTTGATCTCCGGCTGGCCGAAGATCGCCGACTCGGCGGCGATCCGCACGTCGCACGCCATCGCCAGCTCGCAGCCGCCACCGAAGGCGATCGAGTTGACGGCGGCGATCGTCGAGACGCGGTTCTGGCCGAGGCTACGCAGCAGCGCGTGGCCCGAGTGGATCAGGTCCGCGCCCTTCGCCTCGTCCATCTGGGTGAACGCCTTGATGTCGGCGCCCGCCGAGTAGACGACCGGGATCGACGACGCGACGATCATCGCGCCGACCTTGCCCTCGCTGGTCACCTTCTCCCAGACGGCGCCGAGATCCTCGATCACCTGCGGCGAGATGGCGTTCATCGGAGCATTGGCCAGCCAGGCGATCGCGACATTGCCGCGGGTCTCCAGCTTGACCGTCTCACGCTGCTCGCCCTCGTCGGGACGGGCCCAGGCGTAGAAGCCCTGGCCGGCGGCGATGCCGAGGCGGCCCTGGGCGACCATGCGGCGCAGGATCGTCGGCACGCCGAAGCGCTCCTCGCCGTACTTCTCCTCGAGCTTCTCCATCTTCTCGAGCGCGACGTCGAGGCCCTCGACGTCGGCCTTCCAGAACGGCGGCAGCAGGCCGCGGCGCGGGTCGAGGCCGGCGCCGGCCATCAGGCCGAGGTCGATCTCGCGGACCGTGCAGACGCCCTCCTCGAGCACCAGCAGCGACTCGCGCAGCGCCTTCATCGCCCAGATCTCGGCGAGCTCGGCGGCATCGGCGTCGCCGTCGCCCTTGATGTTCGGCTCGCCGTTGGCGTAGAAGCCCTCGCCGCCGGTCTTGGCGCCGAGCTTGCCCTCGCTGACCAGCCGCTCCATCTCAGCCGAGACGAAGAAGCGGTCGCCGTAGCTCTCGCGGAGGTGCTTGGCGACGTGCAGCACGGTGTCGAGGCCGAGCAGGTCGACGAGCATGAACGGGCCCATCGGCGCGACGTTGGCCGCGGCGACGCCCTCGTCGACGCTCTTGATCGACAGCCCCTGCTCCTCCTGGGCGCGCCAGATCTCGCAGACGGCCGAGTTGAGGATGCGGTTGACGACGAAGCCGGGGACCTCGGCACAGGTGATCGGCTGCTTCTTGATCGTCTGCGCGAAGTTGAGCGCGACCTCGACCGTCTCGGGCGAGGTGTCGTCGCCGATCACGATCTCGAGCAGCGGCATGATCGACGCCGGGTAGAAGTAGTGGAAGCCGACGACCTTGTCGGGACGCAGCGTCTGCTCGCCGATCTCCGAGATCGACAGCGACGAGGTGTTGGACGCGAGGATCGCGTGGCCGGGGGTAACCGCGTCGAGCTCGGCGAAGACCTTCTGCTTGAGGCCGATGATCTCCGGAACCGCCTCGATGACGAAGTCGACGTCGCCGAAGCCCTCGTAGCTGGTCGTGCCGATGATCCGGTCGAGGACCTCCTGGATGGCGGCCTCGCCCTGCTCCTCGGTCAGCTTGCCCTTCTTGACCAGCTTGCCGATCTGGCCCTGGGTGACGTTGCGGGCCTCGGTGAGACCTGCGTCGACGAGCTCCTGCTTGATGTCCTTGAGGACGACGGTGATGCCGGAGGCGGCGATCGTCTGGGCAATCTGGCCGCCCATCGTCCCCGCGCCTACGACGGCGGCTTTGAATACGTGCATGCTTCCTTTCCCGTTAGGTTGCGGCGGGGGAGGCTATCGCCCTCCGCTGCTAGTCAGTGCCGCGCTCGGACAGCTGCTTGGCCTCCTGTCCGGGCTCCAGGCCCGGCTCGGAGCGCGCGGCGCGCAGCTCGTAGTCGCGGCGGGCGTTCGGATCGGCCTCCGCGAGGATCTTGTCGGCCTTGAAAGCACGGCTCAGAGCCTCGCGTGCCCCACGCGGCAGGACGCCGCTGACGTGGACGAGCCGGCCGATCGAGCGTGGGACCGGAACGTCGAAACGGGGGTGCTCGAGCGTCGCGACGATCTCCGCCGCGACGTCCTCCGGCTCGACGAAGGTCGAGCCGCGTCCGCGCTCCAGACCGGCCGCCAGCTCGGTGTTGACGGGCACCGGCATCACGACCGAGACCTCGATCGCGGTGCCGCGCAGCTCGCCGCGCAGCGCCTCGCTGACCCCGTAGACGAAGAACTTGGTCCCGGAGTAGGTCGCGCCGCCGGGGACGCCCGTCTTGCCGGCCATCGAGGCGATGTTGATCAGGTGGCCGGTACCGCGCGCCTTGAAGCGCGGCAGCACGGACTTCATCCCGTGCAGGACGCCGTGGACGTTGATGTCGACCTGGCGGATCGCCGTCGCCTCGTCCTCCTCGAGGAACGAGCCGAGCTGCATGATCCCGGCGTTGTTGACGAGCACGTCGATCGGGCCGAGCTGGGCCTCGGTGGCCTCGACGTAGGCCTCGAACGACTGGCGGTCGGTCACGTCGAGCGCGAGAGCGATCGCCCCCGGCACCGACTCGGCGGCGCGCTGGGCCTCCGCGAGGTCGAGGTCGCCGATCGCTACCTTCATCCCGCGCGCGGCACAGGCACGGGCCGTCGCGAGGCCGATCCCGCGCGCAGCGCCGGTAATGGCAATCACCTTGCCGTTCAACGGACGGGCCTCACCTCGTGCCACAGGTCATCTCCTAGTGTCGACTGGCTAGCTGGCCAACCGTAGCGCAGCCGTGAAGCTACGCCTCGTTCTCGTAGACCTCTGTGACGATGTCGTCGATCGAGCGGGCCACCGAGTCGAGGAACGGCCGCACCTCCTCGCGCAGGCGCGTGTACTCCCTGTCGCCGGCCTTCGTGAGCGAGTAGAAGCGCCGCGTCCGCCGCTCCGGGTGCTCCCAGGCCCCCTCGATCAGCCCAGCCGCCTCCAGCTTGCGCAGCAGCGGATACATCGTGTTCGGGTTGACCGTCAGCACCCCCTCCGTCATCCCGGCGATCCGCTCCATCAGCTGGTTGCCATACGAAGGCCCGGCGGCGATCAGGTGGAGCACCAGCAGCGGCAGCACCTCCCGGCGGCGCAGCTCGCCGGACAGCGGGTCCTGCCCGCCGCGGCCGGTCGGCGGCGCCGCCCCACCCCCCGTCGCCTTGCCAAGCCCGCCCGCCTGGGCAACCGCCTCGCGCACCGCCTTGCGACTGCGCTCGCCACTGGACTTCGCGGGATCGGCCTTGGGCATCGCCGTCATCCTGACGGACGCACGAGAAGGCCGGCGGTTGCCGGCCCTCTCGGTGCTGCATGGCTCCTGGGCTGGGCTACTTCTTGCCGGCCTGGCCCTTCTTGGCCTTCTTCGACTTCTTGGTCGACTTCGCGCACGGGGTCTTGATTCGTACGTCGGTGTCGTGGCGGCGTCCGTTCTGGCCGCCCATGTCTGCCTCGGCGATCTGGCGTGAGGCGCACACGTTGATCTTCGACTTCCGGGTCCTCGTCACGGCGAGGATGCCGTTCTCGCCACCGGCGATGTTGAGGTTGAACTGGCTGATCGGCGCGTCAGGCACGTTGGCGAACGTGTTGACGAGCCGGCCTGCCTGGGTGGTTGAGCTTTCGCCCTTGAGGTTGACCGCGATCTCGCCGCGCAGCGCGACAACGATCATCGGCAGCGTGCGGATCGCGTTGCCCGTCTTGGCGTCCTTGCGAACGTTCTTGACGAAGTACACGTTGCCGACCAGATCACGCTCGAGCAGCGGCGTCTTTGCCCTCGCCCGACCAACGATGCTGCCAGCGGGGCAGTGGTTCTCGAGATCCGGCTTGGTGCCGTCCTCGAACTCACACAGCGCCTGCGCGTTCTCGGGATCGAGCGCCAGCGACTTCGGCAGCCTTACGACCGCCTTCTGGATACCGGCCTCGCCGATACCCGTCTGGTTGACCTGCGCCTTGACGCGCGGGTGGGTGCCCGTGGTGACCTGGTTCTTGCCGACCAAGCTCAACGCGAGCTTGGGCTTGAATGGCAGGTCGGCGCACTTGCCGACCTGGAAGCGGCTGGCGACCGATGCGTCGTGGCCACCTGCACCGGTAAGTGTGCTGCGGACCTGCTTCTCGTCACACGATGTCGGGTTGACGATGAAGCCGTCCTTGTTGACCGACACGTTGAGGGTCCGCAGTCGGACCGGGACGCCCTTGACGACGATCGGGACCGGGTCGCTGACCACCGACACCTGTGCGGTGGCCGGGTCGACGTAGACCTTCTGCTTGACGGTCACGTCGCCGAGGTCGAACGGGCCGGCCTTCGCTGGAACGACGACCCGCAGGCTGTACGGAGCGTCGCCGTAGGCGCCCTCGAAGAACACCTTGCCCTTCAGCCAGAACGGCTGCGAACCCGGGCCGGCGGCGACATCGACCTCGCCGATCTGGGTGCCGAGGTTGCCCTTGACCTTCGCCAGCAACCCGGCCGGTAGATCGACCTTGACTCCGGCAAGCACGTCCTGGCCGTCCTGGCGGTCGATCTTCACATTGAACGGCGAGAAGCCGCCCGCGACCGGGCTCTGTGTCGCGGCCGCGAACAAGGGGCTGAACGCGCCCAGACCGTCCGTACACGGCACGGTGAACGAGGACTGCAGCGACTGCGTCTGCCCACCCCACGACGTCAGGACGGTGTCGACGGTCTTCACACCACAGGTCGGCGGCGTGGCCAAAGGAGCGCGCGGACCATCCTTGAACTTCAGGTGGATGTCCTCGACGGGCAGCTGGGGATTGTTGTCAAACGTCGTCTCGATCCGTCCGGTGTCCTTGTTCACGCGAACCTGGCCCGGCAAACGGATCGACAGACCGCGCTCCGCGTTCTCGAGCACCAGCGCCAGGCGGAACATCTCCCCCGACTCCGGGTCCATCGAGTTCTGCGACCGGATGTACACCCCGCCCGAAAGCGTCTCCTCCAGCACCGGCGACGTGGCCGTCACCTCGCCGATCTTCGACGCCAACGGACACGACACCTCGTCCTTGACCTTCAGGTTGAGCTGGTCGTCGGCACACGCCTCGAGCCCGCCCGCTCCCGCCGGGTTGACCGTCATCCCCTCCGGCAACGTGACCACCGCCTTCTTCAGCGGCGGCGGCGCGAGCCCATCCGCGTTGTCCTCGGTCGGGAACCGCATGTCGACGTTCAGTCCCGTCGGGGTGTCCGCCGCCGTCTCGGTCGGCGCGATGTCGACCGCCGGCTCGAACGTCAACTTGTCGCAATCGACGACCGGCGACGCAACAGCATCAAACCGCTTGAAATCGCCCGGGTTCACCCACGAATTCGTGAGAATCGTCGTGACCGGAGTCTCGGCCTCACAACGATGGAGGTTGCTGATGAACGGCACCGGCGGAAGCGACGACGAAGCGCCGGGAAGGCAATAGCCGGAAGAGCAGTCACTCCGCTCGGCATCATGTCGCGGATCGGCCGGGGTTCCCCACAGCACGACCTTGACCGACATCACGGCAGGATCGGACGGGATGTTGCGCGTCGTCAACCGCACCCCGAAGTCGGAGTCGCTACGCAGCGACGCCGCGATATGGACGATCCCGAGGTTCCCCACAGCGGCCCCGAACTGCGCCGCGTTGCCCCGCTCCGGCACCATGTTGTAGACAGGAAACGCCTCCAGTGCAGCACTGCCCAGATCTACGGTGATGGTGCCGATCTGGCTGTCGATCGGGCATTTGTTGCCGGTTAGCAGGCTCGTGTTGCAGCGAGGCGTCGCCCGCGGGTTGCCGAGGAACCCCGCGGGGAGGTCGGTGATCAGATCCTTGACCGGCTCAACAGGCCGCCGAACCGGTCCGGGGGCGTAGATCGTGTTGATCGCAAAGTCGGCTTGGGCGGCGTAGGGGTGGCTACCAGCCGCCGACACCGTCTCGTAGGCGCCGGAGTCCGTCAGCGTCCCAGCTTCGAAGTAAGTCAGGCCGAACGGCCGTCGCGGCAAGATCGTCAACGGATCCGACAGGCTGGCAGTCGGCGCCCCACCACCGGACACCTCGACCTCCGCCCTACCGCCATCGACCGCGGCGTCATCGATTCGTAGTGAGGCCTGCACCCGGAAATCCTGAGCGGACGGGATCGCGGTGGTGCCGGTGCAACTCACCACTTGCCCGGTGACCGCGCAGATGGGCTTGACCGACGTGAGGCCGTAGTAAGTCCCCGAGTCGTCGATGCTTCGCACCGTGATTCCGGCCGGAAAGACGATACGCATCGTCGCCGGCGTACCCGCAGGCACCGGATCGCCGGTATTCCTCGCAATCACTTGGTAGCGGACGTCGCGGTCCCCGATACGGAACTCCGTGGTCGGCGACTTGGCCGTCGTGACGGTGAACTGTGGGGCGGCGGCAGCACTCGCCGCGGTTGCGGCGAGTGCTGCGAGGGCGAGCGCGATCGGGATCGCGACGTACCGTCGCAGCCAACCGGTGTGAGTCCGCTTCATGTTCAACCTGTCCTTGGTGGTGTTGTTCGGCAAGTCGACCGTCCTCATCGCCGGCCGCCCTTCTTGGACCGCTTCGCTGTATCCGGCTGCTTGAACGTGACCAGCAAGGTCCGGGAAGCCGACCGTCCACCCGCCACTCGATACGCGACGCGCACCCGAACGCTGAGCTTCTTCCGCTTCTTCAGCGACGACCTGGCCTGAGCACTCAGCGCGATCCTCACCGAGTACGTCCCGGCCTTCGTCGCCGACCGCCTACTCGTCCGCACCGAAGCACCGCGCACCGAGATACGTCCGGCACCCGGCACCCGGACCTTCAGCGTCGCCGCCGTCCCAGTCACCGCCCTCAGCTTCTTCACGCTGACCGAGGGACGCACCGGCTTGGGCACGGCAGGGTTGCCGGGGCCGACGAAGTCGCCCGACCCACCCAGGCGCGCGATCGGCGGCGGCGGTGACGTCTCGCCCTGACAGCCGTCGCCGTGGCATTCCTCAGGCGCAACGGTGGTATCGAGAAAGCCGCCATCGACCCGCGCGGCGTAGACATCTGTGACACCGTCGCCATCCGCGGGCAACAGCTGCTGCTGCGTCGAGAAGACCACAGAACGGCCGTCCTGGCTGACCCCAAAGACCGGCTTGATCGAAACGATGCCCGCCTCGGGACCCTGACCATCGGTGACCAGACTCACCACACCGTCCCGCCACCGGTAGACGTCCTCCGCCCCATTGATGTCCCGCGGCGACAACGCCTCCCGGGTTCCGAACACCACCACCGACCCGTCCGCCGAGACCGCACGCAACCCCGTGCCTACCGTCTCGTCCGCGAAGAACGAAATGGCGCCCTGGATGACTGGGAAGTTGCCGTTCCCTCCATCCGATCCGAGCTCCGCCGTCGAGACGCGGCGCAGCGCCCCCGAACCCGCGTCATAGCGGTACAGATCGATGGCGTCGTCGGTGTCGTCCGCCGTGAGCCGCGCGGCCGACGGAAAGACCAGAATCCGTCCGTGATCGGCAACGTCCGACAGCCGTCCGAACATGCCCCACAACCCGGAGTCACCCGAGCTCAACGTCGCCACGAAGACGATGCGGCTCGACGTGCCGTCGGCCGAGCGCTCGTACAGGTAGAGGTTGTTGCCGGCAATGGGCTGCTGGCCAAGCTCGTTGGCTGCCGTGGTGATCCGGCCCTGCGCCGCGAAGTACACCCGGACCGGCTGCCCCTCGTCGGCCGACATCGCCAGGATCCCCGAGACGTTCGCGGCTGCATCCGGCGCCCCGGCGACTGCAGTCGTCACCCGCCGCAGCGATCCCGCCGCCATACCGCTCGCGAACCGGTACTCATAGAGATCCGAATTGGTGTTGGTGTCGTCGTTGGTGAGCTGCTGCGTCGTGGTGAAGTACACGATCTGGCCATCGCTCGAGGCCCCCTCGAACAGCACGTCCGCCGCCGCGTTGCACGCGGTTACCGGCGGCACCGCCCCCGGGTCGGCCACGCGCGTGCACTGCGACTGCGAGACCTCGACCGTCCGGTTCCCGTCGATGCGGGCCAGCACACGCAAACGCCCCCGGGCACTGGCTGTGCACGCCGCGGTCGGAGCCGCCTGCGCGAACGCCGAGAAGAAGATCACCTGGCCATCGGCCGAGATCAGATTCGTTCCCCGTGCCAGCCGACTCGTGTTCTGCCCACCCAGGCCTCGTCCGGCGCAGAGCGGTCCGACCACGACACCGGAATTGTCCAGATCGACACGCCGGACGCTCATGTGGTCGGTACCCGCACCCACGACCTCGTAGATGTTCTTCGACGTCGCCGCTCCCCCGGTCGGGTCATAGCCCGGCAAGATCTTCACGTTCGTCGTGGAGATCACGAAGCGCGAAAGATCGGGCGTCGCAGCACCGAACTCCAGAAACGCACTCGTCGCCGTCCCAGACCCGCCGAGGAACTTCAACGGCGGAGACGCTGGACGATGCGTCCCGTCGGCGTCACTGAAGTAGAAACGCTGTGTGTCGTCGTCTCGGTCGGCGAAGGTCGCGGCTTGCATCAGGACCCGCGAGAGGTCAGGCAGATTGTCCTTGGGGTTACCCAGAAGCTCAAATTCGGCCGATAGGTTGCGCGGCTGCGTACTCCAACCCGCCGGATTCCGGACACTTGAGTACGTGTTGAAGAGTCCGTCCACCGTCGGTGAACCGGCAAACCCACCAGGGCTACCCATCAGCATCGTGTCGCCGGGGGGATCCATGTCCGACACGTCGATGCCCTGGCTGTACTTCGTGCTCGGGCTGACCATCTCGTAGGCCATGCACTCCGAAAGTGCCTGGGCGGCCTGCTGGACGCGCTCCGCGGCGTTGGGGCAGTCGTCCGGTGGAGCGGCCGCGGTGGTGAAGGTTCGATCGACACCGGCTTCGCTGCCACCCACGTTCTTCGCGACGAGGCGGTAGTGATACGTCGTTGCGGCCTTCAACGTCCCCGAGCCAGCGTTCACCGCGACATCACTGCTTCCCGCCCCCAGGCTGGGCGGCTGGCAGGCAACCTTCTGCCCATAGTCGGTGGTGGTACCGATCTCGAAGTAGCAGTCGGTCACAGCATTGCCGCCAGGATTCACCTGCCCAAGCAGCTTGGCCGAGAACGGACCGACCGCACTCGCCGAATCCGTCGTAGCCGCCGGCGGATCGGGCGGCGGACCAAACGTCGCCGTAACCGCGCCCGGCATGAAGAGGAACCCGGTCAGGCACGGGTTCTCGCTCCCCGATCCACAAGTCCCCCCAGCGGTCCCAGACCAGCCGCGAAAGACAAACGAACTATCCGCCGAAGCATGCAGCTTCACCTGGTAGACGCTGGGACCAAGATCGACGTTGCAGTCCGTCTGCTCGGCGCCCGGCGTGTTGGAGCAATTGACACCGGCCGGAGTGCTGGTCACCGTGCCGGTGCCGGCACCCGCCAGCGTGACGTCCACGACCGCCGCCGAGGCAGCAGCGGGACCGAAGGTCGCGCTAGCGGCCACAGCCGCGAAGACGAGCAGCGCACAGGACAGCGACCGCCCCAGACGGCCCGAAGACCAGCGCACACCAGCGCCCGAGCCTCGATCGGCAAATCGCCGGATACCCGGCCTCGGAAACTGGCTGCGAACACGCCTCATCTGTGCGATTCCTCTCCTCGTTGCATCTCTCGCTCTTCCATCCGGCACCGATCGCATCCGGACAGCCAGCCGTTCGCCTGGCCGCCAGAAACGATGCGTTTCTCGTGATCAATGGAACCACGTGGCGATACCGCGCGTCAAGCACCAACTGCGAACGACCGCTGTCAACGTGCGTTGAAGGGCTTCAGACCCCGCTCGGAGAGCAGCGCCTGCGGACCCGGGACGCGCCCGCACCCAGCCCTTTGCGCCGGCAGATAAACAGTCTGTCTCCCGTCGACCGGCGTCCCAGGCCCCGCATCCGCGTCACCCGGCCAGCAGCGCCCGGAGGTCGGCGACGACCGCACGTGGAGCAGCGTGAAGCTGGCGCCAGGTGACCCTGACCACCCTCCACCCAGCGGCCTGCAAGGCCCGATCTCGCTCGCGGTCGCGCTCGAACCCCTTCCGCGTGGCGTGGGTCGCATGGCCGTCGAGCTCGACGGCCAGGCGGCGATCTGGCCAGGCGAAGTCGATCTCCACGGGTCGGCCGGCCACCGTGAACGTGGCGTTCGCCCGCGGTGGCGGCAGGCGCGCATCTGCGACCAGCTCGAGGAAGCGCAGCTCGAGCTCGCTACGCGTGACGTGGGCACCGAGCGTCCCATCGCCCAAGACGGCCCTCAGCGTCGCCAAGCCCCGGCGGCCGCGATGGCGATCGATCAACCGGCCGAGCGAGACCTCGTCGCGTAGGCCCAGTACCTCGGCCTCGTGCACTGCTCGCCGCAGTTGGCGGGCGTCCAGGACCGCTGCCAGGTCGAGCAGGGTCCGGAAGGCCGTGGTGACCGGGATGCGCCGGATGGTCGTCCGCTCGTCCCGCGCGATCGCCGCCTGGTGCTGCACGATCCCGGCCCGGTCGCGGCGCGTCACCGGCACCGTGATCTCGACCGCTGTCGCGCGGTCGGCGCAAACTCCCCAAAGGACACCCGCCGAGCGGTGGCTGGCCACGGCCCCTTCGCCTCCGGCCAGCACGGCCGCCATGACGTGTCCGTCGCGGGTCAGTCCACGGTGCCCCACGGCATAGACACCACGGTGAACGCGGTGCAGCCGCCCTCGCTCCACCCTGCCGTCGATCGCCCGCCGGCCTAAACCGAGCCCATAGAGCTGCCGCCGAGCCACCACCCCGTGCTGGCGCAATGCCAACTCCCGCCATCGCCCGATCCCCTCCGCCCCGCCCAACCTGCCTTTCACCCCCTCCCTCTCGTCGAGACTGCGTTTCGCCACCGCCACGGGGGTCAAACGCGGGTTCGGCGGGAGGGGCGGGGCGAAACGCGGGTTCGGCCTGGCGGCGGGGCATGCGCCGAGGGTGACGGGGCGCTTGTGACGGGCGGGGGCGGTTGCGCTACAGAAGCGGCACAACTACTTCAACTCGAGGGGGCGAACTTCTCCTGCCCGGCCCTTCATAGGGAGAGACAATGCTCCCGAGCCGAAGGACGCCTCCAAATGCACCCCATCACTCCCCCGAACGCCCCAACCCCGGTGCTAGCATGAATGCCATGTCGCGGCCCGACAACGACAAGCGCTCGGACCGCGAACGTCGTCAGGCGGCGATCCGGTACGCGGAGGGCAGCATCGCGCACCTGGCACCAGGCGTCAGCCTCGTCGACGAGCTGATCGCCGACCGGCGCCGCGGCGAGGTCCGGACCGACCGGACCGACCGGACCGGCACCGATGCCGACCGCTGAGCACGCGCCCGCGCCGACAGCCGTTCTGGACGCGTCAGCACTAATGGCGCTCATTCATGACGAGAACGGCAAGGCCGCGGTCCGGGCGGCCCTGGACGGCCGAGCCGCGATCTGCGTGGTCAACTGGGCCGAGGTGCTTTCGAAGTCCGCGGAGCGAGGCGACGACCCGGCAGCGCTCGAGGCCGCCTACCGCGAGCAAGGCTTCATCGGCGACGTGCTCACGATCGAGCCGTTGACCGAGGCCGACTGCCTCACGGTAGCCGCCACGCGCGTTGAGACCAGACCCCACGGCCTCTCGCTCGCCGACCGTGCCTGCCTCGCCCTCGCACACCGTCTCGGCGTCCCAGCGCTGACCGCAGACCGCGCCTGGGCCACCGCCGGAACCGGCGCCAAGGTCCAGCTCATCCGCTGAAGCGGCGAACGAGGGCGAGCTTTCCCAGAACGCAAAGAGGCCGCCCAAAGGGCGGCCTCTTCGAGGAACTGCGGGTGTGGCTGAGGCTTAGGCAGCCGCGGGCGCCGGGGTCTCGGCGCGGCGGGGCAGCAGGACCTCGCGGGCGATCACGAGCCGCTGGATCTGCGACGTGCCCTCGTAGAGCTGCATGATCTTCGCGTCGCGCATCAGCTTCTCGACCGGGTACTCCTTGATGAAGCCGTAGCCACCGTAGACCTGGACGGCGTCGGTGGTGACCTCCATCGCCGAGTCGGCGGCGAAGCGCTTCGCGTGCGAGCTGACGAGCGTGTTGCGCTCGCCGATGTCGAGCAGGTGCGCCGACTTCCAGGTCATCAGGCGCGCGGCCTCGACCTTGGTCGCCATGTCGGCGATCATGAACTGGATCGCCTGGTGCATCGCGATCGGCACGCCGAACTGGACGCGCTCCTTCGAGTACTCGGTCGCGAACTCGAACGCCGCGCGGGCGATGCCGGTCGCCATCGCCGCGACGCCCGGACGGGTGCGGTCGAGGGTCATCATCGCGAGCTTGAAGCCCTTGTTCTCCTCGCCGATCAGGTTCTCGGCCGGGACCTCGACGTCGTTGAACGAGATCGTCGCGGTGTTGGAGGCACGCTGTCCGAGCTTGTCCTCCTTCTTGTCGACCGAGACGCCGTCCCAGTTGCGCTCGACGACGAAGGCGGACATGCCGCGGTGGCCGGCCTCCTTGTCGGTCTTCGCGTAGACGGTGTAGTAGTCGGCGTAGGTGCCGTTTGTGATGAAGCACTTCGAGCCGTTGAGGATGTACTTGTCACCCTGGCGGACGGCCGTCGTCTTCATGCCCGAGACGTCAGAGCCGGCGTCCGGCTCGGTCAGGCAGAAGGAGGCGAGCTTCGGGGCCTCGGTCAGCATGCCGAGGTACTTCTTCTTCGTCTCCTCGGAGCCGCCGAGGACGATCGGGGCGGTCGCGAGGCCGTTGCACATGACGGAGGTGCCGATGCCGGAACAGCCCCAGCCGATCTCCTCCTCGATCACGCAGCCGGTGAGGAAGTCGAGGCCCGGACCGCCGTACTCGGTCGGGATGTGGGTGTTCATCAGGCCGACGTCCCAGGCCTTCTGGATGATCTCGGCCGGCCAGGTGCCGTCCTTGTCCAGCTCCCAGGCGACGGTGCGCATCTCCTTCTCGGCGAAGTCGTGCGCCATCGCCTGGATGTCCTTCTGCTCATCGGTAAGCGTGAAATCGACCACTGTCGCTCCTTGAAGTCTTTGGGGGAAGTTCGGGGGCGGCTGGGGACAGGCGGACGGGAGACCCCTGCGAGCTCCCGATTGATTCGTCAGTCAACCCTGTTGAAAGGGTATCGAACCTTCGGCCGGAAAACCACCGGTTGGCCTTGCAGCCGACTGTCACCCTGTTATGGGCATGGCAGAGTCCTTCGGCACCGTCGTGATCGTGCTCGCGATCCTCGCCGCGCTCGTCGCCTGCGCGAGCTACGTCGGCAGCGGCCGGATCTACCGCGGACTGGGCCGCGGCGAGCTGTCGCTCGACGAGCCAGACCGGCGCTCGGCGCCACAGCCGGGCAGCTCCGCCTGGCATGACGAGGCCGAAGCCGAGCTGCGTCAGCTACTCGACGCGAAGTCGGCGCGCAGCGAGGCCCGCGGCGACGGGCCGATCGACGTCGAGGCCGAGCTGGCACGCCTGTCCCCGCAGATGGGTGGCGCCGACCCCGAGCTGCGCGCCGAGGTCCGCGACATGGTCATCGCGAGCAACGAGCGAAGGGCGCGTCAGGGCCAGCCGCTGCTCGACGTCGAGACCGAGGTCGAGCGACGTCTGAGATAGCACGGCGCGTAGCGGCCGCCCGGTGGGGTATACGTAGGCCATGGCTGACGGGCGGCGATTCGAGATCGACGAGCTCCTGGTTCGACCGGGGACGTACTTCAACCCCCAGACCGAGGTGCTGGTCGTCGTCGACGACTCGTCCTCGATGGACAACGAGATCTTCGCGCTCGAGGAGTTCGAGGGCGCCGACTGGGTGCTGATCGCCGACGACCTTCCCGTCGACGAGCCGCAGCGCGACGAGCTGCTCGAGACCTTCCAGGCGACCTACCACGGCGGCGACGGCCGCCAGCCGCGCGCGCTCGAGGACCCCGAGGCCGACGACGACGGCGATCCGCTCGGTCAAGAGGACCCGGAGCGCCACGGCTCGAGCATCGAGCACGTCGACGACGAGTAGAGGCAGCGGACCCCAGAGTCCCGGCCGCCGATGCGTCCGATCCACTACCTGGCGGTCTTCATCCCGGCCGCTGTCGCGCTGGAGCTGGCCCACGCCTCCCCCGTCCTGATCTTCGGCGCCGCCGCCCTCGGCGTCATCCCGACCGCCGCGGTGATGGGCGAGGCGACCGAGCAGATCGCCGCCAAGACCGGGCCGGGAATCGGCGGCCTGCTGAACGTCACCTTCGGCAACGCACCGGAGCTGATCATCGCCTTCTTCGCGCTCAAGGAGGGCCTCCAGGAGGTCGTCAAGGCGTCGATCGTCGGCTCGATCGTCGGCAACGTCCTGCTCGTGCTCGGCGCCGCGATGCTCGTCGGCGGTTGGAAGCGGCAGCAGCAGACGTTCAACCGCACGGCCGCGACGGCCCAGTCGGCGATGCTGCTGCTCGCGCTGACCGCCCTGATCATGCCGGCGCTGTTCCAGCTGATCCACGGTGGCGGCCTGCCGAGCGTCGGCGACGAGCGCGTCGACTTCGGCTCCGACCTCGAGACCCTGTCGCTCGGCGTCGCGATCGTCCTGATCATCACCTACGCGCTCGGCCTGCTGTTCTCGCTGAAGACCCACCGCCGGCTGTTCAACCCCTATGAGGAGAGCGAGGAGGAGCATGGCGGCTGGTCGATGCGCCGGGCGCTGCTCTCGCTCGGAGCCGCCGCCGTCCTCGTCGGCCTGATGTCGGAGATCCTCGTCGGCTCGATCAGCGAGGCATCGCACGAGATCGGGCTGTCGGAGTTCTTCGTCGGCGTATTCGTAGTCGCGATCGTCGGCAACGCGGCCGAGCACTGGGTCGCCGTGCTGGTCGCCGCCAAGGACAAGATGGACCTCGCTGTCGGCATCGCGATCGGATCGAGCGCCCAGATCGCGCTGTTCGTCGCCCCCGTGCTCGTCCTGCTGTCGTTCGTCATCGGCCCGGCCCCGATGGCGCTCGTCTTCAACGGCTACGAGATCGGCGGCCTCGTCTTCGCCGTCCTGATCGCCAACTTCGTCACCCAGGACGGCGAGTCGAACTGGTTCGAGGGCGTCCAGCTGCTGGCGCTCTACGCCGTGCTGGGCATCGTGTTCTTCCTCGCCTAGGAGGAGGAAGGCTCAGAGGCCTCAGGGGCCTCAGATGCGTGCTGCTGCTCGGTGCGGTGGGCCCGCTCCTCCTGCTTCGCGTCTGAATCGGGGTCGCGGCGGTCGGCGACGATCGAGGCGATGATGCCGATCGCGAAGAGCAGGGCGATGATCCCGAGGCTGGCGAGCGGCCCGATGTGGACGAAGTCCTCGATCAGCAGCTTGACGCCGACGACGCCGAGCACGACGGCGATCGTCTGGTCGAGATAGCGGAAGCGGCGGATCAGGCCCTCGACGAGCACGAACAGGGCGCGCAGGCCTAGTAGCGCGAAGACGTTGCCCATCCAGATCAGGAAGGGATCGCGGGTGATCGCGAAGGCGGCCGGGATCGAGTCGATCGCGAACGCGATGTCGGCGAAGACGACGGCGGCGAGGCAGAGGAACAGCGGCGTGGCGTAACGGCGCTCCTTGAGCCCGTCCTTCAGGGTCACGAACCAGTGCTTGCCGTGGAACTCGGAGGTGACCGGATAGAAGCGGCGCACCACCCGGACGAGCAGGTTGCGATCCGGGTCGACGTTGTCGTCGACGCCGCGGAAGATCCGGTAGGCGAGCACCAGCAGCGCTATTCCGAGCAGGTAGATGACGAAGTGGAACTGCTCGATCAGCGCGATCCCGACGAGGATGAACAGGCCGCGCAGCACCAGCGCCGCGACGATGCCCCAGAACAGAAGCCGGCCGCGCTGCTCGTATGGGACGCCGAAGTACGCGAACAGCAGCAGGAAGACGAATAGGTTGTCGAGCGACAGCGAGCGCTCGATCAGGTAGACGGTCGTGTAGAGGACGGCGTCCTCGCCGCCCTCCAGCGCCCAGACCACCAGCGCGGCCGCCAGGCTGAGCACAAGCCAGCCGATCGACCACCAGACGGCCTCCTTGAAGTTCGGCTCGCGGCCGCGAGCGAAGAAGTGGAGGTCGAGCCAGAGGAAGAACAGCAGCGCGACGGACAGCGCTAGCCAGGGGGCAATGTCCTCGAGAACCATCGGGCGGGGAAGCTACAGACGCCGCGCCTACGGCAGCAGTGCGCGGCAGTCGGCGATCGCGGTGGAGTCGTTCGGATCGGCCTCGTCGAGACAGGCGGAATAGCGCTCGAAGCCGTCGAGGCCGGCCCCGGACTCGCCGCTGGCGTCAGGGGTCGGGGTCGTCGTGGTGGAGCTGCCACCGCCAAGGCCGTCAGTCAGGTTGCGCAGGCTCCCGAGCTGGGTCGTCAGGTCGGACAGCGGGCGCGAGCTGCGCGGCGCCTCGACCGTCTGGTCGCCGCCGACGTTGGCGAGCTGCGCCGAGAGCCGGACCGACGCGCTGGTGACGCCGCCAACCCGCTTGCGGTCCTGCTCCGGGACCTCGACGTCGACCCGCAGCGAGATCCGCCGCACGATGCCGTCGTCCTTGCCGACGTAGACGTCAAAGCTCGGGTTGTCGACCGACTTCGCCAGCCGCTCGATCTCCCGCTTGCCGAGCGGCTTGGCCGCCTGGCCCGCGTCGCTGAGGGTGCCGGCGGAGCGCTTCGCCAGGCCGTTGATGTCGGTCATCGCCGCCTCGACGTCGAGCGTGCCCTTGACGTGCTCGGTGGTGACCCCGCCGATCTCCTCCTCGCCCTCCACCTGCGCGTCGACGACCCACTTGCGCGCGTCGAGGCCGAGATCGGCGAACGTGCCCTTGTCGCCGCCACCCTCGCGCGCCAGCTCACGGTTGGTCTGGGCGACCTGCTCGGGCGGCTGCTCGTAGAAGGCGCCGCCGAACTCGACGAACAGCCGGTCGCCGGTCGAGAGCACACCCGCCTGGATCGCCTGGCCGGCGCCCTGGGCCTCGAGCGCGACGTCGAGGTCGAGCTTCGGCAGCGACTTCTCGGAGCGGACGTAGGGACCTGTTGCCCTGATCCGCAGGGGGTCCTCGAAGCCGGGACGGCCCTTGATGTCGAGCTGGACGTCGACGTCGACATCGGCGCTCGAGACCGGCTTGCCGAACGCCTTGTCAAGCAGCGCAGCGGCGTCCTCGTCGTTTCCTCCCCCACCTCCGCCGCCCGAGCATGCAACGAGGGTCAGCGACGACGCCAGCAGCAAGGCCGCGAGCAGGACGGCGGTCCAGGGCTGTCGAAGTGCTGTCCGGATGTCCAAGCGATTGCGAACTGGAGGGGAATGGCGGAGCCTAGCGGGGGATTCGCTGCATCACGCAACTTCGGCGCCCTCCTACGGTTGGGTGGTGAGATGACCCTCCGCCACAGCACGCTCTGGGCGGGCGTCGCCGCCTGCCTGGCGCTGGCGGCCGCCGCCCCCGCACAGGCCGGCGACGTGCTCGTCGTCCGCGGTGGCGAGCGGGCGCAGCGCGTCGACAGCCCGTTCGTCCCCGACGGCCCCGCCGGCGACCTCGGCCGCGAGCCGGCGGCGCGCAAGGGCGTGGCTGTCGCGGCGGTCTCCGCATCGCGGACACGGCCGCGGGCTCGCGCCGCAAAGCTCTCGAAACAGGCGAAGCGTGCGCGCAAGGCGACGAGCCGCGCGCTCGCCCTCGCCTACAAGCGCAAGGCGATCTCGCGCGCCAGCTACGTCAAGTACCGCCGCACGGTGAGCCGTGCGCGGACCGTCCAGCGGCGGCTGCGCGGGGCGCGCAAGGCCGAGCTGGGCAACGCGATCGCGCTCGTCGACGGGATGGCGCTGGGGCGCAAGCTGACCGCCAGCCGCCTGCCAGCGACGATGCTGATCCTCCAGCGCAACACCCAGTACTGGCCGCGACAGCCGTTCCCGAGCGACCGCGACCACATCACGTTCCGCGGCAGCCGGCTGATCTTCGAGTACTACGTCGGCCAGGGCCTCCAGGCGCAGCCGCTGGTCAACTTCAAGCAGGCGAACCTGATGCACGGCGCCTGCGTCAAGGACACCGGGGTCGCCTGTGACCGCGCCGGGCTGAAGAAGCTGCTCGCCGAGCTGATCCGCACCGCGTCGACGCGCGGCGGCTTCAAGACCTGGGAGTACTACTTCGCCTTCGGCGGCGGCCGGCCACCGTGGATCAGCGGGATGGCGCAGGCGACCGCGATCCAGGCGTTCGCGCGGGCGTCCGAGCTGCTGAAGGACCCCAGCTATCTCAAGCAGGCCCGCGCCGCGTTCGGTGCCTTCCGCAAGCCGCCGCCGGTCGGGATCCGGACGACCGGGCCGTTCGGCGGGGTGCACTACCTCCAGTACTCGTTCGCCTCCGGCACCTACATCATCAACGCCTTCCTGCAGTCGCTGATCGGCCTCTACGACTACGCCGAGATCACCGGCGACAAGACCGCTCGGAAGCTGTTCCTCGAGGGTGAGCCGGAGGCGCGCAAGGAGCTGCCGGCCAACGACCTCGGCGACTGGACCACCTACTCCTACCGCGGCCCGCTGTCGACGCTCGAGTACCACGAGCTGCTGCGCGAGTTCGCCGCCAGCATATGCAGCCGGCTGCACCGCGAGAAGGCGGTCCGCCAGACGTACTGCGACGCCGCGCGCAACTTCCTCAGCTACATGACCGATCCGGCCGAGCTGGAGTACCTGGGACCGGAGTTCGTGACGAAGGGCGTCACGGCCAACGTCCGCTTCTCGGTGTCGAAGCTGTCGGCGGTGCAGGTGACGATCACCCGCAACGGGAAGGTCGCACTCGACAAGCTCGGGACCTACCGGCGCGGCACCTGGTCGCTGCCCTGGAAGCCGGGCGCCGCCGGCACCTACCGGATCCGCGTTGCCGCGAAGGAGATGCGGACCGGCAAGAGCCTGCGCAGCAGCATCACCGGCATCGCCGAGTCCGAACTGCCCTAGGCACGGGCGTAGGATGCCGCGATGGCGCCGCGGACCATCCTGTACACCGGCAAGGGCGGTGTCGGCAAGACGAGCGTCGCCGCCGCCAGCGCCCGGCGCTGCGCCGCGGCCGGCCTGCGCACGGTCGTCATGTCGACCGACCCGGCGCACAGCCTCGCCGACGCGCTCGAGACGCCGCTCGGCGACGAGCCGACCGAGATCGCCCCTCGGCTCTACGGCCAGGAGGTCCAGGCCCAGGCCGAGATGGAGCGCCACTGGGAGGCGGTCTCCGGCTGGCTCGGCGAGCTGCTGACCGACCGTGGCGTCGACCAGATCTCTGCGCATGAGCTGAGCGTCCCGCCCGGGATGGACGAGCTGTTCTCGCTGCTCCAGATCAAGCGCCACCACGAGTCCGACGAGTTCGACGTCGTGATCGTCGACTGCGCGCCGACCGGCGAGACGCTGCGGCTGCTGTCGTTTCCCGACATCTGCACGTGGTGGCTGGAGAAGGTCTTCCCGTTCCGCAACAAGCTGGTCGCCGCGGCGCGACCACTGGCGCGCACGATGCTCGACGTGTCGCTGCCGGGCGAGGCGGTCTTCGAGGAGTTCGAGCGGCTGGCCAACAACCTCGTCGCGATGAACGAGATCCTCCGCGACCGCTCGCGGACCTCGGTCCGGCTGGTGATCAACCCGGACCGGATGGTCGTCAAGGAGGCGATGCGGACCTTCACCTACCTCAACCTCTACGGCTACCTGACCGACGCCGTCGTGGTCAACCGGATCCTGCCGCAGGAGGCGGCCGCGGGCTACTTCGCCGACTGGCGCGAGGCGCAGCAGGAGCACATGGAGCTGGTCCGGTCCGGCTTCGCGCCGGTGCCGGTGCTGACCGCTCCGCACCTGCCGCACGAGGTGATCGGCGACGAGGCGCTCGACCTGCTCGGCGAGGAGCTGTTCGGCGAGCACGCCGTCGAGAGCGTGCTGCACGAGGACCTGTCGCGCGAGCTGACGACCGACGGCAACGGCCGGGCGACGCTGCGGCTACCGCTGCCGTTCGCCGAGCGCGGCGACATCGACCTCAAGAAGGCCGGGCTCGAGGTGATCGTGCGGGTCGACGGGCAGAAGCGAACGATCATGCTGCCCCCGGCCCTGGCAGGCTATGAGACGAGCGGCGCGCGTTTCCGCGACGGCGCGCTGGAGGTCGTCTTCGAAAGGGCTTCCGATGAGCGAACCGCACCAGACGCCTGACAACGACGACCTCTACGGCGACGGCCCGACCGCCAACGGCGCCGGCCAGCCCCCGCCCGCGCCCGACCCGGCCGCGCTCTTCGTCCTGCTCGACGCTCTCCGCCTCGCCGCCCCACCCGACCTCCAGGACCGCCTGACCGCCCTCCTGCGCGAGGCCCTCCTAACCCTCCGCGCCCTGATCGACCACTACCTCGAGCGCCTCGACGCCCCACCCACCGACCGCAAGGTCGAGGACATACCCATTGATTAAGGTGATCGGGAATGGCTGATCAGCACAAGACGTGGATCCTCACCGGATCGCCTGACAACTTCGCGGCGACGCGGGATCAGGGGTTCAAGCTGATCGGGATGAAGGAGCGGCGGCGGCGTCAGGCCGAGCTGTTCGAGCCCGGCGACGAGATCATCTTCTACCTGACGGTGGTGCAGTCGTTCGGCGGGATCGTGCGGGTGACCTCGGAGATGTTCGAGGACCGGACCAAGGTCTGGCCGGGCAAGCCGAGCAACCCCGACCCCTACCCCTGGCGTTTCGAGACCGAGCCGCTGGTCGTGCTCGACGAACAGCAGTGGATCCCGGCCGTCGAGCTGGCGAGCGAGCTCGAGCACGTCGGCAAGTGGCCGATCGAGCACTGGCACCTCGCCTTCCAGGGCCAACTGCGCACCATCTCCGACGCCGACGCCACGCTGCTCAACCAGCGCATCCGCGCCGCCGCGGACACGACCGCCGCGGCGTGAGCCGGCTCGCGGCCGAGGTCGCCACGACCTGGCGCGCGCTGAACCTCGAGCAGCGCGTCGCCGCCGTCGCCGCGACGCTGGTGATCGTCAGCACGCTCGGCCCCTTCTCGTTCGTCGAGGCCGCCGAGGTGCTCGCGGCGGGTGCCGTGCTGGTGCTGCTGCGGATGCGCGCCGAGCGACGCGAGTTCCACCTGCCGCTCGGCGACGGGACAGCGATCGCCGCCGCCGGCCTGTGGTGTGCAGTGCTGATCGCGACCCGGATGTTCGACCGGCCGCCGGGTCAGACCGTGCTGGCGCTGGTCTGCGCGCTGCTGCTCGCCGGCGCCGGAATCCGCGAGCGTGCCAAGCACGAGGCGGACGACCTGCCCGACCCCGCCGAGGAGCCGACCGCCGTCCTGCCGCGCCCAACGGCGCCGCCCAACTCAGACGGCTGAGACGGGGCGCGGGCCAGGGCCCGTGTAGACCGCGGTCGGACGGATCAGCCGGCCCTCGCGCTTCTGCTCGAGGATGTGCGCAGCCCAGCCACCGACGCGTGCACACGAGAACAGCGGCGTGAACAGCTCCGGTGGAACTTCGGCGAAGTCGAGCACGACCGCCGACCAGAACTCGACGTTGGTGGCGAGCACGCGGTCCGGCTTGCGCGCCTGCAGCTCGGCGAGCGCCGCCTGCTCGAGCGCCTCGGCGACCTCGAGGCGCGGCGCGCCGATCTCACGCGCCGTGCGGCGCAGGACGCGGGCGCGCGGGTCCTCGGCGCGGTAGACACGGTGACCAAAGCCCATCAGCCGCTCGCCGCGGTCGAGCGCCTCCTTGAC
>CAZVRI010000045.1:0-382 GCA_964629855.1 uncultured Thermoleophilaceae bacterium
GTCACCGCCGCGCGCACGATCCGCGCCGGCGAGGCCGACGTCGTCGTCGCCGGCGGCGTCGAGTCGATGACCCGCGCCCCGCTCGCGGTCGCCAAGGGCGACCGCCCGTTCGCGCGCGGGCCGCGCACGATGTACGACACGACGCTCGGCTGGCGCTTCCCCAACCCCGAGCTCGAGCGGCGGTTCCCGCTCGAGAGCATGGGCGAGACCGGCGAGAACGTCGCCGAGCGCTGGAACGTCAGCCGCGCCGACCAGGACGCCTTCGCGCTGCGCAGCCAGCAGCGCTGGGCGGCGGCTGCCGCGGCCGGCCGCTTCGACGACGAGATCGTCGCGGTCGCCGACCTCGACCGCGACGAGCATCCGCGCCCCGACACGACGCTCG
>CAZVRI010000045.1:392-17079 GCA_964629855.1 uncultured Thermoleophilaceae bacterium
GCTTGGCGAGCTGCGTCCGGCGTTCCGCGCCGACGGCTCGGTGACGGCCGGCAACTCGAGCGGCATGAACGACGGCGCCGCGGCCGTGGTGCTCGCCAGCGACCGCGGCCTCGAACTGCTCGGGCGGCCCTCGCTGGCGCGCTACGTCTGTTCGGCCGCCGCCGGCGTCGATCCGAGCGTGATGGGCGTCGGGCCGATCCCCGCGGTCCGCCAGGCGCTCGACCGCGCCGGGATCGCGGCCGGCGAGCTCGACCTGGTCGAGCTCAACGAGGCGTTCGCCTCGCAGAGCCTTGCGGTCGTCCGCGAGCTCGAGCTCGACCCAGAGCGGGTCAACGTCAACGGCGGCGCGATCGCCATCGGCCACCCGCTCGGCATGAGCGGCGCACGGCTCGTCGTCGGGCTCGTGCACGAGCTCGCGCGTCGTGAGGCGCGCTACGGCCTCGCGACGCTCTGCGTCGGGGTCGGCCAGGGACAGGCAGCGATATTCGAACGGACAGGAGGAAGCGCATGACCAGGCTCACCTACACCAGCGGCGCGCTCGACGCCGAGGTCGACGCCGCGTTCGACGCCGCGCTCGCGACCGCCCGCGGCGAGACCCCGCCGGCGTTCGGTCACTTGATCGGCGGGGACCGCGTCGCGGAGGGGGAGGTCTTCGAGCGCGAGAACCCGGCCTTCACCGACGAGGTCGCCAGCCGCGCCCAGGCCGCCGACGCGGCGATCGTCGCGCGCGCCGTCGCCGCCGCCCGCGCCGCCACCACCGACTGGCGCCGCATGTCCTACGAGGACCGCAACCGCCTGCTGCGCGCTGCGGGCGCGTGGATGGACGCACGCAAGATCGAGATCGCCGGCGTCGTCTCGCTCGAGACCGGCAAGACGCGCGTCGAGTCGATCGCCGAGGTCCAGGAGGGCATCGACCTGATCGAGACCTACTGCGCGGAGATGGAGGACAACGACGGCTTTACCCGGCCGCTGAAGAGCTTCGCCGACACCGAGCGCAACACCGACACGCTGCGCCCCTACGGCGTATTCGGCGTCATCGGCCCGTTCAACTTCCCGTTCGCGCTCTGCATCGGGATGTCGGCGGCGGCGCTCGTTGCCGGCAACACGGTCGTGCTCAAGCCCTCCGAGCAGGCGCCGTGGTCGGGCGACCTGATCGCCGAGGCGATGCACGCCGCCGGTCTGCCGAGCGGCGTCTTCAACGCCGTCCACGGCGGCGCGGACAGCGGTGCGGCGCTCGTCGAGGCCGACGTTGACGGCATCGCCTTCACCGGCTCGGCGGCCGTCGGCCGGGCGATCGCCCAGCGGATGCAGGAGGGCGACTTCGGCCGTCCGGCGCTGACCGAGATGGGCGGCAAGAACCCGGCGATCGTCACCGCCAACGCCGATGTCGCGAAGGCCGCGGAGGGTGTCGCCCGTGCCGCGTTCGGACTCTCCGGCCAGAAGTGCAGCGCCTGCTCGCGGGCGATCGTGCTCGACTCGGTCGCCGACGAGTTCGTCGAGCGACTGGCCGAGTTCACCGCCGGTCTGGCACTGGGCGAGCCCGGCGACGGCGGTGCCTTCCTCGGCCCGGTGATCGACGAGCGCAGCGTCGCGCGCTTCGAGGAGGCCGCCGCCGCGGCAGCCGCCGACGGGCGCGTCGTCAGCGGTGGCGGGCGGCCCGACCTGCCCGGCCACTACGTCGAGCCGACGGTCGTGGTCGACCTCCCGCGCGGCCACCGGCTGACCCGTGACGAGCTGTTCCTGCCGTTCGTCACGGTCACCCGCGTCGGCTCGCTCGACGAGGCGATCGAGGAGGCCAACGACATCGTCTACGGCCTCGCGGCCGGCGTCTTCACCGAGGACGAGCGCGAAGCGGACGAGTTCTTCGACCGCATCGAGGCTGGCGTCACCTACCTCAACCGCCGGGCCGGGGCAACCACCGGCGCCTGGCCCGGAACCCAGTCCTTCTGCGGCTGGAAGTCGAGCGGCACCACCGGCAAGGGCGGTCTCGGACCGCACTACGTCCCCCAGTTCATGCGCGAGCAGAGCCGGACAGTCGTCTCCTGAGCCGCTCTCGCACCGCCTACGAAAGGAACCAATGGCACACGACGCACCCCGCATGGCCGTCTCCCTCGAGGAGTACCGCGACCGCCTCGCGCGCACGCGCGCGTGGATGCACGAGAACGACGTCGACCTGCTCGCGCTCAACCAGCCCGAGCACTACAACTGGCTGTCGGGCTACGACCCGACGAGCGTCTTCTACCACCAGACGCTGCTGGTCGAGCGCGACGGCGACCGCGATCCGGTCCTGCTCTGCAACAAGGCCGAGCTCGCGCTCTGCGCGGAGACGTGCTGGCTCGACGACGTGCGCACGATCTGGACGCACGAGGACCAGATCGCGCAGGTGATGGATGCGGTGCGCGACCTCGGCGACTACGCCGACCGCCCGATCAGGCTCGGCGTCAACCTCGCCAGCTACCACTTCCGCCCGGTGTTCGCCTTCGGTTTAAGGGAGGCGCTGCCGCAGGCCGAGTTGGTCGACGTCTCGACCGCGCTCGACGATTTGCGGCTGGTCAAGTCGCCGGCCGAGATCGAGTACCTGCGCCGTGCGGCGCACATCGCCGACCTCGGCGTCACGGCGGGCATCAACGCGGTCCGCGAGGGCGTCACCGACCGCGAGGTGCTGGCCGAGATCCAGCACGCGGTGTTCCTCAACGGCGGCGAGTTCCCGGCCTATCCGACGCTCGTCGACGCGCGCGGCACGCTGCACGGAACACCGACCGGCAAGATCCTCCGGCCCGGCGACACGATCTACATGGAGGTCAGCGGAGTCGTCCGCCGCTACCACTGCAACATCTCGCGGACGGTCCTGGTCGGCGAGCCCTCGAAGGAGGTGCGCAACCTCTACACCGTCGTCAAGGACGCGCTCGACCGCGGCACGGAGGCGCTGCGCCCCGGCGTCCGCGTCAGCGAGATCGTCGACCTGGTCGCGGAGGCGCAGTCCGGCTACGAGCAGAACACCTGGGGCCGCTTCGGCTTCAGCATGGAGATCGCCTACCCGCCGATCTGGATCGGTGGGCTGAGCCTGATGAAGGGCGACGACCACGTGCTCGAGCCGGGCATGGTGATCACGATGGAGCCCGGCCTGTCCTACGCGGACGGCGCGACGATGATGATGGGCAACAACGTGCTCGTCACCGAGCACGGACCGGAGATCCTCAACAACGTCCCAGTCGAGTTGATCTCGAAGTAGGAGGAGTCATGCCGCAGCGCGACACCGTCCACTACTACGCCGGACCGACGACCTTCTACCGGGCGCCCGCGCGGGCGCCCGGGGAGATCGGAGAGGGCGAGGTCGGCGTCCTCGGAGTGCCGCTCGACTCGTGGGCGCTAGGCCGCAACGGCCAGCGCCTCGCGCCGCGGGCGATCCGCGAGGCGTCGCTGTACCTGGCCGGCTACTACGGCCTGCAGATCGACGGGCGCGGCTATGTCGACGTCACCACGGGGGAGGTGTCGACGGTGCCGGACGCGCCGCGGCTGTTCGACTGCGGCGACGTCCGTCTCCACCAGGCCGACCCGCAACGCCAGACGCGCGCGATCGCCGACCCGGTCGCCGACCTCGTGGCCGGCGGCGGCTTCCCGGTCGTGCTTGGGGGTGATCACTACGTGCCCTATCCGTCGATCCTCGGCTTCATCGAGGGGCTGCAGCGGCGCAAGCCCGACGCGCGCGTCGGGTTCCTCAACATCGACGGGCACTTCGACCTCTGGGACGAGTTCAAGGACATGGGCCGCTACAACCACGGGACGTTCGCGCGCCGGATCAGCGAGCTGCCCGCGGTCGAGAAGATGGCGTGGTGGGGGCTCAGCGGAAGCAACATCGCCGAGCCCGACCAGATCGAGCTCTGCCGTGACAACGGCTATGTCGCCTACACCGTGCGCTCGATCCGCGAGCGTGGCATCCAGGAGACGATGCGCGAGGCGCTCGAGACAGTCTCCGAGGGCGTCGACGCCGTCTACGTCACCTTCGACATCGACGCGACCGACGGCGCCTTCGCGCCCGGTACCCACAGCATCGTCGTCGACGGCCTGACGTCGGGCGAGGTGCTGGCCGGGCTGGCCGTGATCCCGGAGTTCGACTCGGTCCAGGCGTTCGACGTCTGCGAGATGATCCCGCAGTACGACGTCGGCGGCGGGCGCACGGCGCGCTACGCCGCACACGCGATCCTGTCGGTGATCGGCGGCCGCGTGCTCGACTCGGCGCCGCGCTTCGGCGCGGCGGATCTCGGCGCCGTGTTCCGTTGACCTGAGGTCAGCCGGGCACGCCGTCGCCGGCCGCGGCGGCGCTCGGGGCGCCGATGGTCGCCGCGTCGCCGCGCAGGCCGGCGAGCACGAAGCTCGCGAAGATCTCGCCGATCTGCTTCGGGTCGAGCCGGCCGTCCTCGCGATACCAGGTGTCGACCTGCGTGCACATCGTCCCGATCGCGAACGCGATCACCGCCGCGTCCTCGACGATCCAGCCGTCGCGCTCGGCGCCGTCGTCGATGATCTCGCGCAGCAGCCGCTCATGCGCGTCGCGCACCGCCTGGACGCGCTTGCGGTTGCGTGGCTCGAGCGCGTTGAGCTGCTCGTCCGCAACCTGGGCGGCGAGCCGCTGGCGCGCGTGGATCTCGACGTGCCAGCGGACGAACGCGCGCATCCGCTCGGCCGGATCCTCGAGCCCGTCCAGCCGCGCGACGGCGCCCTGGTGGAGGGCGGTCGTCATGTCGAGCGAGATCTGCATCAGCAGGTCCTGCTTGCTCGGGAAGTGGTTGTAGAGGCTGCCGGCCTTGATGTTCACGCCAGCGGCGATCTCGCGCATCGTCGCGCCGTGGTAGCCCTTGTCGTAGAAGAGCTTCGTCGCCACCGTGATGATCCGCTGATCGGTCGGTTCGGCCTTACCCTTGGTGGCGCCCATCTGCTCCCCTTACTAACGCTTGTACGCTCTGGCACATTACTGCAGGACCGACAGAAGGACAATACGATGACCCGATGACGGCTGGCTCTCCCGTTGAGTTGCGAGCCGGGCTGGACCGCCTCATCGACGCGCGGTCGGTCGCGATCGTCGGCGCCTCCGAACGGCGCGGGCCGCAGCGCGCGGCGATCGACAACGCGCTGTCCAGCGGCTCGGTCGCCTGGGGCGTCAACCCGAAGCGGCGCGAGGTGCGCGGGCTGCGCTGCTGGCCGTCGTGCCGCGACCTTCCCGCGGCGCCTGACGTCGCGCTGCTGCTCGTCGGCCACGGCACCCTGCTCGATGCCGCCGAGGACGCGCTGGCGGCCGGCGCGGGCGCGCTCGTCGTGCCGGGGCTCGGCGCCGAGGCCGGCGCGGACGGCGGTCCGACCGCGCTGGCGCTGGCCGAGCTGGCCGAGCGCGCCGGCGTCCCGGTCGTCGGCATCGACTGCATGGGCGTCGTCGCGCCGGCGGCCGCCTCGGCGTGGGTCGGGACGCTCGGGCGGGACCTGCTGCCGGGCCGGGTCGCGGCCGTCGTCCAGTCGGGCTCGGTCGGCGAGGCACTCTGCGCGCTCGGCCCGCGAGTCGGGTTCCGCTGCATCGCGTCGGTCGGCACCGAGCTGACGCGCGACGTCGCCGACTGGTGCGCCGCGCTCGCGGCCGACGACGGCACCGAAGCGGTCGGCCTGTTCCTCGAGAGCGTGCGGCGGCCCGCGGCACTGCGACACGCGCTCGCGCTGCTCGCCGAGGCCGGCAAGCCGGTCGTCTGCCTGCGGGTGGGGAAGTCCGTGGCCGGTGCCCGTGCCACGATCGCTCACACCGACGCGATCCTGACTCCGGAGCGCGCCTTCGCCGCGCTCGGGCGCGCCGCGAACCTGATCGACGTCGACGACTTCAGCGAGCTCGTCGAGAGCCTCGAGCTGGTCGGCTCCCGCCGGCCGCGGGGAACGCGGATCGCCGCCGTCACCCAGTCGGGCGGCGAGGCTGCGCTGATCGGCGACCTCGCCGAGCGCGCGGGCGCCCCGCTGCCCGACTTCTCGCCACGGCTGGCTGCCACGCTCGCCGCCGAGCTGCCCGCCGGCGTCACGGTCCAGAACCCGCTCGACGCCTGGACGATCGAGGACACCGCCACGGTCTACCGACGGGTCCTGGAGGCGATCGCACGCTCCGGGGAGTACGACGCGCTGCTGCTCCAACTCGACCAGTCGCCGTTCGTGGGCGAGCTCGAGCGCGGCGTCGCCGAGGCGATCTCGACGGCGCTCGTCGCCGCCACCGAAGCGACGGGCGGGGCGACGGCGCCGGTCCTGCTCTCGATGAACGCGTCGGAGCCGAGCGAGGACCTGCGCGCGGTCGCGCGCCGCGCGGGGATCCCACTGTTGCGCGGCTCCGCCGCCGCCGTCCGCGCCCTGGTCGGCGTCTCGCGCTGGGATCAGGGGCCGCGGCAGCTGCCGGGCGCCCATGCGACGGCGCCGATCGCGCTGCCGCTCGACGGCATCGGCGAGGTCGAGGCCGCGGAGCTGCTGCGTGCGCACGGTGTCCGCTTCGTCGAGCACCGCCGCGCTGCCGGTCCCGCGGAGGCGGTCGCCGCCGCTCGCACGCTCGGCTACCCGGTCGTCCTGAAGGCTGACGAGGCCGGCCACCGCAGCGCCTCGGGGCGCGTCGTGCTCGGCCTGACTTCGGACGCCGAGGTTCGGGACGCGGCGCGGCGGATCGCCGGGAGGCTGATCGTCGCGCGCGAGATCCCGCCGGCGCCGGAGCTCTACTGCGGCGGTCGTGCCGAGGGCGGCTATGGCCCGACCGTCTGCGTCGGCTGGGGCGGCCGCCGGGTCGAGCGGATGTCTGGGGTGGCCTGCGCGCTGGCGCCGATCGATGAGCGCGGCGCCCGCGAGCTGGTCGCCGACGTCCCCGGGCTCGCGGAGGCATTCGACGAATGGATGCTCGCCGAGATCTACGCGGTGATCGCAGCGATCGGCCAGGTCGTCGCGGCGCTGCCGCCGGGCGCCTCGCTCGACGTCAACCCGATTCTGCTCAGCGAGCGCGAGGGGCCGATCGCCGTCGACGCACTCGTCGTCGTCGCGGACCGCTAACTGCTACAAACTAACGTTTGTCAGTGGCTGAGGTCGTAGAGACACCCGAGTCGCACCGTACGCGACACCAGCTCCTCGCTGGACTGATGGTGCTCGCCTCAGCCGTCTGTTACGCGACGATCCCGACGCTCGCGAAGGTCTCGTACGACCACGGGGCCGATCCGATCAGCGTCCTGCTGATCCGCTTCGCGCTCGCCGGCGTGCTGCTGCTCGTCGTCTCGCACCTGTTCGTGCGGCCGTTGCGCCGCCGTCCCGAACACCGCAACGTCGCGCTCCTGTCGCTGCTGTTCGCCGCGCAGGCGCTGTCGTTCTTCGTCGCCCTGTCGCTGGCCAGCGCGACGATCGTCGTCCTGCTGCTCTACGTCTACCCGCTGGTAGTGACGATCGCCTCGGGGCTGCTGCTCGGCGAGCGGATCACCGCGGTCATGGCCGGCGCCCTGGCGGTCGGCCTGACCGGCATCGTGCTGACGGTCGGCGGCGTCAGCGGGGACCTTCACGCGGGCGGTGTCGCGCTCGCGCTTGCGTCGGGCATCCTCTTCGCCGGCTTCATGCTGCTGTCCAAGCAGATCCTCGCGACGATGCCGTCGCTCGAGATGATCGGCCTGGTCTACGCGTCGAGCGCGCTGATCTATCTGCTCGTCACATCCGTGCGCGGCTTCACCGCGCCCGAGGACGGCACCGGCTGGCTCGCCGTCGCCGCGATCACCGTCGTCGGAACGCTGATCGCCATGGTCCTGCTCACGACCGCGCTCAAGCGCCTGCCGGCCGGCGTGACGGCGATGCTGACGATCCTCGAGCCGGCCGTTGCCGCCGCGATCGCCGCCGCTGTGCTCGGCGAGACCGTCTCGACCGTGCAGGCGATCGGGATCGCCATGGTGCTCGGCGCGCTGCTGATGCTCGGTGGTCAGATGGCCCGCGGCTCGGTCACCGTCCCGCCCGCGCCGCCGCCCTGATCGGCGGCGTCGGTCAGCTAGGCGCCTCGTCCGGCTCCCGTGGCGGACGCTCGGGGGCTCCGACCGGATGGGGTGCCGGCTCGCTACCGACCGCGGCCTCCGCGTTCTCGCGCGCCTCCCGCCGCTCGACCAGCACCGCGTCGAGCTCGCAGCCGGCCAGGAACGCCATCGACGTCAGCCAGATCCACAGCAGCAGGATCACCAGCGCCGCGAACGCGCCGTAGGTCGCGTTGTAGCTCGACAGCTCCCCGACGTAGAAGCCGTAGCCGCCCGAGGCGACGAGCCAGATGCCGGCGGCTGTCGCCGCACCCGGCGTGATGAGCCGGAACGGGCCGCGCGGGGGGCTCGGGGCGGCCCACATCACCAGCCGCATCGACAGCATCATCGCGAGCGCGGCGAGCGGCCAGCGCAGGATCGTCCAGAGCGGCGTACTGACCTCCTCCAGCCCGACCAGGTCGAGCACGTCCTCGGCCAGCCCGCGCCCGACGAACGTCAGCACGCCGGCGATCAGCCCGAGCACCAGCAGCACGATCGTCCAGCCGATCCCGACGATCCGCCGCGAGATCGTCCAGCCCTTCTGCTTGCGCCGCCAGATCACGTCGAGCGCGCGCCCGGCGGCCGCGAATGCCCGCGAGGCGCCGTAGATCAGCGTCGCCAGGCCGACGACGCCGATCGTCCCGGCCTGCGTCGGCGCGGAGTCGACGGCGGTCTTGACGATCGACTCGGCAGTCTTCGCGAGCGTTGCCGACGCACCCTCCTCGCGCAGGTAGCCGCCGAAGTCGATCGACGTGTCGTCGCCGCCGAGGAAGCTCACGACGCTCGCCCCGATCATCAGCGTCGGCAGCAGCGACAGCAGCCCGTAGTAGGCCAGCGACGCACCGCGGTCGACCATCCCGTCGGCGAGGAAGCGCCGCACCGTCAGCTCGACGATGTTCACCAGCGGCACCGCGCGCACACGGTCGGAGAGCGCCAGCGCCCGCTTCGTGGCGCCCAGCGCGAGCAGCCGGTCGAGCGGGCTCATGCCGCCGGCTCCACGATCTCGAGCCCGGTCTCCGCCAGCCACCGCCGGAGCTGAAGGTGCATCGGCCGCGCGCCGACGATCGGCGCCGCCGGATCGCTCCACTCGGCCGGCACGACCGCGAACGGATGCATCTGCATCCCGCCGAGTCCGCCGTGCGAGCCCATGAACTCCTCGAACGGCTGTACCTCGTCGGCCTCCGGGTCGTAGGCGCCGTTGATCAGGATGTCGGGGCAGTGGCGGAAGCTGTCGTGGCGGCGCAGGTGGTCGGCCGCGGTCGCGTCGAACGGCGCGAGCGGGTCATCGCCGTCGACGGTGTCGTCGGACAGCCGGTGGCGCCCGGCGCCGCCGAGCACGACGCCGCCCTCGTGCTCGGACCGGACCAACACGAAGCCGATACCCGGGTGGGTCGCGAGCCCGGCGAGCAGCCCCGGATGGCGGTGCTCGATCTGCTCGGCGCTCAGCCGCTGCTTGCCGCCGGGGAAGTAGACGAGCCCGAGGCAGCCGGAGGCGAGCACGAGCGCCTCGGGCGCGTCGTCGCCGCCCGGCTGGTCGTCACGGTCGCTCGCGCGCACGCGCGCGTTGACCTCCTCCTGGTCGCGCAGTGCCTCGCGGTTCGGGCCGAGCGCGACCGTCCCGGCGGCGACGCGGTCGTCGGTCACCCGCTTCAGCAGGCGCCCCGCCGCGCTGTCGTCCTCGCGCGCGTCGGCGAGCAGCGCGCCGAGGTCGCCCCACGCCTCGTCGACCGTCGCCGGCGCGGCGACATCGCCCGCGGCCGGGTCGGCGAACCGTCGCACGACCTCCTCGAGGGTCTCGCCGTGGCGCTGGCGGAACGGCGCGCCCTGCGTCTGACCGTGGTCGGACAGCACGACCAGGTGGTAGGGCCGCGGCGCCTGGCGCGCCGCGCGCTCCAGCCGCACCAGCTGTGCGTCGAGCTTCTCCAGCACCGCGAACGCGTCCGGCTCGTGGATCCCCGAGTGGTGGGCGACCTCGTCGTAGCCGACGAACGTCGAGTAGGCGACCGGCACGCCCTCGACCACGTCGGCCATCAGCGTCGCCACGTTGAGGTCGCGCATGACGACCGTGATCGCCGCGCGGATCAGCGGATACGGAGTGCCGCGCGCGACGTGTGCCGCGCCCGACCTGCGCTGCCGCCGCGCCGCGCGCCGCTCGGCGGCGATGTCGGCGACACCGAGCGCCAGCGTGCGCAGCAGCCCGTAGGGATCGGCGAAGTAGGCGAAGAACTCGGCCGAGCGCGACCGCTGGCGGTCGCGGATCACGCTCATCGTCGCCGAGCAGCGTGGCGCGTCGCCCGAGAACATGTTGCCGCGGCTCGCTCCGCCGGCGGCGAGCAGCCCGCCGCCGTTGGAGTGGCGCAGCTCGATCTCGGCGGCGTCCTTCGGGTGGTTGGCGACGAGCATCCGGTCGTCGTCGCGCTCGTACCAGCGGAACGCCGGCATGTCGTGGTTGCTGCCGTGCAGCAGCCCGGCCTGGCTGGCGGCGGTCTGCGACGACAGGTCGCACTCCCACGGCACGATCTTGTGGCTGCCCTCGTCGAGCCAGCGCGCGATGTTCGGCACCCGCCCGCGCGCGATCGCCTCCTCCAGCACGCCCGCGGCGAGCCCGTCGATCTCGAACAGGATCACGCCCGGGACGTCGGTCTCGTTGCGCTTGCGGGCGCGGCGCACGCGCTGGCGCACGACGCGCAGGTGGTAGGCGTCGCCGTCGAAGTCGAGCAGCGGCTCGACGACCATCGTGACGATCGCCAGGCCGAGCGCCACCCACAGCGTCGCCATCACCGTCGGGTCGGTGCCGTCGACCGTGCGCACGGCGACGTTGACGATCACCGCGTTCAGGACGAGCGACGCGAAGCCGAACGTCAGCACGGTCAGCGGCAGCACGATTCGCGTCAGCGGCGGCCAGATCAGCGCGTTGAGCAGCGCGATCAGCGCGGCCGTGACGATCGCCGCGCGGAGGCTCGGGACCTCCATCCCGGGCAGCGCGGCGGCGAGCGCCCACAGCGCCAGGCCGTCGATTGCGACGAGCACCAGCGCGCGAGCGAAGTATCCGAGCGTCTGGCGCACCGGGCCATTCTGCCGGCTCGGGTCGATGCCAGCCGGTACCGTCCCCGCCCATGCCGACCGAGATCCTGCTGGAGCGCGACGCCGGGGTCGCGACGATCGTCCTCAACGCGCCCGACCGCCGCAACGCCCTCACCCGCGCGATGGCGCGCGACCTCGTCGCCGCCTGCGAGGAGGTCGACGCCGACCAGACGATCGGCGCCGTCGTCGTCCGTGGCGAGGGTGGCTTCTTCTGCGCCGGCGGCGACCGCCAAACGCTGCTCGACGCCGGCCGCGACCCGGCCACCCCCGACGCCTGGGTCGGCATCGGCGACGTCTACCGCTCCTTCCAGCGCGTCGGCGAGCTGGAGCCGCCGACCGTCGCCGCCGTCCGCGGCGGGGCCGTCGGCGCCGGCATGAACCTCGCCTTCGCCACCGACGTCCGCGTCGTCGCCAGCGACGCCAAGCTGATCTCCGGCTTCCTGCCGATCGGCCTCCACCAGGGCGGTGGCCACGCCGCGCTGCTCGGCCGCACCGGCGCCCGCGAGGCGGCCTCCGCGCTGACCCTCTTCGGCGAGCGCATCGACGGCACCCGCGCCGCCGAGCTCGGCCTCGCCTGGGAGGCCCTGCCCGACGGCGACGTCGACGCCCGCGCCCATGCACTCGCGGCTGTCCCCGGCGCCGATCCCGAGCTCGCCCGCCGCACCGCCCGCTCGCTGCGCACCGAGCTCGGCCCGCCCGCGCTCCCCTGGCCCGCCGCGCTCGAGCTCGAGCGCGCCTCCCAGATGTGGTCGATGCGCCGCAAGGACCTCGCCTCCGAGTGAGCTACTTCACCGCCGTACGGATCTACTCGATCCTGGAGCTCTGCCTCTTCGCCGCGCTCATGATCGTCGCGATCGGCGGTGGCAGCGAGCACGCCAAGCTGATCCTCGGCTGGTCGCACGGCGTCGGCTGGCTCGTGCTCTGCGGCCTCGTCTTCTACGGCGCGACGCGCAAGATCTTCAGCTGGGTCACGCTCGCCCTCACCGTCTCGCCCGCGGGGCCGCTCGGTTCCACGATCGGCATCGAGTACCAAGCCCGCCACGATCGGGCAAGCTGAGCAGGCGATGTTCCCGCTCAACGTCCCGAACGTCCTGACGCTGCTGCGCATCCTGCTCGTCCCGGTCCTCGTCGTGGCGCTGGGAACGGAGGCGAAGGAGGGCGGGTCGGTGATCGCCGCGGCGGTCTTCATCGTCGCCTCGCTGACCGACGGCCTCGACGGCTACATCGCCCGCTCGCGCCAGTCGATCACCACCTTCGGCAAGGTGATGGACCCGGTCGCCGACAAGCTGCTGATCGCCGCCGCGCTGCTGACCCTGGTCAGCCTTGACCGCGTCGACGCCTGGGTCGCGATGATCGTCATCGCGCGCGAGTTCGCCGTGTCGGGCCTGCGCATCGCCGCCGGCCAGCAGGGCGTCGTGATCCCCGCCAGCGCGCTCGGCAAGATCAAGACGATGGTCCAGTCGGCGGCCGTCCTCGCGCTGATCGCCGTGCCCGACCCCGACGTCCTCTGGGTCCAACTGCTCGTCTACGCGATGGTCCTCACCACGATCGTCTCCGGCGCCGACTACTTCCTCAACTTCCGCCGCCGGATCGAGGAGCTCGCCCGCGAGCGAGAGTCCCACGGCGCCCTGCCCGATCGTTAGCCGCCGCCGCCGGGCGGTGCGTGGCGTCAGTCCTTGCGCACGAGCCCGGTCAGCCCGACCCCGATGAACGTCGCGAGGATCCAGCCGCTCGCCACCTGGAGCCAGACCCAGACAGCGAGCCAGCCGCCGTCGGGCAGCCACGCGCCCGCCTGTCCGAGGTCGATTATCGGGAGCAGGGTGTCGATGGAATAGGCGATCGCGTTGAAGGTCGGCGGGTCGGTCTTGCCGCTGACCGCGACAAGGTCAGCCTCGAAGACCTCGAATAGGGCGGCGCCGATGGCGGCCACCGCCAGCGCCAGGATTGCAAGCGGCCAGACGCGGTAGCCGTGGCCAAGCGCCTTGCCGACCACCCAGTTGGACGCCCTCGCCGGTCCGGCCAGATCACCGAGTTCGCGCAGATCGTCTTGCTTGGCCATCGCCACTTCGCGCGCCTGCTGCTCGTGCCCGCCGCGACGCAGGACGCCGATCAGCTGCTCGTAGGGCTGGGGCGAGTAGCGGCCCTTGCGCTGCGACGAGCGCACCCAGGCGATCCGCCGTTCGAGCCAGCCCGGCTTGCTCGCGACGTCGCGGATCGTGTCGTAGGAGAAGCCCTCGAGCATCAGCCCACGTTGCGGCCAGCGTGCGCCGCGATCGTCGAGCGACCCGACGCAGGCCCCCGCGAGGTTCACCTTGGTGTGCGGCGGGAGCTCCCGCGGTCGCCAGCGGAAACGGCCCGTCACTTTGGCACCGATAAGCGAGATGCCGTTGGCGTCGCCTCCACCGAGCTCCGTGTTCAGCAACGTCAGCCGCCCGCCGACGCTCAGTGAGTCGAGCACCACTCTGTGGGCCAGCGTTGCGCTATGCAGCTCGACGTCGCCGCGTACCGATGCGTTGCGCAGACGCACAGGGCCAGCGCAGTCGGTTTCACGCAGCACGAGCCGGCCGCCAACGTCGACACGGGAGAGGTCGAGCGCCGGCTTGCCCCGCGGAACCTGGTCGACCGTCGCGCGGCCGAGGTGCAGGTCCGAGGTCGTCGACGCGCCGGCCAGCCGCAGCCGGCCGTGAGCGGTCGCGTCACGGAAGAAGATCCAGCCGTTCACGCGGATTCGCTCGATGCTGAGCGCAACGCCACCGCCGTTGTCGAAGGTCGACCGGCTACCGCTGAAGCCGCCCTCCACGCGCGAGTTGACCGCCGTCACCTTCCCCGTGAACTTGGCCCGGCGCAGCAGAGCGCGCCCGCCGATCCGCGTCCCGTCGAACAGCAGCGCGCGGCCGCCGGGATTGACGAATCGGCCGCGGTGGCAGTTGAAGTCGGTGCCGATCGTGGCGTCGGCCATCCGGATCGGACCGTCGCAGCGGAAGCCTTGGTCGAGTTGCAGCGCGCCTGTCACGTGCACGCGCGTCGCCTCAATGCCGCGGCAGCGGCAGTTCTGCAGGCGCAGCGTACGCATCTCCGCACCCTCCAGCGAGACCCTGCCCAGCTTGCAGTTCCGGAGGAGGATCGGGAAGGGCAGCGTCAGCCCGTCAAGGATCAGGTCGCCCGCGATCCTCGCGCCGGCGAGGCGCAGGCCGCTGGCGGCCCCGGACCCGTCGACCGCCCGCAGCAACAGCCAGCGCAGGGTCGCGGCATCGATCGGGGCCTGGCGCTCGGTGTCGCGCAGCCGACCGGTCCCGACCTTGCGCTCGTCACCCGCGGCGAGTGCTTCCGCTGCCGTCCGCTCAGCAATGTTCAGCTTGCGGTCGAAATGCTCCTCGGCGCTTTCGATCAGCGCCACGGCCGTGTCGATGATGCCCCTCCTTGAATGCCCCTCCCGGCTCAGGTCATTCAAACACGTAAAGCGTGAGCGCGCGAACGACGCGCGGGCGGTCAGGCCAGCTCGGGATGGTCACCCATCGCCACCAGCCGCTCGATGACCTCGTCGCGGGTCGCCCCGCGCGACTCCAGCGCGTGGTCCATCGGGTCGCCGTAGACGTCGAGCAGCGCCAGCAGCAGATCGGCGGTCCCGACAGCCTGCGCGTGCCGCTCGATCGCTCGCCGCTCCGCCTCGCGCACCGTCCGGTCGAGCGCCGGCTCGCCGAGCGGTGGGTGGGAGGCCGGCTCCGCGCAGACGTCGTCTACCGCGGCGCTCTCCAGCGGCGCCTCGCCGACGCCGAGCGCCTGCAGCGCGCTGCCGACCTGGCCGTGCAGCCGCAGCGCCCGCAGCCAGCGCTCGGCCTCGTCCTCAGCGCAGTGCGAGAACGCCATCGCCGTGCCGGCCAGCGCCGTCACCAGCGCGGCGTCCTCCGACAGCGGGATGTGCTCAGTGGCGGCCAAGAACCCTCGAATCCTTCCTCGGCACGATTCCCCGCGCGCGCCGCGCGCGAAACGCCGCTGGACGAATAGGCGAGGGTGGGACGCGTCAGCCGCGCGGCGCGGCAGGGCCCTCGAGCCACTCCCGCATCGTCACGTGGCGCTCTACGTGCGCCTCGGCGTCCAGCTCGTGACGCAGCTCGCCGATCAGCCCGTGACGCTCCGCCACCACGCTGTGACGGTGGATCGTCTCCAGGTTCTCCTGACGCGCGAGTAGGAAGGTCCCGTCGTCGAAGCCCCCGAACTCGTCGACCGCCTTGCGCGCCATCTCGCGCACGCAGTCCTCGACGAAGCGCGGGTGCATGTGCGCCCGCTCGACGACCTCGACCTCGTCGCTGCGCTTCATCAGCTCGTAGATCTCCGAGCTCATCGAGCCCTCGACAATCCGCAGCAGCGTCTTCGCCTCGACCTCGCGCGTGCAGCCCTCGACGCAGCCCACGTAGAGCCGGCCGATGCCGCGCTGGTTGTGCGTCGCGACCGGCACCGAGGCGAGCACGCGCTCGATCTCGTCGTCGGTGAAGCCGTCGGCGGCCAGCCGCTCGCGCGACCGCTCGGTGACCATCTCCTGCGCGCACGGGCAGGCGGTCATGCCGTGCGCCTCGACGCCGATCAGTCGCCGCGTGCCGTGTTCGGAGGCGACCGCCACGCCGAACACCGTGTAGATCTCCTGCGTCTCGGAGCCCGACGCCGGCGTGTGCTGGCGCTCCGGGTAGCGCGCCGCGATCCGGACCTCGGCGCGCAGCGCGTCCTGGCGGTCCCGCACCCGTTCGGCGATGTGCTGGGCGAGCGTCTCGGCCTTGAACGCCTCGCCGAGCACGACCGCGTCGATCGCCTCGTTGACGACCTCCTCGAAGCGCGACATGTGCGCGCCCTTCTGCTTCGGGCCGAGGTCGACGAAGCACTCGATGTCGGCGAAGAAGAGCTGCTCGCTGTCGCCGACGCCGATCCGCACGACCTTCTCGACGCCGGTCACCCCGACGCGGGTCAGGCTGACATGGGTTGCCGGCCGCCGGGCCTGGACATCGTTGTGAGGGATCGCGAGGTCGGTCATGCCACGGTCACGATACCGGGACGCCGACGGTGGTCAGAGCGGCAGACGGCTCCGGTCAGACCGCGGTCAGACCGGGTGAGTGCACATCGGCACGAAGTTGCTATCGTCAACAGTGGCTAGACGCCTGGACCTCGCAGAAGGATCCTTCCAAATGGCTCAGCCCCTCGCGACAGAAATCGCGAACGTCGTATTGAAGCGCCGATAGCCGTGACGAAGACCGACAGCCCTGGCTTGGGGGTGGGCGTCGACACCACTGCAACCGCGTTTGAGGAGTAGGGGTTGAGGGAGAATATGGATGGAGCAGCAGTGCTCTTGGAGGAGCGGTCAGACGCGCCGTTTCTCGAGATCGACGAGCTGCGCAATATGGTTGCCGATGGCCGCGAGCGCGGCTATCTGACCTATGAGGAGATCGCCTCCTGTCTAGAGGAGGTCGAGGTGACGAAGGAGCAGGTTCGCAGCCTGCACGCGCACCTCTTGGAGACTGGCGTCGAGGTCGTCTCGAAGGACGACCGTGCGGCGATTGCCGCGCACGACGAGG
>CAZVRI010000045.1:17089-22054 GCA_964629855.1 uncultured Thermoleophilaceae bacterium
AGCCGGCGGCGAAGAAGGAGCCGGACATCGACCTCACGGTCGAGCCCAGCCTCGACTCGCTGCGTCTCTACCTGCGGTCGATCGGTCGCGTGGAGCTGCTGACGGCCGAGCAGGAGGTCTCGCTCGCGAAGCGTCTCGAGCGTGGCGACATGGCCGCTAAGCGGCAGATGGTCGAAGCGAACCTGCGTCTGGTCGTTTCGATCGCGAAGGGCTACCTCGGTCGTGGCCTGTCGTTCCTGGATCTGATCCAGGAGGGCTCGCTGGGATTGATCCGCGCGGTCGAGAAGTTCGACTACCGCCGCGGCTACAAGTTCTCGACGTATGCGACCTGGTGGATTCGCCAGGCCGTGACGCGGGCGATCGCCGACAAGGCGCGCACGATCCGCATCCCGGTGCACATGGTCGAGAAGCTCAACAAGGTCGTCCACGTCGAGCGGCAGCTGGTGCAGTCGCTGGGTCGTGAACCGACCCCGGAGGAGATCGCCGCGGAGCTCCAGTGGACCGCCCGCGACGTCAAGGACATCCAGCGGTTCGCGCAGCTGCCCGTCTCGCTCGAGAAGCCGATCGGCGAGGAGGACGACTCCGAGCTCGGCGACTTCGTCGAGGACGAGACCGCGCTGTCGCCGTTCGACACCGCGTCGGAGAACATCCGCCGCGAGAACGTACGCACCGTGCTGGAGGCTCTGCCGCCACGCGAGCGCGAGGTGCTGGAGATGCGCTACGGCCTCAAGGGCCACCAGGCGCGCACGCTCGAGGAGGTCGGCCGCGCCTTCGGAGTGACCCGCGAGCGCATCCGCCAGATCGAGAACAACACGCTCAAGAAGCTCGAGAACCTCCCGGAGGCCCAACGCCTCCGCGAGGCCTCCTGAAGCTTCGGGGATAAGGGGACAGGACGGGCGCCGCAAGGCGCCCGTCCTCGTTCTGCGCCGTCCGACCCAGCACATATGCTGGCTGAGTGAATCGGCGTAGGCAAGGAGACTTCGGCGAGCTGTCGGCTGCCGGATGGTTCGTGGAGCAGGGTGCGTTGGTAGCCCTGCCGTTCGGGCATAGCCCAGATTGGGATCTGGTGGCCGAGTTTCCGAGCCGCCTGGTCCGGGTCCAGGTCAAGACGAGCGGTTGCTACCGCAAGGGCCGATGGGAGGTCTCCATCTGCACGCGCGGCGGTAATCAGAGCTGGACCGGTCTCGTCAAGAAGTTCTCGAGCGACCGCTGTGACTACCTGTTCGTTCACGTCGCGGATGGCCGACGGTGGCTGATTCCTGCCGCTCAGGTCGAGGGCGGATCTGGGGTGTTGCTTGGGGGTCCCAAGTACGAGCGCTACGAGGTCGATCCTGGGCGGCCGTTTGCCGTGACCCTCACCGGCTGACCGCAAGCTCTAGAATCCGCGACTGCTCCAAGGGGGAGCGCCGGAGTTGGAGAGTCGGGCGAGACTGTAAATCTCGTGGCTATGCCTGAGAAGGTTCGAATCCTTCCTCCCCCATAGGGCGCCAGGACGCTAGGCTCCCTGCTCGCGCCCTCGTAGCTCAGTTGGTAGAGCACTTCCATGGTAAGGAAGGGGTCTCCGGTTCGAGTCCGGACGAGGGCTTGTCCGGCTGCGGTGACAGGGGCCGCTGGTTACCCTCGGGCCGTGTCGCTTCTTGCAGATCTCCGCTCGATTCCGCGTCGGGCCGCTGTGCGACGAAAGCGCCGCGCCGCTGAGCGGGCCGCGACCGACGAGGACCACCAGCGCGTCATGCGCGCGGTGGTGGACGAGGTCGCCGCCGCGGCTCTGGCGAGTGGGGCGGCCGAGCTGGCCGTCGAGTTCGAGAATTCGTACGGCTGGACTGGTCCGACGCTTCTGCTGGAGCCAAGGAATCCCGCCGCCGCGCGGGTCGAGCTCGGGGCAAGCGTCGATGCGACTTTCGTGATCGTTGGCCGGCGGGGGCTTCAGGTGGAGCTGTGGGACCTGTTGCCCGTTGCGCGCGGACGCGAGTTGCGGGACTGCCTCGACGCGATCGTCAGCGGTCGTGTCCAAGCGGCAGTTGAGCCGCACTGGTCAGGTGCTCGGTCAACGTTGAGGCTCGACACCTCCTCCGGCCCCGTCATCTCACAGGGGTACGCGGTCGCCGGCGACGGCGAACCCTTCTGGCGCGAATCGTATGAGCCGTACTAGCGCCGGCGCGCGCTCAAGGTCAGCAGCTGATTTGTCGAGTATCGATCTCATGTCCCGTCGCGTAGGGGTCGCGCTGCTGTTCGGCCTGGTGCTGGCCTTCGCCGCGCCCGCGTCCGCTGCCGCAATGCAGATCTTCGTCAAGACCCTCACTGGGAAGACGATCACGCTCGAGGTCGAGCCGAGCGACACGATCGAGAACGTCAAGCAGAAGATCCAGGACAAGGAGGGCATCCCTCCCGAGCAGCAGCGGCTGATCTTCGCCGGCAAGCAGCTCGAGGACGGCCGGTCGCTGGCCGACTACAACATCCAGAAGGAGTCGACGCTTCATCTCGTCCTCCGTCTGCGAGGGGAGGACAAGCCGACGATCCTGACCGCCGCGGTCGACGGTCGGGTGGTCGACGTGTCCGGTCGAACCCCGGCGCCTTCGCAGGACGTAACCCTGCTGCTCGGCGGCGAGCCGGTGGCGGCCACAACCAGCGCCACCGACGCCGGGTGGAACGTCACGCTCGAGCTCGATCCCGGCGAGCATGAGCTGGCCGCAGTGCTCACCGAGGAGCTGGACGATCCCTTGCGCCGATCGGACATCACGCACGTGACCGTTCTCGCCGGTCCACCGGCCGGGCAATCCTCCGATCCGCCCCTGTCGCCGCCTGGTGGCCCGCCCCCGGTTCCTGCCGTCCCGGCGTTCTCGCGGGTTGCCGTGACCGCTCCGTGTGTCGGGCTCGACGGCTGGCTGACCCCGCGGCCGCCGCGGGCGCAGCGCGTCCCGTTCTTCCGCTTCAGGCTCTCGAGCGCCGCGACCGTGCGCTATTCGCTCGTGCGGCGCACGTCGGGTGGCGCTGTCGTCCTCCGGGCGGGTGTCCGCCGCGCGCGGGCCGGCGTCGTGCGCCTCACCCTGACCGAGCTGCGCGCGCCGTAGCCTCGAGCCGGGCGCCTACGCGCTCCGTCTACAGGCGCTCAACCGTGACGGCAAGGTCGTCGACCGGGCCGTGGCTCGGTTCCGCGTGCGCTCCCACTGCCCGGCCGCTCGCTAGCCGCGCGTCTGCTTCAGTCGCCGGCCGAGGCCCTTCCCGCGCACGACGCAGTCCCGAGCCAGGTGTGGGGGTTGCGGTCCCAGCACCAGCCGAGCTTGGGCTTGCGGGCGCTGATCCAGAAGGCGGGGACGCGCTGGTCGCCGCTGCGGGAGCCGGCGAGGAAGAAGCCCCAGTTGGGCGCGATCACGTCCGGCTGCTGGAGCATCAGGGCGACCCCCTCGTCGAGCGTCAGCGGCGAGCGCCCGGCGGCGAGGATCTCCTGCAGCGCTTGCTCAGGGCTGACGTTGCGGCTGGCGGCGCCGAGGTCGACGTCGACCAGCGTGTAGGCGTCGGCGCCAGGCAGCTCGACGGCGTCGATCGGGACGAACCGCTCCAGATCCTCCGGCGTCAGGTGCCCCAGGACGACGTCGTGGCCCTCCCGTTCGACCAGCTCCACGGCCTGTGTGATCGGCACGACCTCGCGCGTCCACGCGATGGCGGAACGGGGAGGGCCGGGATCGATTCGAGCTGAGGCGAGCGCATCGGGACCGGTGGGGAGCCCCCTGGCGGCGAGCCGGGCGACCTGTTCGTCGAAGGTAAGCGTCATCATCTCAACCATGTGGATGACACTTTACCCGAGGTATCAACCGTATGGGTGATAGTGCCGGAACGGGCATTGGCCCCCGCGACCCCGAGGCGCGACGCACCGCGCTGCTCGACGCCGCGCTCGTCGAGTTCTCTCGCCACGGCCTTGCCGGTGCTCGGACCAGCGCGATCGCCGCGCGTGCCGGGGTCAACAAGCAGCTCATCTCGCACCACTTCGGCGGCAAGGAGGGGCTGTACCGGGCGCTGATCGACCGCTGGCTGGAGGCTGAGTCGAACTACGCCGGGGAGGGCGCGCCGCTGGCCGACCTCGCCGCCGCCTACGCCAGGTCGGCCGCCGAGGACCGCGATCTGCACCGTCTGGTCATCCGGGAGTCGCTCGATGGTGAGGCCACCGGCGCCGGCATCTCGGACGCGGACGTCGAGGACGTGCGCCGCCGGCAGCAGGCGGGCGAGATCGGCGACGACCTCGATCCGGGATTCGTCCTGCTCGCGCTCCAGGCAGCCACGGCCGCGGCGATCGTGTTCCCCGACGACGCCCGCCGCGTCACCGGTCGCGAGCCCGACTCCCCGGAGTTCGTCGCATGGCACACCGAGCAGCTCCGCCGCCTGGTCGAGCGCCTCGCCTGACTTAGCGCCGGCGCACGCGCGTCATACCTTGCAGTACTATGCATATGACTTCAAGTCATGGGACGGTGCGCGTGAACATCAACAAGGACCTCGTAGCGGCCTCGGCGACGCCGCTCGTGCTGGCGATACTGGCCGAGGGCGAGAGCTACGGCTACTCGATCCTCAAGCGGGTGCGCGAGCTCTCCGGCGGCGACCTCGAGTGGACCGACGGGATGCTCTACCCGCTGCTGCACCGCCTGCTCCGGCTCGGCTACGTGACGACGGAGTGGCGGACGCCGGACGGAGGTCGCCGGCGCAGGTACTACGCGATCACCGACGACGGGCGGGCGGCGCTCGCGGAGCAGCGGCGGCAGTGGGTGACCGTCACCCGGGCGCTCGGCGGGGTCTGGCACGACTCGGGCTGGCTGCGGCCTGCGCTCGGTGAGGCATGACGGTGGATGGGGTGGAGTCGCAGATCGCCGAGTGGCGGGCCTACGTCGCGAGGGCACCGGGGGTCGATGGCCGCGACGTCGACGAGCTCGACGCCCATCTTCGCGACGAGATCGCCGAACTGGACGCCGCCGGTCT
>CAZVRI010000045.1:22064-23602 GCA_964629855.1 uncultured Thermoleophilaceae bacterium
CCGGTCTGACCGACGACGAGGCGTTCCTCGTCGCCGTCAAGCGGATGGGCGCCGTCGACACCCTGTCGCGCGAGTTCGCCCGCGAGCACAGCGGCCGGCTGTGGAAGCAGCTCGTCCTCAGCGGCGAGGACGATCCGGCGCGTCCGTCCAGCCGCTGGCTCGAGGCGCTCGCCTTCGCGCTGGCCGCGGCCGTCGTGATGCAGGTCGCCCGGCTCGCCGCCGACTTCCCCGACGAGGAGCCGACGTGGCTATTCATGAACGCCAGCCTGTTCGTGCTGCCGTTCCTCGCCGGCTACTTCGCCCACCGGCGCGGGCTCGGCCCGCGCCAATGGCTGCTCGCCGCCACGCCGTTCGCCCTCGCGGCCCTGGTGGTCAACCTCTACCCGTTCGGCACCGACGCGGCCACCGAGGTCGTCGTGGGGCTCTATCTGCCGGTCGCGCTCTGGTTCGCGGTCGCCTACCCGTACATGGGCGGCACGCTCAGGTCGCACGAGCGACGGATGGACTTCGTCCGCTTCACCGGGGAGTGGATCGTCTACTACGCACTGATCGCGCTCGGCGGCGGCGTGCTGCTCATGCTCACCGTCCTGATCTTCGAACCGATCGGCGCCGGGATCGACGAGCGGATCGTCGTGTGGGCGCTGCCGTCCGGCGCGGCGGGCGCGGTGGTCGTGGCCGCCTGGCTCGTCGAGTCCAAGCAGCACGTGGTGGAGAACATGGCGCCGGTGCTCACCGCCATCTTCACCCCGCTGTTCGCGGTGATGCTGGCCGCCGCCGTGGCGATCTACCTGCTGTCGGGCGGTCCCGGCGAGTTCGACCGCGAGTTGGTTGGCGTCTTCGACGCGCTCCTGATCGTCGTGCTGGGACTCGTCCTCTACGCGATGTCCGCACGGGAGCCCGCACGCCCGCCCGGGCCGATGGACCGCGTTCAGCTGCTCGCCGTCGTCAGCGCCCTCGCGCTCGACCTGATGGTGCTCGGCGCGATGCTGGCCCGGATCGGCGATCTCGGCTTCACACCGAATCGCGTGGCGGCGCTCGGCCTCAACCTCGTCCTGCTCGCGAACCTGGCGCGGGCCGCCTGGCTCTCCGCGCAATTCCTCGCGGGACGGGTCGCCTTCCTCCGCCTCGAGCGCTGGCAGACGTCCTACCTTCCGGTCTTCGCGATCTGGGCCGCGGCCGTCGTAATCCTGCTCCCGCCGCTGTTCGCGTTCGACTGACGGAGATCACCCCAAGCGGGTGATGGGAAGGGCATCGGGCTGTGGCATCGTAGGTATGCCTGTCGGAAGCCCATCTACCGTCGTAGCCGAGGAGATCGTCGATGCCCGCGAGCCCCAGCCCGTCTGAGTCCTGGAAGCGCTACGGCAACCACTTCGTGATCGAGGACGCGCCCGACAGCGCGCTGCCCGACGAGATGATGGACCCGCAGGCGGCGATGCGGATCATCGCCGAGGATCTCGTGCTCGACGGGATCCCGGAGCGCAACCTGGCGACGTTCGTGACCACGTGGATGGAGCCGGAGGCGCAGCGGATCATCGGCG
>CAZVRI010000046.1:0-23533 GCA_964629855.1 uncultured Thermoleophilaceae bacterium
GCAACGACCAGGCGCCGTGGGACCGCGACGTGCTCGCCTCCTGGATGGCGGTCGACCAGTACATCGGCGGTGTCGAGCACGCGATCCTGCACCTGATGTACGCGCGCTTCTTCACGAAGGCGTTCGCGGACATCGGGTTGCTCGACGTCCAGGAGCCGTTCGCGCGGCTGTTCACGCAGGGAATGGTCACCCGCGACGGCGCGAAGATGTCGAAGTCGAAGGGCAACGTCGTCAGCCCGCGCGAGCTGGTCGACGAGTTCGGCGCCGACGCTGCCCGCAGCTACATCCTCTACGTCGGCCATCCCGCCGAGGGCGGCGACTGGAACGACAAGGGCATCGAGGGCATTCACCGCTTCCTGGCGCGGCTCTGGCGCGCGGCGGCCGACGCGGCCGCGAACACCGAGTCGTCCGACGGCCCGTTCGGCGAGCCGACGGCCGTCCTGCGCAAGGCGCACTGGGCGATCGACAAGGTGACGACCGACCTCGGCGAGCGGTTCGCGACCCACACCGCGATCGCCGCGGTGATCGAGCTCGTCAACGAGCTGACCAAGCACCGTGACGAGCTGCTCGCGACTCCCGAGGGCGCGTCGCAGTACCGCTTCGCGGCAGCCACGGCGGGCTCGCTGATCTTCCCGTTCGCGCCGCACCTCGGCAGCGAGGCCTATGAGCTCCTGACCGGCCGGCGGGTCTGGGAGGAGCCGTGGCCGGAGGCCGATCCGGCGCTGCTCGAGACCGACACGGTCACGATCGTCGTCCAGCTCAACGGCAAGGTCGTCGATCGCTTCGACGTCGCCGCCGGGATCGCCGACGCGGAGCTCGAGCAGCTCGCGCGCGACTCCGAGAAGGTTGGCGAGCGGCTCGACGGCCGCCAGGTGGTCAAGGCGATCGTCGTGCCGGGCCGCCTGGTCAATCTCGTCGCGAAGTAGCCAGACCCCGCTCGGACAACCGTCCAGGGCCGGCAAGGACAGTCGTCCGGCGAGGCCCATCTGCCGATGGGCACAGCGTGGAACTCGCAATCGCCCGCCGGCTCGCGCTGGCCCTCACCGCGCTCCTGCTCGCCACCGCCGCATTCGCGCTGCCCGCCGTCGCGCCGACGACCGCGGCCGCGCAGGAGTTCGACGAGGAGCCCGGCGACGAGTTCGAGGATGAGGGCGACGACTTGGGCTTCGACGACGAGGAGCTCGTGGACGAGGACTACGTCGACGAGGGCGTCCTGGCGCTCCAGGAGGCGACCGGCGAGCTTGGCCGCGCCAAGCGCGCCGCCGCGAGCAAGATCGCGCGGCTGAGCAGCAGCTCGGCCGCGCTGCGTCCGTGCCTCCGCGGCGGACCCGGTTGGAAGCGGATCCGCGCGATCAAGCACGCGCCGCAGCGTGCCCTCTACACCGCCGCGGCACGCCGTCTGCTGGCCGATATGAAGCTGCTGCTCGACGGCCAGCAGCCGCGGATCGTCGTCTACGAGTCGGCGTTCCAGCGCTTCGTCGCGAACATCCGCTCCGCCGACGTGTCCGATCCGACATTGCGCGAGGCGGTCGCCGCCCAGGGACGACGTGTCGCCTCCTACCACGACATTCGCGCGATCAAGGCGAACTGCGCCGTCTTCAACAAGCTGACCAAGCGCGTGCGCGAGTTCCCGACTCGCACCGCCGCCCAGATCGTCCGCGCCGACTACCGCTCGGCGCCGTTGGCACGCAAGATCCAGCGCAACATCTCGGATCAGCTGATGAAGATCGACCGGCGGCACGGGATCAGCTACCGCGACGCGGAAAAGCTCGCCGAGGCGGCCGAGCTGATGGTCGACCTCGGCGGAGAGCCCGGCTACGCCACCGGCTTCCAGTACGCCTTGTCGCTGCGCTGACGCTCTTCCGTCACACCTGAGTCGTCTCCGGTGACAGGCGCGCGCCTAGCGTCGCGTCGGTGGACGATCGTGGCTGGCAGGCGGTGGGATGGGCGGTAGCCGCGGTCGTCGCGGTGCTGCTCGGAGCGCGGCTGCTCGACTCAGGGCCGACGCCGCCGCCGGTCCGCGTCGACGGCGCGAAGAGTGGTGAGCCGCGCCATGCCGGCGCCGCGGCCGGCGGGCCGTACGTCCACGTGGCCGGGGCGGTGCGGAGGCCGGGGCTCTACCGGCTGCCGCAGGGCGCCCGCGTCGCCGCCGCGGTCCGTCGCGCGGGCGGGCCGTCGGCCAACGCAGACCTGAACCTCGTCAACCTCGCCGCGCGGCTCCAGGACGGACAGCAGGTCGTCGTCCCGGCGGCTCCCGCAGCGGGTGGGACCGCGGTCGTCGGCGCCGACGCCCCGATCAGCCTCGGCTCGGCGACGGCGGAGCAGCTCGACGAGCTCGACGGGATCGGCCCGACGCTCGCGGAGCGGATCGTCGAGTACCGCCAGGCGAAGGGTGGCTTCGGCTCGCTCGACCAGCTCGCCGAGGTCGAGGGAATCGGCGAGAAGCGGCTCGAGGCGCTGAAGACCGCGCTGACGCCGTGAGCTGGCGGCGGTTGGTGCCGCTGGCGCTGGTTGTGGCGTTGACGGTCGCCGTCGGTGTTGTGCGCCTCGACCGGATCGACGCGCCGGGCGAGCGGCTGCGCGAGGGACAGGCGATCGCCGGCGCCGCCCACCTGGCCGAGCGGCCGCGGCCAGGTCCGTTCGGCGCCTCGGCCGAGGTCGAGCTGACCAGCGGGCCGGAGCGTGGCGCCCGACTGCTCGCCCGCCTGCCGCGCGGTGAGGGCCTTGGCGCCGACGCCGTTCCAGGGACCGAGCTGCGGGTCTCGGGTCGCTTCGAGCGGCCCGAACTGGGGGAGGGGGACTTCGACTTCCCCGCCTACCTGGAGCGACGCGGGATCGCCGGTGAGCTCGTGGTCGACGAGGTCACAGCCACCGGCGCCAGCCGCGGGGGCCTTCGCGGAGCCATCGATGGGATCCGCGAGCGGGCGCTGGCCGGCATTGCCGCCGGGCTGCCGCCCGCGCTTGGCGCGCTCGGGCAGGGCATGGTTCTGGGCGCCGACGAAGAAGTCTCCGACGCGGTTCGCGAGGACTTCCGCGCCGCCGGGCTCAGCCACGTCCTGGCGGCCTCCGGGACGAACGTGATGCTGCTCGTCGCGCTGGCGATCCCGCTGCTCGCGGTGGCCGGACTCTCCTACGGAGCCCGCATCCCGGTCTTGATCGGGCTGATCGCCCTCTACGTGCCGCTGGCGGGTGGTGGCCCGTCGATCCAGCGCGCCGGCGTGATGGGCGCGGCCGGACTGCTCGCGATTCTGCTCACGCGCCCCGCATCGCGCTGGTATGCGCTCTTCCTGGCCGCCTGCGTGACGCTGGCGCTCAACCCGCGTGTCTGGGGCGATCCCGGCTGGCAGCTCTCGTTCGCGGCCGTCGTCGGCATCCTGCTGCTGGCGCCGGGCATCGGACGCCGGCTCAGCGCCCTGCCCGGGCCGCTCGCCGACGGCATCGCCCTGACGGTCGCCGCGACCCTCGCGACGGCGCCGCTCGTCGCCCACCACTTCGGCACCGTCTCGCTCGCGAGCCTGCCCGCGAACGTCGTCGCGCTGCCGCTGATCGCGCCGATCATGTGGCTCGGGATGCTGCGCGGCTTGCTCGGACAGGCCGGCGATCAGCTCGCTCCCGCCAACGACCTGCTCGGGCAGCTGCTCGCTCCGCTGCTGACCGGCTTCGAGCGGCTAGTCGCCCTGTTCGCCGACGCGCCCGGGAGCACGCTGGCGCTGCCCCTCGACCGCCCGCTCGACGTCGTGCTGGCCTACGCGATCCTCGGCCTGATCGTTCTCACCGCTCGGCGCGCGTCCAACCGCCTCGACACGCGCGCCTCGACCGTCGTCGCGCGCCTGCGCCGATTGCCACGCGGCCGCAAGCTCGCGTTCTCGGTCGCCGCCGCCGCGCTCGTGGCGCTGGTCCTGGCTCACGGCCTCACGCCCGCCCGGCCGCCGGCAACCCTGACCGTCACGTTCCTCGACGTCGGACAGGGCGACGCCACGCTCGTCCAGCACCCCGACGGCAGCGCCGTCCTCTTCGACGGCGGCCCGCCGGAGGGCGGGGTGGCGCGGCTGCTGCGCCGCGCCGGGGTAAGGCGGCTATCGGCCATCGTCATGACGCACGCTTCGCGCGACCACCACGGTGGCCTGGCCGAGGTCGTCGAACGCTTCCCCGTCGACCTGCTGCTCGACGGCGGCGACGGTACCCGCGACAGCGACTTCCGCGCGATCGTCGCGGCCGCCCGCGCCCGCGGAGTCCGCCGCGTCGCCGCATTCGCCCCGCGGATCCTCTACGCCGGTTCCCTGCGAATCGACGTCCTGTCGCCAAGCCCGCGCCCGTCCGGCCCGCCGCCCGAGGACCCCAACCCTCGTGCCGTGGTCGCCATCGTCAGCAGCGACGGCTTCGACCTCCTGCTCTCCGGCGACGCCGAGAGCGAAGCGCTGCTCCCGCTCGCGCTCCCCGACGTCGACGCGATGAAGCTGCCCCACCACGGCAGCGCCGACCCAGGACTGCCCCAAGTCCTCGAACGCCTCCGGCCTGAGGTCGCATCGATCCCCGTCGGCAAGAACAGCTACGGCCATCCCGCACCCTCGACACTCGCCGCCCTCCGCGCAGCCGGCGTCCCCACCTGGCGCAACGATCGCGATGGCAGCGTGCGTATCTCGGTCGACGACGGCGAGATGACCGTCGCCACCGGTCCCTAGGATCGTGGCGTGGCCGACCTCAAGCCCGTCTACCTGATCTGCGGCGACGACGACGCCAAGACCGACGCCTGGCGCTCCCGCGTCCGTAAGCGGGCAGAGGCCGAGAACGGCCCCGGCGGCCTCGAGTCCTTCGACGCCAGCCGCGACGAGGCCGAGGCCGTAGTCGCCTCGCTCGCCGCCCTCACCTTCGCCACCGGCACCCGCTACGTCATGGTCGACGACGTCGGAGCCTGGAAAGCCGCCGCCGCGGCCCCGCTGACCGACGCCATCGGCGCCCTGCCGCCCGACACCGTGCTCGTCCTCGTCGTCCGCGGCAAGCCGCTCAAGAGCCTCGTCACGGCAGTCGAGAAGGCGGGGGGAGAGGTCCGTGAGCACGCCGCTCCCAAGCCCTGGGAGATGCCCAAGTGGGCAGCCGACCGCGCCCGTGAGCTCGGCATACGGCTCGACAACGAGGCCGCCAAGACCCTCGTCGCGATCGTCGGCCCCGGCCAGCAAAGGCTGTCCCGCGAGCTCGAGAAGATCTCGATCGCCATCTATCCCGAGCCGACCGCCACCGTCGACGACGTCGAGCGTCTAGCCGCCGGCGAGGCCAGCCCCAAGGTCTACGACCTAGCCGACGCTGTCGTCGGCGGCAACGTCGAGTCCGCGATCGAGCTCGCCGAGGAGCTGACCGAGTGGGGCGAGCGCCCCAGCCGCTTCGTCTACCCAATCGTCGGCCGCCTCCGCGAGGTCCACCGCGCCGTCGAGCTGCTCGAGGGAGGCCTCACCGAGAAAGAGCTCTCCAGCGCCCTCAAGATGCCGCCCTGGCGAGCCAAGAAAGTCATCGCCCTAGCCCGCCGCGCCGACCGCGAGACCCTCCAACGCGCCATCTGCCGCTTCGCCGACCTCGAGATAAACCTCCGCGGCGGAGGCACCCTAGACGAAGAAACCGCCGTCACCCTCGCGTTATCGCGGGCCGCTTGACGCCTTAGGGATCGGCCGCGCTTCCCGCGGGTCCTGTCTCCGATTTTGGTCCACACGCTTTCGGCTTCTGTCGGCGACTGCGCCCCGTCCCTGGCGCGTTTGAGGGTGTAGGGCTCGGGACGTTGGTCGACGGGAGGGGCTCCGCGCTCGACATCCGCCTTCAGCGCGCGGACGCAAAATCGTCGCCACCCGCGGGGGCAAGATGTCGGTTCCCGTACCACGCTCTCTACGGCGGGGTGCAGAGAGCGAATCCGGGGTCGGAACCGCTTCGCGTCGCCACCCGCCCGCGCTAGTCGCCTAGCGGTTCGGGCCGGGGCTGAGTCCGGTGCGCGCACAAGGCCAGTTCGGCTCGTACCGCAGACTGGCCCCGACGGGATCGCCGGGGCCAGTTCTAGCGGTGCTTCAGCGGCATTTTTGCGGCTTGCATTGAGTGCGACATCTGGACACGTCGCTGCTAATCCATGTATCGATCGGTGGCTCACCGAACGATTCGCGGTAACGGTCTAGCGTGTCCGCGTAGGCGTCCTGCAAGGCCTGTGCGTCGTCGTCTCCACGCATTCCGAAGTAGGGGAAGTGGTCGAGAAAACGGCCGAATATGGCTGCGCAATCCGCACGGTATGCCGCGGTGTCGAGGATGTGGCGGTGCCACATCTCATCCACGATCTTGCACGGCACGATGTCTGCGTCGGGGTAGACAAGCTGGAGCGCAAGGAACTTGCGGTACTCGCCCTCCATCAGCTCGATCTCCCTGACCGAAAGGCCTGGGCCCTCCTCGCTGTCGGCGAGCTTCATCCGGACGTTAGACAGGTCGAGGAGCGCGTTGAGTCTGCTGGTTGCGTCCTCTATCGAGCTTCTGTTCTCCGTTGCTAGCACGGGAACTCCTTCACTTTGCTGGTTCTAATGGACCCATCGATCTTGGACCCGTCAGCGGACAGCAAAATCCCTGCAAAATCGACTAAATGGGAGACGGAATCGTCTCCCACGAGTCCTCGCTAAACGGTCTAGGACCATCAGGCTGTTGAGCTACTAGGGAAGGCGGTGACGCTGCTTCCGCGGGTGGCGACGATTTGGCTTTGCGCGCGCAGGCGTAGCGAGCGGAGCGTCGGGCGGAGCCCCTGCCGTCGAACCACACGGAGCGCTCACCCCAAGCAACTCGCGCCAGGCACGGGGCGCAGTCCCAGCGGAGCAAGCGGAGCCGAGCACGGAAACCAAAATCGGAGACAGGACCCGCGGCCACCAACCCCAGAGCCCTAGCCCGAAGAACCGCCCCCGTAGGGGTACCACCACTCCTTGGCCTCGATCTTCGTCTCCATATGGACGTGCTTCGTCTCCTGGAAGGCCTCCAGGCCCTCTTGGCCGAGCTCGCGGCCGAGGCCGGATTGCTTGAAGCCTCCGAATGGGCCAGCGTCGTTGTCGGTGAGGGGGTCGTTGATCCAGACGGTGCCGGCCTTCAGCTCGCGCATGCAGCGGACGGCGGTGGCGAGATCGCGGGTGTACACGTTGGCGCCGAGGCCGAACTGGGTGCCGTTGGCGAGCTCGATCGCCTCGTCGAGCGAGCGGACGGGGACGATCGGGGCGACTGGGCCGAAGGTCTCCTCGCGGAGCAGGTCGGTGTCGGCGGGGGCTCCGACGATGACGGCGGGGGAGTAGTAGTGGCCGCGCTGGTGGCCGGCTCCGTCGCCACCGGCGATCAGCTCGGCGCCGGCTGCGACGGCGGCGTCGACCTGGGCGGCTGCCTTCGCGCGTTGGGCGGCGGAGACCATCGGGCCGACGTCGGTGGCCGCGTCGAGCGGGTCGCCGACGATCAGCGAGCGGGTGTGGTCGGCGAACGCGGCGACGTAGTCGTCGAAAAGGGACTCGTGGACGTAGAAGCGCTCGGCGGAGGTGCAGACCTGGCCGGCGTTGAGGTAGGCGGCCCAGGCGCCGCCGCGGGCGGCGATCTCGACGTCGGCGGCGACGTCGGCACAGACGATGAACGGGTCCTTGCCGCCCATCTCGAGGTTGATCCGTGCGGTGCGCTCGGCGCAGCGCGCGGCGATCCGCTTGCCGGTCGGTACGGATCCGGTGAAGGCGACGCAGTCGACGCGCTCGTCGGAGACGATCCGCTCGCCGACGCCACCGGCGCCCGCGAGCAGTGCGACGAGTCCGGGCGGGAGGTGGTCGAGGCAGGGGGCGAGCATCAGCGTCGAGATCGGCGTCAGCTCGGACGGCTTGCAGACGACGGCGTTGCCGGCGGCAAGCGCCGGCGCGAGCTTCCAGGCGAGCAGCAGCAGCGGGTAGTTCCAGGGGACGATCGCGCCGACGACGCCGAGCGGCTCCTTGAGCACGAGCGCGAGCTGGGTCGACTCGATCGGCGGGATGACACGGCCGGCGAAGTTGCGGCCCATCTCGGCGTAGTAGTCGAACGCGGCGGCGGTCCAGCCGACCTCGTCGGAGTTCTCGATCAGCGGCTTGCCGCCCTCGAGCGTCATCGCGTGCGCCAGCTCGTCGGTCCGGGCCCGCAGCCGGGTCGCGACCTCGTGCAGCATGTCGGCACGCTCGGCGGCCGGCGTGGTCGCCCAGCCGGCGAATGCCTCGCGCGCGGCGGCGATCGCCGCGTCGACCTGCTCGGCCGAGGCTGCCCCGACCTCCGCGACGGTCTCCTCGGTCGCGGGGTTCTCAACGGCGAGCCGCTCGCCGTCGCCCTCGACCTGCTCGCCCGCGATCAGTAGCCGAGTCTCCATTTACGCCGACTATAGACCGACCACTAGCGCGAATCCGGGCTAGGATCGCGCGAGTGCGACCACTCCGCTACTCGATCAACATCACGTTGGACGGTTGTTGCGACCACCGGGCGGGCTCTCCGACCGAGGAGACGCACCAACACGCGACGGAGACCATCGCGCGGGCCGACGCGATCATCCTCGGCCGGGTGACGTACGAGATGATGGAGTCCGCCTGGCGGCCATCCGAGCAGGCTCCGGAGATGCCGGACTGGATGAAGCCGTTCGGACGGACGATCGACGCGGCGAAGAAGTACGTCGTGTCGAGCACGCTCGACCAGGTCGATTGGAACGCTGAGCTCATTCGCGGGGATCCCGCGGACGCCGTTCAAGAGTTGAAGCAGCAGCCCGGAGACGCGCTGTACGTGGGTGGCGTGACGCTGCCGTTGGCGTTGGCGGAGCGGGGGCTGATCGACGAGTACGAGTTCGTCGTTCATCCCCGGCTGGCGGGACATGGGCCGCATCTGTTCGAAGGGCTGTCGAAGTACGTCGACCTGAAGCTCGTCGGCCGGCAGGAGTTCGGCTCGGGCGCGTTGGCGCTGCGGTACGAGCCACGCCGCGCCTGAGATCCGGGCTAGGACGCCGGGGCTCGACGTCGAACCCCTAGCGGATGGACGCACGCAGCGAACGGATGGCCAGGCTGTTCGAGCCGATCGTTACGGTCGCCGCGCTGTTGGTGATCCCGGTGCTGATCCTTCAGCAGGAGGATCGCGGCACGACGGTCAACCTGATCGGCGACATCCTCGACTGGCTGTCGTGGGGCGCCTTCGCCACGGAGGCCGTGGTGATGCTGTCGATCGTCCCGAGCCGCCGCGCATGGCTGCGCAGCCACTTCCTCGAGGTGACGATCGTCGTCCTGACGCCGCCGTTCATCGGGGCCTTCAAGTCGGTGCGGCTGTTGAAGCTGCTGCGGCTGCTGTGGCTGTTCCGGCTCGCGCCGATAGCGCAGCGGCTGTTCACCGCCGCGGGCGTGAAGTCGGCCGCGCTGCTCGTCGCACTGACCGCGGTCGCGGGTGGCGCCGCGTTTGCCGAGCTGGAGAAGGGCCAGACGACCGCGAACGGGATCTACTGGGCGGTCACGACGATGACCACCGTCGGCTACGGCGACCCGATGCCGACGAACACCTCGACGAAGATCCTCGCCGTCGTCGTCATCTTCGTCGGCATCGGCTTCGTCGCCGTGCTGACCGGCGCGATCGCCCAGCGCTTCCTCGCGCCGGACATCGCGGAGGAGGAGCAGGAGCAGACCGAGATCATCGCGACGAACAAGGAGATCCTCGCGGAGCTACGCGAGGTACGGGCACGCCTAGAGGCGCTGGAGAGCGGCCCTAGGACCTAGGAAAGAACCTAAGAAGAAGCGCCGGCGCGGATGCGGGCTGCGCGGGACTTCTTGCGAGCGCCGGTGTTCTTGTGCAGCGCCCCGCTGCGGACGGCGCGGTCGATCCGTGAGACGAGGGCGCGGAACTCGCTCTCGACGTCCTCGGCCTTGCCGGACTCGGCGGCGGCCTCGAGGCGACGGAAGTAGGTCTTGATCGCGGAGGTGTAGCGACGGTTCTCGTCGCGCTCGCGCTCGGTGCGGAGAATCCGCTTCTTTTGGGATGCGATGTTGGCCATAGTTTGGGTCCGGCGCGCCAGGTAACGGTGCGGCGGCGGCGTAGTGTAGCGCTGATGGCCGATTCAACGACCGCGGCACCCGCACCGCGGGAGGAAGACGCCAGCCAGCGAGGCGGCAGGTTGGCCCGCAGCACCGCGTTCTTCTCGGCTGCGACTGGGCTTTCGCGCATTCTCGGGCTGGTCCGCGAGATCGTCGCCGCGAAGTACTTCGGCGTCAGCGCGGCGATGTCCGCGTTCACGATTGCCTTCCAAGTGCCGAATCTCGTCCGCGCCCTGTTCGCCGACTCGGCGCTGCAGGGAGCGTTCGTTCCGGTCTTCACCGAGCTGCTCGAGAAGGGCAAGAAACGCGAGGCGTTCCACGTCGCGTCGAGCCTGTTCTTCCTGATCTTCGTCGTGCTCGGGGTGACGACGGCGCTGTTCATCCTTTTCGCCGAGCCGATCATGTCCGTCTTCGCGCCCGGCTTCGACGATCAGCCGGTGGTGCGCGACCTGACCGTCGGCCTGGCGCAGCTGATGTTCCCGATCGTGCTGCTGCTCGCGCTGTCGGGCGTGATCGTCGGGATGCTGAACAGCTTCGAGCACTTCAGCGTGCCGGCGCTGGCGCCGGTTGCCTGGAACCTGGTGATCATCGCGTCGCTCGTCTTCGTGACGCCGCTGTTCGAGGGCCAGGACCGCGTGTACGCCTACGCGATCGGCGTCCTGGTCGGCACGATCGTCCAGTTCCTGCTGCCGATTCCGTGGTTGCGCGGTCGCGGCGGTCGCTTCACGATCACCTTCGACTGGCGCAACGAGCACGTCAAGCGCGTCCTCTGGCTGATGCTGCCGGTGACGCTCGCGCTCGGGATGATCAACCTCAGCCTGCTGATCAACTCGCTGTTCGGCACGCTCGTCTCGGACTCCGCGCCAGCGGCGATCGACAAGGCGTTCCGGATCTATCAGCTGCCGCAGGGCCTGTTCTCGATCTCGATCGCGACGGTGCTGTTCCCGACCCTGTCGAAGCTCGCCGCGCGCGGCGCGAACGACGACCTGCGCTCGACGATGAGCAACGGCGTCCGCCAGATCTGCCTGCTGCTGATCCCGAGCGCCGTGCTGATGGCGGTCCTCGCCGAGCCGATCGTGCGGCTGCTCTACCAGCGCGGCGAGTTCGGTCCCGAGGCGACCGACCTGGTCACGACCGCGCTGATCTGGTGGTCGATCTCGCTGCCGTTCCAGGGCGTCAGCCTGCTCTTCTCACGGACGTTCTTCGGGCTTCAGCAGCCGTGGGCGACGACCGCGCTGGCAGTGGTCAACATGGTCGTCAACGCCGCTGTGGCGTTCGCCCTCTACAAGCCGTTCGGGATCGCCGGCATCGTGCTCGGCACCGTCGCCGGCACGCTCGTGATGACCGTCGCCCAGGGCTGGATCCTGCGCGGCGAGTTGGGCGGCATCGAGGGGCGCAAGCTGATCGGCGCCGTCCTGCGGATGTCCGCGGCGGCCGCCGTGTTGGGCGCCGTCGCCTACGGCGCCTGGTACGGCCTCGACGAGCTGCTCGGCCGCTCGCTGATCGCCCAGATCGTCACGGTCGGCGCCGGGGTGGCGGCCGGCGTCCTGGCGTACGCGGCGGCCGTATGGCTGCTGCGGGTCCCGGAGGCGCACCAAGTGGCACGCCTCATCCGCGCTCGCCGCGCCTAGCGCGCCGCGGCAGCGGACTCCATCTCTGCGAGCGCCTCCGCCTCCTGCGTGGCGACGACGGTGCGCACCAGTTCGATGATCTCGGCAGGTGCCTTCTCGGGCGAGCCCGCGTCGAAGGGCGGCTGCGGGTCGTACTCGATGCCGAGCTGGATCGCCCGGGCGACATCGGCGTGGGTGAGCAGCTCCGTGAGTCGCAGCGCCATGTCGATCCCGGCCGACACGCCGGCGGCGGTGATGACCTTGCCGCGCTCGACGACGCGGTCCGGTACCGGACAGGCGCCGAGTTCGCCGAGCAGGTCGCGCTCCATCCAGTGCGTCGAGGCGTCGACCCCGTCGAGGACGCCGGCGGCGGCGAGGACGAGCGAGCCGGTGCAGACGGACGCCGTGTAGGTCGAGTGCTCGTGCGCCTCGCGGACCCAGGCCAGCAGCCGCTCGTCGTCCAGCAGGGCGCGCGTGCCGATCCCGCCGGGAACGACCAGCACGTCCGGCCGCGGCGCATCCTCCCAGCGGCCCTCCGCAAGCACGGTGAGCATCCGGTTGTCGGTCTGGACCGGGCCGGCCTCCGGCCCCAGGAAGCGGACCTCGGTGCCGGGGATGCCGGACAGCACCTGGTACGGGCCGATCGCGTCGAGAGCGGTAAAGCGGTCGAACAGCGGGATGGCGACAAGCATCGGATCTCCTTCGTCAGGCGGCGTGGACGCCGCGGAATCGGGCGCGGTACTCGCTGGGGCTGACACCCAGCCGGCGGCGGAAGGCGCGCCGGAAGGTCTCCGGCGTGCCAAAGCCGCAGGCGGCGGCCAGCTGGTCGCTGCCCACGGCGGTCGTCTGGATCAGCTCGACGGCCCGCTCGATGCGGACCGCCTCGACATAGGCGGCCGGCGTCACACCGACCTCGCGACGGAAGGCGCGCGCGAAGCCGCGCACGCTCATGTGGGCGTGCTCGGCGAGCGTCTCGACGGTCAGGTCCGTCTCCGGCCGGGCACGGACGAGCTCCTGTGCAGCGCGGATCGGCGCCCGCTCGGCGAGCTGCGCGGCGAGTGGGGTGGAGAACTGGGCCTGACCGCCGGGCCGCTTGGCGAAGACGACCAGCCAGCGGGCGACCTCGAGCGCGGCCTCGCGCCCGTGGTCGTTCTCGACGAGGGCCAGCGCGAGGTCGATCCCGGCGGTGACGCCCGCCGACGTCCAGACGTTGCCGTCACGGACGAAGATCGAGTCGGGGTCGACCTCGACGGTGGGGTAGGCCTCGGCCATGAGATCGACCGCCGACCAGTGGGTAGCGGCCCTGCGGCCGTCGAGCAGCCCGGCTTCAGCCAGCAGGAAGGCTCCGGTGCAGACCGATGCGACACGCCGGGAGCGTGCTGCGGCGGCCGCGATCGCGCCGATCAGGCGGACGTCGCGTCGCGCCGTCCCGACACCGCCGCCCCCGGCGACGACGAGCGTGTCGATCGGTCCGGCGAGATCTGTCAACGCGGCAGCCGGCGCGATCGCCAGGCCGCTCGTCGTCTTGAACGGCGCGCCGTCGCGGCTGACCACGATGTGCTCGTAGCGGCCTGGGGTGAGTCGCTCAGCGGTCTCGAAGACCTCCAGCGGCCCCGAGATGTCGAGTGACTGCGCGCCCTCGAAGCCGAGGATGACGATCTGGCGGCGATCCATCGTTCGATGATGGCGCGGCCTACTGCTGACTGCAATGCCCGGTACCGGACGATTTCGGCCATCCACGGAGCCTTCGGGCAGCCCGCGGGCGTCGCCCCGCATAATCAGGGGCCGTGAGCGCCCCCGCCTCGAACATCCGCAACTTCTCGATCATCGCCCACATCGACCACGGCAAGTCGACGCTGGCCGACCGCATCCTCGAGGTCACCAAGACCGTCGAGGCGCGCGACCACCGGCCGCAGCTGCTCGACTCGATGGACCTCGAGCGCGAGCGCGGGATCACGATCAAGGCCCAGGCGGTGCGCGTCGAGTACACCGCCAAGGATGGTGAGACCTACCGCCTCCACCTGATCGACACTCCCGGCCACGTCGACTTCACCTACGAGGTCTCACGTTCGCTCGCCGCTTGCGACGGCGCGCTGCTGGTCGTCGACGCGTCGCAGGGCGTCGAGGCCCAGACGGTCGCCAACACCTACCTCGCGGTAGACGCCGGCCTCGAGCTGATTCCGGTGATGAACAAGATCGACCTTCCGGGCTCCGAGCCCGAGCGCGTCGCCGGCGAGATCTCCGAGCTGCTCGGCGAGCCCGCCGACGAGGTCATCTCGATGTCGGCCAAGACGGGGGAGGGGGTCACCGAGGTACTGGAGGCGATCGTCGCCAAGGTCTCCTCGCCGGAGGGCGACGGCGACGCTCCGCCCCGCGCGCTGATCTTCGACTCCGAGTTCGACCAGTACCGCGGCGTGGTCGCCTACGTCCGTGTCGTCGACGGCGTGCTGAGCAAGGGCGACGCGATCGTCGCGATGCAGACCGGCACCCAGGCGGAGATCGACGAGATCGGCTTCTTCGGCCCGCAGATGACGCCGGTGAACGAGCTGAGGGCCGGCGAGGTCGGCTACATCATCACCGGGATCAAGGATGTGTCGCTGCTGCGCGTCGGCGACACGCTGACGACCAAGAGCCGCCCGGCGGAGGAGCCGCTGCCCGGTTACCGGGAGGTCAAGCCGATGGTCTTCTGCGGTCTCTTCCCGGTCGAGACGGACCGCTTCGCCGACCTCCGCGACGCGCTCGACAAGCTGGCGCTCAACGACGCGGCGCTCTCGTACGAGCCCGAGACCAGCCAGGCGCTCGGCTTCGGCTTCCGCTGTGGCTTCCTCGGCCTGCTGCACATGGACATCGTGCGTGAGCGGCTGGAGCGCGAGTACGACCTCGAGCTGCTGGCGACGACGCCGAACGTCGAGTACGACTGCACGCTGACCAACGGCAACGAAGTCACGGTCCACTCGCCCAACGACATGCCCGACCCGGGCGTGATCGCCGAGGTCCGCGAGCCGTACCTGAAGGCGACGATCCTCTGTCCCAAGGACGCGGTCGGCGCCGTGATGGAGCTCTGCCAGGACCGGCGCGGCACCCACGTCGGGATGAGCTTCCTCTCGGAGCAGCGCGTCCAGCTGCACTACGACCTGCCGCTCGCGGAGGTGGTGCTCGACTTCTTCGACCAGCTCAAGTCGCGCACCAAGGGCTACGCGTCGCTCGACTACGAGCTGACCGGGATGCGCCCGTCGAATCTCGTCAAGCTCGACATCCTGCTCGCCGGCGACCAGGTCGACGCGCTGTCGATGGTCGTCCACAAGGACAAGGCCTACGACGCCGGCCGCGGGCTTGCCGAGCGTCTGCGCAAGCAGATCCCGCGCCAGCAGTTCGAGGTCGCGATCCAGGCGGCGATCGGCTCGCACATCGTCGCCCGCGAGTCGGTCAAGGCGGTGCGCAAGGACGTGATCGCCAAGTGCTACGGCGGCGACATCACCCGTAAGAAGAAGCTGCTGGAGAAGCAGAAGCAGGGCAAGAAGCGGATGAAGCAGGTCGGTCGCATCGAGGTGCCGCAGGAGGCCTTCCTATCGGTGCTGACGCTCAGTGACGGCGACGATTAATGAAACCTTTGCATCTGCCTTAGAAACGCTTAAGGGGTCGGGCGTAGTTTCTCCGCCATGGCCGCGCTACAGGCAGCACCTAACCCGACAGTCGACTCGCTCCAGCTCTTCCTGGACGGCATCGCGAAGACGCGCCTGCTGACCGCAGCGGAGGAGCTGGATCTCGCCAAGCGCATCGAGCGTGGCGATCTCGAGGCGAAGAACCGTATGACCGAGGCCAACCTGCGTCTCGTCGTATCGATCGCCAAGCGGTACCGGAACCAGGGGCTCGACTTCATGGAGCTGATCCAGGAGGGGTCCATCGGTCTGGTGCGCGCGGTCGAGAAGTTCGACTACCGCAAGGGGTTCAAGTTCTCGACCTACGCGACCTGGTGGATTCGCCAGGCGATCTCGCGGGCGCTGGCCGACAAGTCACGCACGATCCGGATCCCGATCCACATCAACCAGCAACTGCAGAAGCTCGACGGCGCCCAGCGCAAGCTGGAAGCGGTCGGCGACCGCGATCCCTCGTTCGAGGAGATCGCCGCCGCCTCGGGGCTCGACATCGACCCCGACGAGGCCGAGCTGATCATGCGCGCGTCGCGCGCGCCGGTCTCACTCGACAAGCCCGTCGGGGGAGCCGGCGACGACGATGCCGCCGAACTGGGTCACCTGATCCCCGATCAGGGCGCGGTGTCGCCTTTCGAGGCGGCCGCTGAGGCGCTCGATCGCTCACGGCTGGCGCTGGCGCTGGAGAACCTCTCCTACCGCGAGCGGCGGGTCGTGGAACTGCGCTACGGCCTGTTCGGCGAGCAGCCGCGGACGCTCGACGACGTCGGCCGGATGTTCGGCCTGACTCGCGAGCGGGCGCGGCAGATCGAGGAACACGCCGTCCGCAAGCTGTCCTCGCTGGCGGAGGCACAGGGTCTGCGCGAAGCCGCCTAGATCCCTTGTGATCCAAAGCGAGTCCGGCCGCGTATAGCGAAGCGAAACCGGGATCTCGAAGCTTGGGCGCGGAGCCCTCCCTCCATTTGGCTCCGTCGCCTGGGGCGGGCACCAAAAGGGTGGGCACGGCTGCTTCACACCGCAGCCGTGCCGCCCGCCCGCCACGGCCGATTATTAGACTGGCCGCGTGCCAGTGGACGCAAGCGCGAAGGGCAAGCGGTTCCCGCCGTTCGAATACGAGGTCGGCAAGGAGAAGATCCGCGAGTTCGCCCAGGCGGTCGGCGAGGACAACGCGGTCTACTTCGATCGTGCGGCCGCCAAGGCGGCCGGTCTGCGCGACATTCCCGCGCCGCCGATGTTCGCCGTCGTCTACTCGGCGGGCGCCGTCGGCCCGGCGCTGTTCGATCCCGAGGTTGGGATCGACTTCGCGCTGATGGTCCATGGCGGCCAGGAGTTCGTCTGGAGCGAGCCGGTCTGCTCAGGCGACACGATCACCACGGTGGCCGAGTGCAAGGACATCTTCGAGAAGGACGGCAAGGCCTTCTACGTCTTCGAGACCGTCTCGACAAACCAGGACGGCGACGAGGTCGTGCGCGCCACCTGGACCAACATCGTGAGGGGGGTCTGACATGGACGTCGGCGATTCGATCCCCAAGCTGAGGGTCACGCCCGACCGCTTCCTGCCGCACCGCTACGCGGGCGCGTCCGGCGACTTCAACCCGATCCACATCGACAAGGAGTTCGCCACGTCGGTCGGCCTACCGGGGAACATCCTGCACGGCCTCTACGGCATGGCGCTCGTCGCCAGGGCCAATACGGCGGCCGCCGGCGGCGACCCGCGCGCGCTGAGGCGGCTGTCGGTCCAGTTCCGCGGGATGGGGCTGCCCGAGCAGGAGATCGTCGTGACCGGAACGGTTACGGCGGTCGACGGCGACAGCGCGACTGTCGACACCGTCGCCGAGCAGTCCGGCAAGCAGATCATCAAGAACGCCACCGCAGAGCTGCGGACCGTCTGACCTCATCAGTCACAATTCAGGGCGTGCAAGTGACGGCTCGCCAGCAGTTCCTCCTCCGCAAGGTCGTCGAGGGCTATGAGGACCTGAACAGCCCCGTCGGGTCGAAGTGGATCTCCGACCAGATCGACGTCCCATGGGGGCCGTCGACGGTCCGCTCCGAGCTGGCACGGCTCGAGGAGCTCGGCCTGCTGGAGCATCCGCACACCTCGGCGGGACGGGTCCCGACCAACACGGGCTACCGCCACTACGTCGACGAGCTGCTCGCGGGCGGAACGCTGCCGGCCCCGCGCAAGTCGGTCGAGCTGTCCGACATGCGCCGCGAGGTCGACGAGGCGATGCGCGCGACGACCGAGCAGCTGTCGCAGGTGACCGATCTGCTGGCGCTGGTCACGGCGCCGCCGATCGAGACGGCGACGATCCACCGGGTCGAGGTGCTGGCGCTCCAGCCGAGCGTCGCGATGGTCGTGGTGATCACCTCGACCGGTGGGGTCACCAAGCGCGTGATCCCGTTCGGCGGACGGCTCGACGGCGGCCTGATCGACTGGGCCGGCGCCTACCTCAACGAGGCGCTCGGCGGGCTCGACGTCGGCTCGCGGCTGCTCGCGGGCAAGCTCACCGACGCGGGGCTGAGCAACCGTGAGCGCGAGTTCCTCGCCGAGCTGGCGCCGGCCTTCACCGAGCTCGAGGACAGCGCCGAGCACACCCTCTTCTACGACGGCGCGGCGCGCCTGGTCTCCGAGCAGCGCTTCCAGGAGCTGCCCCAGCTGTCCGACCTGATGGACGCGCTCCAGCGCCGCCAGGCGCTGCTGTCGCTGATGCGCGCGTCGCTGTCGGAGTCGAACGTCTACCTGCGGATCGGCCAGGAGAACCCGGCGCCGGAGCTGCGCTCGCTGAGCATGGTCGCCGCCAACTACGGGCTCGCGCGGCGCAACCTCGGCGCCGTCAGCGTGCTCGGACCGGTCCGGATGAACTACCCGGGGGCGATCATCGCCGTCCGTCAGGCCGCGGCCGAGCTGTCGCGTTTCGTCGCTGAGGTCTACGACGAGTAATGGCACGACGTGACGCCTACGAGGTGCTCGGGATCGAGCGCGGCGCTGACGAGCGCCAGATCAAGAAGCGCTTCCGCGTGGTCGCACGCGAGCTGCATCCGGACGTCAACTCGGAGCCCGACGCCGAGGAGCGCTTCAAGGAGGCGGCCGAGTGCTACGAGGTGCTCAGCGACAGCGAGCGGCGCCAGATCTACGACCGCTACGGCTGGGAGGGGCTCGACTCGCGCGGCAAGGCACCGCACGCGCACGGGTTCGGTTCCTTCTCGGACATCTTCGACGCCTTCTTCGGCGGCGATCCGTTCGGCGCCGGCCGCGGTGGCGGCCCCGGCCCGGTCCAGGGCGGCGACATCGGAGTCGAGGTCGAGATCACGCTCGAGCAGGCTGCCCGTGGCGCCACCGTCACGGCTGCCTTCGACGCCGTCGAGACCTGTGGCCACTGCCACGGAAACCGCGCCGAGCCCGGCACCCCGATCGAGACCTGTCCGCGCTGCGACGGTGCGGGACAGCTGCGCGCCGTCTCGCAGACCGCGTTCGGCCAGATGGTCAGGGCCCAGGTCTGCGACCAGTGCGGCGGCGACGGCAAGGTCGCGACGACGCCCTGCAAGGAGTGCCGCGGACAAGGCCGCAAGGCGACGCGCCGCTCGCTCGACATCGACATTCCCGCCGGCATCGCCGACGGGCAGCGCGTCAGGCTGACCGGCAACGGACACGCCGGCGACCGCGGCGGCCCACCCGGAGACCTCTACGTGATGGTCCAGGTCGCCGAGGACGAGCGGTTCGTCCGTGACGGCGCAGATCTCGTCAGCGTCGTCGACGTGGCCGCCCCCGACGCGGCCCTCGGCGTGACGGTCTCGGTGCCGACGCTCGACGGCGAGGAGGAGATCGATGTCGAGGCTGGCACCCAGCCGGGCACGATCGTCACGCTGCGCGGCCACGGCATGCCGCAGATCGGGCGCGGCCGGCGCGGCGATCAGCGCGTCGTCCTCAACGTCGTGATCCCGCACAACCTCGACGAGCGCCAGCGCGAGCTGCTCGCCGAGCTGGCTGGCTCGATCACCGAGGACAACCTGCACGAGCCACGGCGCGAGTCGATCGTCGACAAGGTCCGCCGGGCGCTGCGGTGATCCGGCTCGCGATTCGCGCGCCGGCGGCGGACGCCGAGCTGGTGCTCGCCGCGCTGCTCGAGCTCGCGCCGTCCGGCGTCGAGCAGGTCGATGGCGCCGACAGCGTCGAGTTCGCCGTCTACGGCGCGCCCGGCGAGTTGCCGGAGCTCGACGAGGGCGAGGCCGAGGTCGGTGGGATCCGCGTCACGGTCTCCGGCGAGGAGGTGCCCGACGACTGGGCCGAGCGCTGGAAGCGCTTCCACTCGCCGATCCTCGTCGCCGACCGCCTCTACGTCCGCCCGCCGTGGGAGGAGGCGCCGGTCCGGCCGGGGGTGATCGACCTCAGGGTCGATCCAGGCCGCGCCTTCGGCACCGGCGCGCACGCTACGACGCGGCTCTGCCTCGAGCTGCTCGCCGACCTCGCCCGCGACAGCCCGCACGGCTCGTTCTGCGACCTAGGCTGTGGCTCCGGCGTGCTGGCGATCGCCGCCGCCAAGCTCGGCTACGGGCCGATCGAGGCCGTCGACTCCGATCGCCTCGCCGTCGACGCGACGAACCTCAACGCCCGTGACAACGGCGTCGCGCTGGACGTCGTCCGGCGCGCCAACCTGCGCGAGGAGTCGCCGCCGGCCGCCGACACCGTCGCCGCCAACCTGATGCGGCCGTTGCTGCTGCAGGTCGCCAAGCTGATCGACCACCGCCCCAAGGCGCTGATCCTCTCTGGCCTACTCGACCACGAGGCCGACGAGGTCGCCGCCGCCTTCGCGCCGCTTCAGGAGCAGCGCCGCCTGTCCGATCGCGGTTGGACTGCGTTGCTGTTGACGTAGCCGGGGTAGGGTCGGCATATGGACTACTCGATCAAGAACTTGCGGCAGGTTGAGGACTCGGCGCCGAAGCACGGCTTCTCTGAGGTTGGCGAGGCGCGCTTCCCGGGCTCCGACCTGCGCGCCGAGAACACGGGACTGGCCTACCACGTCCTGCGTCCCAACAAGCGGCAGGCGTTCGCCCACAAGCACGACGAGGCTGAGGAGATCTACGTCGTCCTGTCGGGCAGCGGGCTGATCAAGCTCGACGACGACGTGGTCGAGCTCGACACGATGGACGCGGTCCGGATCGCGCCGAGCACCGTGCGCGCGCTCGAGGCCGGCGACGACGGACTCGAGCTGCTCGCCTTCGGCCCCCGCCACGAGGCCGACGGCGAAATCATGCCCATAGACGGCTTCTGGAACTAGAACCGGGGGCTCGCGCCCCCGGACCCCCGTGGCGCCTGGCCGGCCCCTTAAGGCGCGGAGCTTTGTAGGACCGCGCCGGCGACCTCCTGCCACCAGGCCTTCGCCTCGGGGGTCTGGGCGCGACCGACGCGGTCGCGGCAGAAGCGGACCAGCTGGCGCGGGCTGCCGCTCGCGACGACGCCCTCGCCGGTGACGGCGAGGCGGCCGTCCGCGAGCAGCACGAGCGCGCCGCGCGCCTCGCGACGCGTTCGCAGCGTGCGGTTGACGGCGACGTCGGCGATCTGCTCCGGCGCGGCCGGGTCGCCGTCCTCCTCACGCCAGGGCCTGACGCTGAAGATCGGGCTGCGGCCCTGCGGAGCGGCGATTCGCTCGGGGGCGGGGCGGGCGATCGGGCCGTTGCGCCAGCGACTGAACAGCGCCTCGACGTCGCTGCGGGCGTTCTCGCGCACGACGATGTGCAGCCGGTCTCCGGCCGCGACCTCGGTCGATCCACGTGGCAGCAGCGCCTCGTCGTCGCGGACGATCACGTTGACGAGCGCGTCGCGCGGCAGTCCCAGCTCGTTGACGAGCCGGCCGACGAGGGCATCGTCGGTCTGGACCGGGAACTCGAGCACCTCGGCGCCGAGCCGGCGAATCGTGCCGACCTCCATCACCGGCGGCGGCACCGCCTCGGCGCGGCTGGTCAGCTTCAGCCGGCGGGCGAGGGGGTTGATCGTCGCCCCCTGGACGAGCGCGGAGGTGATGACGACGAAGAAGACGAGGTTGAACAGCTCCTCGGCGTTCTTGACGCCCTCGATCACCGGGAAGGTCGCGAAGACGACCGGCAGCGCTCCACGCAGGCCGGACCAGCTGACCAGGGTCATCTCGCGTGCCGTGTAGCCGGCGAGGCTGGTCGACACGAACGTCGCGATCGGACGTGCGACAAGGGTCAACACGATCGCCAGCAGCAGACCGTTGACGGCGACGCTGCCGAGCTCCCCGGGGAACACGAGCAGGCCGAGCGTGAAGAAGAGCGCGATCTGGGCGACCCAGGCGAGACCCGCGTGGAAGTCGTCGATCGTCCGCCGGGCGGGGATGCGCGCGCCGCCGAGGCTGAGGCCAGCCATGTAGACGGCGAGGAAGCCGGAGCCGCCGAGCTGGTCGGCCGAGCCGAAGGCGATCGCCGCGGTCGCGATCGACGCGACCGGGTAGAGGCCGGTCGTCGCGAACGCGACCTTGCGGAACGCGACCACGGCGCCGGCCCCGACCGCGAAGCCCGCCGCGGCGCCGATCGAGAGCTGCTGGACCATCAGGACGGCCATGTCCGGGATGCCGTAGCCGTCGGGTGTCTGGATCCATTCGATGAACCCGAGGACGAGGAGGACCGCGACGGGGTCGTTGAAGCCCGACTCCGCCTCCAGGGTGCGGGCCAGCTTGCGCTTCACGTTCGAGCCGCGCAGCACCGAGAAGATCGCCGCGCTGTCGGTCGACGCGATCACCGAGCCGAGCAGCATCCCCTCGAGCACCGTGAAGTCGAACAGCACGTGCGAGAGCAGGCCGGTGATCACGGCCGTGATCAGCGTGCCGAGCGTCGCCAGCGGCAGCGCGCCGCGCAGGACCGGCCGGATCTCGCCCCAGCCGGCGCCGAGCCCGCCCTCGAAGAGGATGAGCGCGAGCGCGATGATCCCGATCGTCCGCGCCAGCTCGACGTCGTGCTCGGTCGAGCCGAACGTGATCAGCCCCAGCCCGTCCGAGCCGATCGCCATTCCGAGCACGAGGAACAGCACCAGACCGGGCACTCGCAAGCGGCCCGCCAGCAACGTCGCGCCGATCCCCAACGCCAGCAGGGTGCCGGCGATCAGGATGAGCGTGCCGTCGTGCATTGGCCGGCAGCCTAAACTCATGGCTAGATGGCGGTTGTCGACCAAGTCCAGGAGGACGCGCGCACCGCGCTCAAGGCGGGCGACCGCGAGCGCTGCAACGCGCTGCGGCTGATCGCCTCAGAGCTCCAGAAGGCGGTCAAGGACGGTGGCGACGACGAGGTGGCGGTGCTCCAGCGCGAGCGCAAGCGGCGGCTCGAGTCGGCGCAGGCCTACCGCGACGGCGGGCGGGACGACCTCGCGACCGCCGAGGAGACGGAGGCCGAGCTGATCGCCGGCTACATGCCCGAGCAGATCGGCGACGACGAGCTGGCCGAGATCGTCGCGATCGCGGTCGCCGAGTCCGGCGCGAGCTCGCCGCGCGACATGGGCAACGTGATGAAGCTGGTGATGCCGCAGGTCGTGGGGCGTGCCGACGGCAAGCGCGTCAGCGCCGCCGTGAAGGAGAAGCTGAACGCCTAGTGCGCCGGCAGATCGAGCTCTCGAACGACGTCGCCGCGGAGCTGGCCGGGCCCGAGGACCTGATCATGCGCACGCTCGAGGGTCACCTCGACTGCGAGGTCTTCCTGCGCGGCAACGTCCTCACGCTCGACGGGTCGGAGACACAGGTCGAGATGGGCGAGACCGTCGTGCGCGAGCTGTCGGACCTGATCCGCCAGGGCCATGACGTCGCGCCCGGGACGATCGAGGCGATCGGCTCGGCGCTCGACGAGCACGAGAGCCCGAGCAAGATCCTCGAGGACGTCGTCTGGCGCCACCGCGGGCTGAAGGTCGCACCGAAGACGGTCAACCAGAAGCGCTACGTCGACGCGATCCGCAAGAACACGATCAGCGTCGGGATCGGTCCCGCCGGCACGGGCAAGTCGTTCCTGGCGGTCGCGATGGCGGTCGCCGCGCTCCAGCGGCGCGAGGTCAACCGGATCGTGCTGACGCGGCCGGCGGTCGAGGCCGGCGAGCGGCTCGGCTTCCTGCCCGGCGACCTGATGGCGAAGGTCGACCCGTACCTGCGGCCGCTGTTCGACGCGCTCTACGACATGATCGAGGCCGAGAAGGTCAACCAGCATCTCGAGCGCAACG
>CAZVRI010000047.1:0-21013 GCA_964629855.1 uncultured Thermoleophilaceae bacterium
GGGCAAGGTCACGAAGGTCGTCACCTTCGGTGCGTTCGTCGAGATCATGGACGGCGTCGAGGGCCTCGTCCACATCTCCGAGCTCGCCCACCATCACGTCGAGAACCCGCGTGAGGTTGTCGAGCCGGGCGCCGACGTGAAGGTCAAGGTGCTGGAGATCGACTCCGAGCGCCGCCGCCTGTCGCTCAGCATCAAGCGCGTCGCCGGCAACGAGCCGCCGCCGGACGCAGGCGGATCGACCGGTGGCAGCACGCTCGGTCGTGTCCCGGACCTCGGCCTGTCGGACGAGATGTTCGCCGGCCCGTCCGTGACCGGCGCCGAGGACCTGCGCGCCGTGATGGTCGCCACGTCGGAGGCGACTCCGGAGGAGGGCGGCGCCGAGGCGCCGGCCGACGAGCCGGAGGCCGCTGCCGAGGACGCAGCCCCCGTCGACGAGGCTCCCGCCGAGGAGGCCGTTTCAGCAGAGGAGACCCCTGCGGAGGAGGCTCCTGTCGAGGACGCTCCCGCCGATGAGGCTCCGGCTGAGGAGACCGCTTCGGCCGAGGAGGCGCCCGCTGAGGACGCTCCGGCCGAGGACGCTGCCGCCGACGACGAGAACGCCGCCGCGGCGGATGGCGAGGAGGCCACTGAGGCCGCCGACGCCGATGCCGACTCCGAGACCGACGAGGCCTAGGGACTGGACATGTCCGGCGCCGGGCAGGTCCCGTTCGTCGGGCTGACCGGAGGCATCGGGTCGGGCAAGTCGACCGCGCTAGCGGCGCTCGGGGAACTGGGCGCCGCCACGCTGTCGGCGGATGCGGTGGTGCACGAGCTGCTCGGCAGCGAGGAGCTGCGCGACGCGATCGTCGCGCGGCTCGGCAGCGACGTGCTCGACGCGGAAGGGTCGATCGACCGTTCGGCGGTGGCGGCTCGGGTCTTCGGACAGGCCGAGGAGCGCGCCTGGCTCGAGGGCCTGCTCTGGCCGCGCGTAGGTGCCCAGATCGTCGAATGGCGGGCCGAGGTCGACGCAAGCGAGCCGACCCCGCCGGCGGCGATCGTCGAGGTCCCGCTGCTGTTCGAGTCGGGGATGGACGCGGTGTTCGACACGACTGTCGCGGTCGTCGCCGACGAGCCGTTGCGCGCCGAGCGAGCCGGCGCGCGGGGCCATACGGCGGTTGCCGAGCGGGCGGGACGGCAGTTGACGCAGCAGGAGAAGGCCGACCGCGCGGGCTACGTTGTCCGCAACGACGGCACCCGAGAGGAGTTGAAGGCAGAGCTGTCCCACGTTCTTGCCACGATCAAGGACTAGACCTTGGCCTCCGCATCCGCCACCCGAACACGATCACGCCGGCAAGAGTCCGCCCGGCGATCGAAGCGAGCGCGAACGAAGAAGTGGCGCCGGATCTCGGCGGTGCTCGTCGCGGCGGTGGTCGGCGCCAGCGTGGCGGCCGCGGTCGGCGGTCTCGGACCGATCGGCGACGCGGTGCGCGAGATCACGTTGCCGCTCGCGCACGAGGACATCATTCGCCAGCAGTCGGCCGAGAAGGGCCTCGACCCGTCGCTGGTGGCCGCGGTGATCTACGAGGAGTCGCGCTTCCGCGATCAGACGTCGCACGCCGGCGCACGCGGCCTGATGCAGATAACGCCCGACACGGCGGACTTCATCGCGCAGGACTCCGGTGGCACGGCGTTTACCCAGGCGGATCTCGCGACGCCGCAGGTCAACATCGCCTACGGGACCTACTACCTGCGCTACCTGCTGCGTCGGTACGACGGCAACGAGATGCTCGCGGTCGCCGCGTACAACGCCGGCGAGACGAACGTAAACCGCTGGATCGAGGAGGCGGGCGGGGTCGATTCCTTCGACGCCTCCGAGGACATCCCGTTCCCCGAGACGCGCCACTACGTCCACAACGTCGAGGAGCGCAAGGGCGAGTACCGCGACCACTACGGCGACGAGCTTGGCCTCTGAGATAGGCCGGGGCGGCTGCTAGCTTCGAACGCCGTGCCGAAGTTCGAGCTCAACCCGACCTACACGCCAATCGCCAACCAGCCGGCGGCGCGCGACGCGCTCGCGGCGGGGATCGAGGCGGGCGACCAGTTCCAGACGCTGCTCGGCGTCACCGGCTCGGGCAAGACGGCGACGATGGCGTTCACGATCGAGAAGCTGCAGCGGCCGGCGCTCGTGATCGCGCACAACAAGACGCTGGCGGCGCAGCTCTGTAACGAGTTCCGCGAGCTGTTCCCGAACAACGCGGTCGAGTACTTCGTCTCGTACTACGACTACTACCAGCCCGAGGCCTACGTCCCGTCGTCGGACCTCTACATCGAGAAGGACTCCTCGATCAACCAGGAGATCGAGCGGCTGCGCCACTCGGCGACCGCCTCGCTGCTCGGCCGCCGCGACGCGATCGTCGTCGCGAGCGTCTCCTGCATCTTCGGCCTCGGGTCGCCGGAGAAGTACGACCGGATGATGCAGCTGTTCAAGCTCGGCGCGACGATCGACCGCGACGAGGTCCTGCGCAAGCTGGTCGACATCCGCTACACGCGCAACGACACCGCGCTCGCGCGCGGCAGCTTCCGCGTCCGCGGTGACGTGCTCGAGGTCTTCCCCGCCTATGCCGAGACCGCCTACCGGGTCGACCTCTTCGGCGACGAGGTCGAGGCGCTGCACGAGTTCGACCCGCTGACCGGCGAGCAGCTCGCCGAGCTCCAGCACGCCGCCGTCTGGCCGGCGACCCACTACGCCACCGACCAGGACACGATCGAGCGCGCCGTCGGCGAGATCCGCGACGAGCTGGAGGGGCAGTGCAAGCTGCTAGAGGAGCAGGGCAAGCCGCTCGAGTCGCACCGGCTGCGCCAGCGGACGCAGTTCGACATGGAGATGCTGCGCGAGCTGGGCTTCTGCAACGGGATCGAGAACTACTCGCGGATCCTCGACGGCCGTGAGCCGGGTGACCGGCCGTACTGCCTGATCGACTTCTTCCCGGACGACTTCGTCTGCTTCATCGACGAGTCGCACCAGACGGTGCCCCAGATCGGCGGGATGTACGAGGGCGACCGCTCGCGCAAGCAGACGCTCGTCGACTACGGCTTCCGGCTCCCGAGCGCGCTCGACAACCGGCCACAGAAGTTCGACGAGTTCCTGTCGATCGTCCCGCAGCTGGTGTTCGTCTCGGCGACGCCGGGCGACTTCGAGCGCACGCGCTCGACCCAGACCGTCGAGCAGATCGTGCGGCCGACCGGGATCGTCGATCCCGAGGTCAGGGAGACCAAGAACCAGATCGACGACCTGATGAACGAGATCCGCAAGCGCAGCGAGGCGGGGGAGCGGACGCTGGTCACGACGCTGACCAAGAAGATGTCCGAGGACCTGACCGACTACCTGATGGAGTACGGCGTCCGCGTCCGCTACCTGCACTCCGAGGTCGACACACTCGACCGGATCCAGATCATCCGCGAGCTGCGACTCGGCGAGTTCGACGTGCTGGTCGGCGTGAACCTGCTGCGCGAGGGGCTCGACCTGCCGGAGGTGTCGCTGGTGGCGATCCTCGACGCGGACAAGGAGGGCTTCCTGCGCGGCGAGACCTCGCTGATCCAGACGATCGGCCGGGCGGCGCGCAACGTGAACGGCAAGGTGATCATGTACGCCGACCGCGAGTCGGCCGCGATGCGCACCGCGCTCGACGAGACCGACCGGCGGCGCGCGATCCAGGTCGCCTACAACGAACAGCACGGCATCACCCCAGAGACGATCAGCAAGGGGATCTCCGACATCAGCGCGTTCCTGACCGGGGCTGAGTCGAAGGTTCCCCAGGGGCGCCGTCGCAAGCGCAAGCCCGACGAGGAGGGGATGTCCGCCGAGCAGATCGCGCGCACGCTGATCGAGCTCGAGGAGGAGATGCTCGCCGCGGCCGAGGATCTGCGCTTCGAGTACGCCGCCAAGCTGCGCGACGAGATCAAGGGCCTGCGGCGCGACGTCGACGCTCTGGAGGCTGGCGCGTAGGTCGTTCGCGCTGGCTACGATCAGCCGCGTGAGTGACGACCTGAAGCGCCTTGCCGAGCTGGCCGCGAGCCTGGAGAGCCAGGCGGGCGAGCTGCGCGAGGAGATCGAGCGGCTGGCGGCGGCGCCGGTCGCCGAGGCGGTCGTCGAGGTCGAGGACCCAGTCGACGACTCCGAGGCGCGGATCGTCGCCTTCAGCATGGTGCTCGACGGCAAGCCGCGCGACGAGGTCGCACAGCACCTTGCCGAGGAGTTCGGGCTGACCGACAGCGCGGCGCTGCTCGACGACTTGTACGCGCGCGCCGCCGGCTGAAAACCGAACGTCTGTTCGCCCGGCTAAACTCGTTCGAGTGACGCCTCCGAAGACGGGCGGGGCGGCTGACGAGATCGTCGTCGCCGGTGCCCGCGAGCACAACCTCAAGGACATCGACATCACGCTGCCGCGCAACGCGCTGGTGGTCATCACCGGCCTGTCCGGGTCCGGGAAGTCGAGCCTCGCGTTCGACACGATCTACGCCGAGGGCCAGCGCCGTTACGTCGAGTCGCTGTCGGCCTACGCGCGCCAGTTCCTCGGCCAAATGGACAAGCCGGACGTCGACTCGATTGAGGGGCTGTCGCCGGCGATCTCGATCGACCAGAAGACGACCTCGCGCAACCCCCGCTCGACGGTCGGCACGGTCACCGAGATCTACGACTACCTGCGCCTGCTCTGGGCACGGATCGGACATCCGCACTGCTTCAACTGCGGCGAGCCGATCGCCGCCCAGTCGGCCGAGCAGATCGTCGACCAGGTGATGACCTTCGACGAGGGCACGCGCTTCATGGTCGAGGCGCCGGTCGTGCGCGGACGCAAGGGCGAGTACGGCAAGTTGTTCGACGAGCTGCGCGCCGAGGGGTTCACGCGCGTCAAGGTCGACGGCACGCTGCGCCGGCTCGAGGAGTCGATCGTGCTCGACAAGCGCTACAAGCACGACATCTCGATCGTCGTCGACCGGCTCGTGATGCGCCACGACCTGCGCAAGCGGCTCGCCGACTCGATCGAGACGGCGGTCGCTCACGCCGACGGGATGGTCGACATCGAGGAGATCGGCGCGGATGGTGAGGAGGGCAAGGTCACGACCTACTCCGAGCGCTTCGCCTGCCTGAACTGCGGCACCTCGATGCCGGAGCTCGAGCCGCGGATGTTCTCGTTCAACTCGCCGCACGGCGCCTGTCCGCGCTGCACGGGGCTCGGCTCGCAGATGGAGATCGACCCGGAGCTGATCGTCCCGGACCCGTCGCTGTCGCTGAGCGAGGGTGCGATCCTGCCGTGGTCGACGAGCGCCTCGAACTACTACGACCAGATGACCCAGGCGATCGCCGAGAAGTGGGAGGTCGACCTCGACACGCCGTGGGAGGAGCTGGACGAGGAAGTTCGCGACACCTTCCTCTACGGCACCGACGGCGACAAGATCTACGTCTCGTACAAGAACCGCTACGGCCGCAAGCGGTCGTACATGACGCGCTTCGAGGGGATCGTCAACAACCTCCAGCGGCGCTACAAGGAGACCGACTCCGAGTGGTCGCGCGAGAAGATCGAGGAGTACATGTCGGTGCGGCCCTGTCCGGAGTGCAAGGGCGCGCGACTGCGGCCGGAGAGCCTGGCGGTCAAGGTCGGCGGCAACGGCATCCACGAGCTGACCGCGATGTCGGCGCGGCGGTCGATCGAGTGGTTCGAGCAGCTGGAGCTGACCGAGACCGAGCGTCAGATCGCGCGGCTGATCCTGCGTGAGATCGACGAGCGGCTGCGCTTCCTCGACAACGTCGGCGTCGGCTACCTGTCGCTGGAGCGGTCGGCGGCGACGCTGTCCGGCGGCGAGGCGCAGCGGATCCGCCTCGCGACCCAGATCGGGTCGAGCCTCGTCGGCGTGCTGTACATCCTCGACGAGCCGTCGATCGGCCTCCACCAGCGCGACAACGAGCGGCTGATCGCGACGCTGCAACGGCTGCGCGACCTCGGCAACACGGTGATCGTCGTCGAGCACGATGAGGGGACGATGCTGGCCGCCGACCACCTGGTCGACCTCGGCCCGGGCGCCGGCGAGCACGGTGGCGAGCTGGTCGCGCAGGGGACGCCGAAGCAGGTGATGAAGGTCAAGAAGTCGGCGACCGGCCAGTTCCTGTCCGGCGCGCGGTCGATTCCGGTTCCCGGCAAGCGGCGCGTCCCGACGGGCGAGATCACGATCGAGGGGGCGTCGCAGCACAACCTGCGCGACATCGACGTGTCGATCCCGCTCGGCGTCTTCTGCTGCGTGACCGGCGTTTCCGGGTCGGGCAAGTCCACGCTCGTCAACGAGGTGCTGCACAAGGCGGTCTCGAACCGGCTGCACCGCACCAAGAAGCGTCCTGGCGCTCACCGCGGCATCGGCGGTCTCGACGCGGTCGACAAGATCATCAACATCGACCAGTCGCCGATCGGCCGCACGCCGCGCTCGAATCCGGCGACCTACACCGGTCTGTTCGACTCGATCCGCGACCTCTTCTCGAAGACGCATGAGGCGCGGGCGCGCGGCTACAAGCCGGGCCGCTTCTCGTTCAACGTCAAGGGCGGACGCTGCGAGGTCTGCCGCGGCGACGGCCAGATCAAGATCGAGATGCACTTCCTGCCCGACGTCTACGTGCCGTGCGAGCAGTGCGACGGCCGCCGCTACAACCGCGAGACGCTTGAGGTCCGCTTCAAGGGCAAGACGATCGCCGACGTGCTCGACATGCCGGTCGAGGAGGCGCTCGACTTCTTTCAGCACATCCCGAAGATCAAGCGGCGGCTACAGGCGCTGCACGACGTCGGGCTCGACTACATCCGCCTCGGCCAGCCGGCGACGACGCTGTCTGGCGGCGAGGCGCAGCGGGTCAAGCTGGCGACCGAGCTGGCGAAGGTCGCGACCGGGCGGACGCTCTACATCCTCGACGAGCCGACGACCGGACTGCACTTCGCCGACGTCGAGCGGCTGCTCGAGATGCTCCAGCGGCTGGTCGACAACGGCAACACGGTCGTCGTGATCGAGCACAACCTCGACGTGATCAAGACGTCGGACCGGATCGTCGACATGGGCCCGGAAGGCGGGGAGGAGGGCGGCCTCGTCGTCGCCAGCGGCACGCCGGAGCAGGTCGCGGCCACGCCTGACTCCTATACCGGCCGCTTCCTCGCCGAGATCGTCGAGCCGGCCAAGCCGGCCCCGAAACGGCGACGGCCGCCACGCCCGAAGGTCGCGGCGGCCGCCTAAAAGCGATCTGTCAGGGGCAGACCACGATGAGGTTGAACCCCGAATCGGTCAGTGTGCCGGAGCTGTCGGCGGTCTGGACGAAGACGCCGTTGTCCTCGAGGTCGCCGTCCAGGTCCGTAGCCGGGATGCCCTGCACGCCGACCTGGACGTTCTCCGGCGCGTCAATCTGGTTGCTCGCGGTCGCGACGTAGGTGCAGTCCAGGAGGCTGCGGTTGAAGTAGACGAGGTAGGTGCCAGCCCCGCTCTTGTCTGCCGACACGACGCCGCTCTCCTTGGCGGTCACGCGCGTGCCGTTGCCGTTGATCGTCGCGAACAGCTTCGTGGCCGATGCTCCCTGCGGACCCTGCGGACCCTGCGGACCCTGCGCTCCTGGAGCGCCGGGCGTGCCGTTGGCGCCCTTCAAGGCGGTTACCGTGTTCGGGTTGATGTCCTTGGCGGTGATGGTCCGGTCCTTGATCTTCTTCCCGGTCACCGCGCCGTTCTTGATGTCGCTGGTTCCGATCGTCGCGGCCGCGTAGCCGACACCGCCGAGTGAGACGAATAGGGCGATGCACGCCACGACGAGTGCGGGTGACGGCCGCTGGATGCGCTTGCGCACTGCGATACCTCCGAGTCTGGGTTGTGCCGCGACACTAACGCGGTTCCCTGATCTCGAAAGGCGCCTCTGCGAAGCTGCGCGTCATGAACGTCGATGCCGCGCGGACCTGGTGGCGCAAATGGCGGTGGTACGAGCGCAACTCGCTGCCGTTGCGGCGGTTGGCGATCCACCGTGAGCTGGCGCGGCGAGGGGCGTTCGCGCGCTGGCCGATCCAGGGAGAGGTGCTGGAGCTGCTGCGCGAGGGGAGGCTCGAGGTGGGGGAGGGCGCGCTGTTCGAGCCGAACGTCTGGCTGACGGCGCCCGATCCGGCGCGGATCAGGATCGGCGCTGGCAGCTTCCTGAACATGGGGGTGATGGTCGCCGCCGTCGAGCTGGTCGAGATCGGCGACCACTGCATGTTCGCCAACGGCTGCTTCGTGACCGACGGCGCGCACCGCTTCGACGATCCGGAGAAGCCGGTGCCGTGGCAGGGCTTCACCAGCAAGGGGCCGACGCGGATCGGCGACAACGTCTGGTGCGGGGCGAACGTCGTCGTGACCAGTGGCGTGACGATCGGAGAGCGGGCGGTGATCGGCGCCAACAGCGTCGTGACAACCGACATCCCGGCCCACACGATCGCCGCGGGGGCGCCAGCCAAGCCGATCAAGCAGATCGAGTACGGCCCCTGAACGACGAACGGCGGCGCCCGGAGGCGCCGCCGTCGTGATGCGTGGGTTGTCGCTTCGGCCTAGACGTCGAAGGCGACCCAGTGGAACGTCTCGAGGCCCGGGTTGAGCACTCCGCCGGTCACGTTGCAGACGTTGAGCCGCACGTAGCCGACCGAGTCCGAGTTCTCCGTGGAGAAGGTCAGCCCGGTTGGCCAGCTCTGCTCGAACGTCACCGCGAAGGCGTCGTTGCGCATGTCGGCGTTGCTCGCGTCGACGCTGATCGGGAACGCCTCGCAGGCATTGGCCGCGATGCTGCCGAAGTCGAACGTCTTGGTGCCAGCGCGGCGGCCGACGTCGTGTCCGGTCAGCGAGCCGTCCTGGACCTTCGCGGAGCTGACCGTGTTGTCGGCGATCGCGTTGGCGTTGGCTGCAGTTGCGGCATTGGTGGCGTTCGTCGCGCTGGCCGCCTGGTCGGCGCTGGCCGCGCTCGGCACCTTGCCGAGCGTGCCCTCGTTGACCTGGGTGCCGGTCAGCGAGTCGTTCTTGACCTTGCCGCCAGTGACGGCCTTGTTCTTGAGCTTCTTGCCGGCGATGGTGCCGTTCTTGATGTCCTTGCCGTTGATCGTCGCGGCGGCGTAGGAGACGCCACCGAGGGCGACGAACAGGGCGACCATCGCGATCAGCGAGGCCGGGTTTGCATGCTTTCTGATCCTGCGGAACATTTTCGACCTCCTGGTCGGATGGGGTGATTGACACCCCTCCAACCGATGAGGTCGCGGCGAATTACGCGCGGCCTAAAAAAGATTCGTCTGGACGTTCTCGGACGGCTCCGGATCCGCTTGTGGAGCGGGATCGACCGCTGCGGGCGCGTCCTCTTGCTGCGGCGGCGGGCCCTCGGCGAGCAGCGCCGGGAGCTTCTTGAAGTCCTCGCGCAGGATCTCCTTGACGCTCGGAGTGCGCAGGCCGGCGGCGGGGTGGTAGATCGGGAAGATCTTGACCGTACGCTCACCCAGCCGGTGGACCTGCGGGACTCCGTGGACGCGGCTGATGCCGGTCTGCGACCCGGTCAGCAGCTTCGTCGAGAAGTTCCCGAGCGTGCAGATGACGGTCGGCTCGATCAGCTCGACCTGGCGGAACAGGTAGGGCTTGCAGGCCTCGATCTCCTCCGCCTGGGGGTCGCGGTTGCCCGGCGGGCGCGACTTGAGGACGTTGGCGATGAAGACGTCGTCGCGCGCGAGGCCGTTCTCGGCCAGCAGCTCATTGAGCAGCTTTCCGGCGCGTCCGACGAACGGAATCCCCTCGAGATCCTCCTGCTGGCCCGGCGCCTCGCCGACGAACATCAGGTCTGCATTGGCGTTCCCGGCCCCGAAGACGGCCTGGGTACGGGTGGAGTGCAGGGCGCAGAGCTCGCACTTGCGCACCTGCTTGTAGAGCTCGACAAGCTGGTCGCGCCTCTGCTCCGCCGTCGCCATCGGGGATTAGCCTAATGCCGAAAGAGCGACTACCATTTGTCACGGCCGCTACCCACCTGGGAGCGGACCACGATCAGACCGACCGGTACCCGTAGGGACTGGAACGGAATTGTCACTCACCAAACCCCCGGGCCACGCCTCCTTGAGCGTGGCGATTGTCGGCGCCGGCCGACTTGGCTCCGCATTGGCGGGCGCCCTGAGTGCTGCTGGGTTCGAAATGGAGGGTCCGCTGGGACGCGGCGTCCCTGCCCGTAGCGAGGTCGTCCTGCTCTGCGTGCCGGATGCCGAGATCGCGAAGGCGGCGGCCGATGTCGCCGGCGTGCGCTTCGTCGGCCATGTGAGCGGCGCGACGCCTCTAGCTGCGCTGGCGGCCGCGGGAGGCGAGGCATTTGGCCTTCACCCGCTCCAGACCTTCGCCGGTGGCGAGGGACCGGAATCCTTCGCGGGCGTCGGCGCCGCGATTGCCGGCACGACCCCGGAGGCGCTCACCGTCGCGCGCGACCTCGCGCTGCGGCTCGACATGACGCCGATCGAGATCTCCGACTCCGCGCGCGCCGCCTGCCGCGCCGCCGCCTCGATCGCCTCGAACTTCCTGGTCACCCTGCAGGCCGCGGCCGAGCAGATGGCGACCGCCGCTGGCATCGAACCCGCCGACGCCCGCACGCTGCTTGCCCCGCTGGTCCGCAGCACGGTCGACAACTGGGCCGAGCGGGGGCCGCGCGAGGCCCTGACCGGTCCGGTTGCCCGTGGCGACGACGCGACCGTCGCCCGCCAGCGCGACGCCGTAGAGCAGCACGCGCCGGAGCTGCTGCCGCTGTTTGACGAGCTGGTCTCGCGCACGGCAGTGCTCGCCGCGACCGGCCAGGTGCCACCGGGGGGCACGGGGGGCGCGAGCCCCCCGACCGTCTCCGGCAGGGAAAGGGCAGCGGCATGAGGACGGTTCGCACCGTCGCCGAGCTGCGCGCGGCGCTTGCCGCCAGGCGCGATGCGGGCCAGACCGTCGGCCTAGTGCCGACGATGGGCTCCTTCCACGACGGGCACGTCGCGCTGATGCACGCCGCCCGCGAGGCCAGTGACTACGTGGTGGTGTCGCTGTTCGTCAATCCGACCCAGTTCGGTCCGACCGAGGACCTGGACGCATATCCGCGCGGCGAGGCCCGCGACGCCGGACTGGCTTCGGCAGCCGGAGTCGACCTGCTGTTCGCGCCGCCGGTCGAGGAGGTCTATCCCGACGGCTTCGCGACCACGGTCAGCGTCGACGGGGTCAGCGAGGTTCTCTGCGGCGACGTCGAACGGCGCGGCCGCGGACATTTCGACGGCGTCACGACGGTCGTCGCGAAGCTCTTCAACATGGTCGCGCCGGACGTGGCGTTCTTCGGTCAGAAGGATGCCCAGCAGGTGGTCGTGATCGAGCGGATGGTCCGCGATCTCGACATGCCGGTGCGGATCGAAACCGTGCCGACGGTGCGGGAGCACGACGGTCTCGCCCTCAGCTCGCGCAACGTCTATCTCGAGCCGGCCGAGCGCAAGCGCGCCACCGCCCTCAGCCGCGCACTCGCGGCCGCCGAGGGTGCCGTCGCGCGCGGAGACGTCGATGCTGCGGCGGTCCTCGCCGCGGCGCGCGGCGAGCTCGACGCCGCCGGCATCGAGCCGGAGTACCTGGAGCTGCGCTCCACCACCGACCTTTCACCCGTCGAGCGCGTCAACGGCTCGACCCTGCTTGCGGTGGCCGCCCATGTCGGGCGCGCCCGCCTGATCGACAACACAGTCCTTCGAAAAGGAGTCCTCCCCAGATGAGACGGACGATGCTCAAGTCGAAGATCCACCGTGCAACCCTGACCGGCAGCGACCTCAACTACGTCGGTTCGATCACCGTCGACGCCGATCTACTCGACGCCGCCGACATCCGCGAGCACGAGCTGGTCCACGTGCTCGACATCGACAACGGCGCGCGCTTCGAGACTTACACGATCGCCGGCCGCCGCGGCTCCGGCGACATGCAGGTCAACGGCGCCGCCGCGCGGCTCGTTCATACCGGCGACAAGGTGATCGTTGTCTCCTACGCCGTGTACGAGGAGGCCGAGCTCGAGACCTACGAGCCGCGCGTCGTCCACGTCAACGGCGCCAACGAGATCGTCACCGTCGACGACGCGGTAGCGGAGCTGCTGTCATGAGCGCGCGTCCGAAGATCGCCACCGCACCGGCCGCGAAGGGCAAGCCGCTGACGCTGTCGTCGCTCGTCGAGAAGAAGGCGCTCGGTGAGCCGATCGCGATGGTCACCGCTTACGACTACCCCGGCGCTCAGGTCGCCGAGGAGGCCGGTGTCGACATCGTGCTGGTCGGCGACTCGGCCGCGATGACCGTGCTCGGCTACCCGAGCACCGTTCCGGTCTCGGTCGACGAGATGCTGATGCTGACCGCCGCCGTGCGCCGTGGCCTCAACACGCCGATCCTCGTCGGTGACCTGCCGTTCGGCTCCTACGAGGGCTCCGATGAGCAGGCGATCGCGACCGCCCAGCGGTTCGTTAAGGAGGCTGGCTGCGACGCAGTCAAGCTCGAGCGCGGCGGCACTTCCGTCGATCGCGCGCGGGCGATCATTGGCGCGGGGATTCCCGTCATGGGCCACGTCGGCCTGACGCCCCAGACCGCGACGGCGCTCGGCGGCTACCGGTCGCAGGGCCGTACCGCGGATCGAGCGCTCGAGGTGGCCCACGATGCGCTCGCACTCCAGGACGCCGGCTGTTTCGCGGTCGTGTTCGAGGCGATCCCGTCGGATCTCACCGACGAGCTGATGCCACGGTTCGAGATCCCGGTGATCGGCATCGGCGCCGGACCGTCGACCGACGGTCAGGTCCTGGTGATGCACGACCTGCTCGGCATCTACGACGGCCACGCCGCACGCTTCGTGAAGCGCTACGCCTCGGTCCGTGACGAGATGATCGCCGGGGTCCACGCCTACGCCGACGACGTGCGCAAGCGGCGCTATCCGGCGCCCGAGCACGGCTACACGATGGCCCCGGACGAGCGGGCACGGCTGCACGACCTGCTCGAGGCGGAGGTTCGCGGGTAGCTACTTCCGGGGATTCCGTGGGTTGAGGAGTGGGAGGACCTGAACTCGACCCGAGGAGTGCCCAATGTCCCGCAAGCGGAAGTTCCTGCCGTCGCCGGCGATGGTGGTGGCCCTGATCGCGCTGTTCGCCGCGCTCGGCGGCAGCGCCTATGCGGCGCTCGTCGTGACCGGCAAGAACGTCAAGAACGGCAGCCTGACCGGCGTCGACTTCAAGAAGCGGTCGCTGCACGGCTCGAAGCTGCGTGTCGACTCGATCGGCGGCGACGTGGTCAAGGAGTCGACGCTCGGCCCCGTGCAGGCGCTCGCGCACCAGGCGGTCGTGACCGGCGCCGGCGTCCTCGCGCGTGGACGGGGCGTCAGCAGCGTCGTCCGTACGGGCGCTGGCCGCTACCAGGTGGTCTTCGACCGTGACGTTCGTGGCTGCGTCTACAACGCGACGGTCGGCGATGTCAGCGCCGCCGGGCCCGGTACCGGAACCGCCTCGGTGGCGAGCAACGCCGCGAACGCCAACGCGGTCAACGTGCGGACCGTGACCTACAACGCGGGTGGGAACCCGGTCGACGAGAACCGGCCGTTCCACCTGCTTGTGAGCTGCTGACGGCCTGGGTGGTTCAGACTTCGGCATGTGACCCTGGAGACGGATAGCGCGGCCGCCACGGAGGCGGCCGGCGCCGATCTGGCCGAACGGCTGGGCCCCGGCGACGTCGTGCTGATCTCGGGCGATCTGGGCAGCGGGAAGACGACGTTCGTGCGGGGCGCCTGCCGGGCGCTCGGGGTCGAGGAGCCGGTGACGAGCCCGACGTTCACGATCGGCCAGCTCTACTCGGGCCGCGTAGAGGTCGCGCATCTCGACCTCTACCGGCTCGACTCGCTGGCCGGGGAGGACCCGTCGCTGCTCGAGGACTACCTGACGCCCGACCGGATCGGCTTCGTCGAGTGGCCGGCGATCGGTGAGCCGGCGATCGGGCGGGTCGCCGCCCGGGTGACGCTCGAGCATGCGGGCGAGGACCGGCGCAGGGTGGAGATCGCGTGAACGTCCTGGGCTTCGACACGGCCACCGCGGCGAGCGCGGCCTGCGTGCTGCGCGGCGACGGTGAGGCGTTCGAGGTCGAGCCGGCACCCGCCCGCCTGTCCGAGCGGCCGGCGCACGCCGCCGAGCTGATGCCGGCCGTGACGCGTTGCGTCGCCGAGGCCGGCCTCGGCTGGGACGAGCTCGACGCGATCGCCGTAGGGGTCGGGCCGGGAATGTTCACCGGGTTGCGCATCGGGGTCGCGACGGCGCATGGGCTCGCCGCGGCTACGGGGATCGAGCTGCGTCCCGTCTCGTCGCTTGCCGCGCTGGCGGCGGCGGGGGACGGAGCGGTGCTCGCGGTGATCGACGCACGCCGCGACGCGGTCTTCGCGGCGCTGTACGACGGCCACGTCGAGGTCTGGGCGCCGTTCGTGGCGGCTCCCGAGGCCGTCGCCGACCGGCTCCGCGAGTACCCGACCAGCGTTCTGGCCGTCGGCGACGGGGCGGTACGCTTTCGAGACGTCCTCGAGGCGGCGGGCGCCGAGGTTCCGGACGCCGGGTCCAGCTCCCATGTGGTGCGCGGCCTGTCGATCTGCCGGCTGGCGGCGACAGCGGCGCCGGTCCCCGTCGAGGCGGTGCTGCCGGACTACCTTCGCCTCCCGGACGCGAAGCCGAGACCACAGTGAGCCAACCGCTCGAAATCAGGCCCCTCGCCTACGCAGACCTGCCTCAGGTGATCGCGATCGAGCGGCGCGCGTTCACGACGCCCTGGTCGCTCGCGATGTTCGTGCTCGAGCTGTCGAAGCCGACCGGGATCTGCCTCGCGGCGCTGCTCGACGGGCGGATCGTCGGCTATGTCGTCTGCTCGCGTTACGTAGACGACTGGCACGTGATGAACATCGCGGTCGACCCGAACCTGCGCCGTCAGGGGATCGCCAGCACCCTGCTGGAGAGCCTCTTCGCCCAGGCCGACGGGCCGGGCGAGCAGTACACGCTCGAGGTGCGGCCGTCGAACGTCTCGGCGATCGGCCTCTACGAGCGCTTTGGCTTCTACACCGCCGGCAAGCGGCGCGGCTACTACCACGACAACCGCGAGGACGCCCTGATCATGTGGCGCAAGAGCGGCACCGGCACGCACACGGCGGCCGGCGAGCCGCGGACCGGCGCGGCCGGCGGATGATCCTCGCGATCGAGACGAGCTGCGACGACACCTGCGCGGCTGTCGTCGGCCACGACGGGGAGCTGCACTCGAACGCGATCGCGTCCCAGGGGCTGCTGCACGAGCGCTACGGCGGCGTCGTCCCGGAGATCGCGTCGCGCCACCACCTGGAGGCGATCGACGCGATCGTCGCCGACGCGCTCGAGGACGCCGGCACGACCCTCGACCAGATCGACACCGTCGCCGTGACCCGCGGCCCCGGCCTGATCGGGGCGCTGCTGGTCGGCCTGTCGTCCGCAAAGGCGATCGCGGCCGCGCGGGGACTGCCGCTGATTCCGGTCGACCACCTGCACGGCCACGTCGTCGCCTCGACGCTCGGCCCCGACCCGATCGAGCCGCCCTACCTCTGCCTGGTCGCCAGCGGTGGGCACACCTTCGTCGCGCGCGTCGACGAGCCCGGCAGCTACGCGATCCTCGGCCAGACGCTCGACGACGCCGCCGGCGAGGCGTTCGACAAGGGCGCGCGCATCCTCGGCCTCGGATATCCCGGGGGACCGGTGATCGACCGGCTCGCGGCAGAGGGCGATTCGGAGGCGTTCGACTTCCCGCGCTCGCTGCCGGCGGGGCCGGCCGGTTCGCGCGGCCTCGACTTCAGCTTCTCCGGTCTCAAGACGTCGCTGCTCTACCGCGTCCGCGACCTCGGCGAACAGGAGGCCGAGCGGCGCCAGACGGATCTCGCCGCCTCCTACCAGGCGGCGATCGTCGGCTCGCTGACCGCGCGCCTCGGGCAGGCGATCCGCCAGGAGGGCGTGTCGCGCGTGGCGCTCGGAGGTGGGGTGGCGGCCAACTCGGAGCTGCGTGCGGAAGCGGCGCGGCTCTGCGATGAGCTCGGCGTGCGGCTCTGGACGCCCGCGCGCGCTCTCTGCACCGACAACGCCGCGATGATCGGCGCCGCTGCCCGCTTCACCCCGGCGCTGGCCTATCCGGACTACCTGGCCCTCGACGCGGCTGCCAGGCTGGGGTAAGACGTGGGAGCGATGGCGACAGTCACCCTCTACGGCAAGCCCGGCTGCTGCCTGTGCGACGACGCGCGCGCCGAGGTGCGGGAGCTGCGCGAGCGGCACGACTTCGAGCTCGAGGAGGTCGACGTGTCGGTCGATCCACGTCTGCACCGCGACTACGGCGAGCGGATACCGGTCGTCGCCGTCGACGGCGACGAGGCTTGTGAAATGCATGTCGACCGCGCTGAGGTGGAGCGCCTGCTCGCTAGAGTGGCCGGGTCTTGAGCCCCCAGGCCACCATGCGCGATCGAACGCCGGAGGACGACGCGGCGCGCGAACGCCTGTCGCTCGGTGTCGCGGCGCGTCTCTCGCGCTACCTCCAGGTCCTGACGCAGGCGCGCAAGATGGGCAAGGAGACGATCTCCTCGCAGGAGCTCGCCGACTACACGCACGTCAACTCGACCCAGATCCGTCGCGACCTCTCCGGCTTCGGCAAGTTCGGCAAGCGCGGCGTCGGCTACAACGTCGACTCGCTCGTCTCGCAGATCCGCAAGATCCTGCGCACCAGCGGGCAGCACAACATCGCGCTCGTCGGCGCCGGCCACCTCGGCCAGGCGATCGCCGGCTCCGACATCTTCGCCGACCACGGATTCCGCGTCGTGGCGGTCTTCGACACCGATCCCGGCAAGGCCGGCAAGGCGATCAGCGAGCAGCTGAAGATCCGGCCGATCGAAGAGCTCGAGCAGGTCGTGAGCACCGAAGAGATCGTCGTAGGCGTCATCGCCGTGCCGACCGACGCCGCCCAGGAAGTCGCCGACGTGCTCGTCGGCGCCGGCGTGAAGATCCTCTTCAACTACTCCGAGGCGCTGCTCCAGGTCCCGCCCGAGGTGACCGTCCACACCTCCAGCCCGGCCGTCGACCTGCTCTACGCGCTCTACTTCTACCTGACCTGACCATGCTGGACATGGCCCGCGCGCGCGAGGTCTTCGAGGCCTCCGATGACTTCACGGTCGGACTCGAGGAGGAGTTCCAGATCCTCGATCCGGAGACGCTGTCGCTGGTCCAGCGCTACGGCGAGTTCGCGGCCGCCGCGCAGGCCGACCCCGTGCTCGCCGAAGCGGTCGCCGGCGAGCTGATCGAATCTGAGATCGAGATCCGCTCCGGCCGAGGCGAGACGTTCGCCGACGCGGTCGCCGCCCAGCGGGAGGCACGCGGGCGGCTGTTCGGCCTCGCCGCCGAGCATGGCGCGCGCCTGGCCGCGACCGGCACCCATCCGTGGAGCCCCTGGCAGGACCAGCGGATCATCGACACCGAGCACTACCACCTTGTCGAGGACGGGCTGAAGTACGTCGCCTGGCGCAACAACACCTTCAGCCTCCACGTCCATGTCGGCGTGCGCGGGGCGGACCGGGCGATCGCCGTCTGCGACCGGATCCGGGCGCTGCTGCCGGAGCTGCTCGCGCTGTCGTCGAACTCGCCGTTCCTCGACGGCCGCGACTCCGGGCTGCACACCGCCCGCACCCAGATCTTCACGAAGAGCTTCCCGCGCTGCGGGATCCCGGATCCCTTCGGCGACTGGCAGACCTACGGCGACTTCGTCGACATGCTCGTCCGGACCAACTCGATCGTCGAGCACACCCAGCTCTGGTGGAGCGTCCGGCCGCACCACGCCTACGGCACCGTCGAGGTGCGGATCTGCGACGCCCAGTCCGACGCGGCCGCGTCGACCGCGCTCGCCGGGCTGATCGTCTCCTGCGTCGCCCAGGCGGCGCTCGACTACGACGCCGGCGTGCCGTTCGCCGACCCGCCACCGCGACTCGTCGAGGAGAACTTCTGGCGCGCGATCCGCTACGGCCTCGACGGCAGGATGCTCGACCTGGAGCGGATCGAGGAGTACCCGTCGGCCGCGATCGGCGAGCGGCTGCTCGCCTGGACGGCGCCCGCGCGCGCCGCGCTCGGGATCGAGCCACGGCTGGATGCCGAGAACGGGACGCAGCGTCAGCGACGCCTGCTCGCGGGTGGTGCCACGATGCAGGAGGTGTTCGCCGCGGAGGTCGAGACGGCGGGCAGTACATACGCGAACCCGGAGGTCAGGGCATGAACGAGCAGAGTGGACAGCCACCGGCCGGCGCCGGCCCCGGGCCTGGAGCGCCGCAGGGACAGCCGACCGAGGCCGAGATGCAGGCGGCGCTCGAGGAGCAGATGCGCAACATCCGCGTCGAGGACGTCGTCGTCCAGACGACGGTGACGCTGGTCAACCTCGGTGCGCGGCGACTCGGGCTCGCGGCGGCGCCGGGCGAGGACCCGGGCGCCGAGCGCGACCTCGGCCAGGCGCAGATCGCGATCGAGGCCGTGCGGGCGCTGCTGCCGCTGCTGCCGGCCGAGGTCGGCGACCAGATCGCGCCGGCGCTCTCCCAGCTTCAGATGGCCTTCGCGCGTGAGGCGCAGGGTGGAGGCGAGGCGCCCGCGCCCGGCGCGGAGCCGGGCCAGCCGGCCCCGACCGGCGATCCCGAGGCGGACAAGGCGGCCGCCGACGAGGCGGAGCGCGCGAAGGCGCGCGCCAAGATCTGGACGCCCGGCAGCTGACCCAGCCCGCATTTCGCCGGGGCGGCCGATAGACTGCCCGCCGCTTTCGACCGGGCGGCTTTTGCACCTGTAGCAATCGCGCGCGCAGCCTGCGCGCGGCCCCCGAGCCAGCCCGCTACCGAAGATCCCTACGGAGGACTCCCTTGACCGACTTTCTCACCGACCACGGCGTACTTGTTGCGCTCGTATGCGCGGCAGCGGCCGTCGTGTACGGCCTCGCGACGACGCGCTGGCTGCTTGCCAAGTCTCCCGGCAACGACCGCATGCAGGAGATCTCCTTCGCGGTCCAGGAGGGGGCTCAGGCATACCTGAAGCGCCAGTACCAGATCATCGGCATCGTCGCCGTGATCCTGGCGATCATCCTGGCGATCGCGCTCGACATCGAGACCGCGATCGGCTTCGTGATCGGTGGCGCGTTCTCCGGTGCGGCTGGCTTCATCGGCATGAACGTGTCGGTGCGTGCCAACGCCCGCGTGGCCGAGGCTGCTCGCGGCGGCATCGGCAACGCGCTCAACGTCGCCTTCAAGGGCGGCGCGGTCACCGGCACGCTCGCCGCCGGCCTGGCGCTGCTCGGCGTCGCCGGCTACTACGGCATCCTCCGCCTCTTCGACGTCGATCAGAAGGACGCGATCGACGCGCTCATCGGCCTCGGCTTCGGTGGCTCGCTGATCTCCGTCTTCGCCCGACTGGGCGGCGGCATCTTCACCAAGGCCGCTGACGTCGGTGCCGACATCGTCGGCAAGATCGAGGCTGGCATTCCCGAGGACGACCCCCGTAACCCGGCGGTCATCGCGGACAACGTCGGCGACAACGTCGGCGATTGCGCCGGCATGGCGGCCGACCTCTTCGAGACCTACGCGGTCACCGCCGTCGCGGTCATGCTGCTCGGCGTCCTGACCTTCAACCAGATCGATGCGGTCGCCGTCTACCCGCTCGTGATCGGTGGCGTCTCGATCCTCGCGTCGATCATCGGCACCTACGCCGTGCGCAGCGAGGCCGGCAACGTCGAGCGTGCGCTCTACCAGGGCCTGATCGTGTCCGGCGTCCTCGCCGCGATCGCATTCCTGCCCGTGTCGCTGTGGCTGATGGACGACCTGTCCTTCATCCCGGACGCGTCGAACCTGCTGACCGGTGGCCTCGACGGCGCGCCGTCCGGCATGGACATCTGGTTCTGCACCCTGATCGGCATCGGCATCACCGCGCTGCTGTTCGTGATCACCGACTACTACACCTCGACCCGCTTCCGTCCGGTGCGCAGCACCTCGAAGGCATCCGAGACCGGTCACGCCACGAACATCATCCAGGGCCTCGCCCAGGGCTTCCAGGCGACCGCCGCTCCGGCGATCGTCATCGCGATCGGCATCCTCGTCGCGAACGAGCTCGGTGGCATCTACGGCATCGGCGTCGCAGTGATGGCGCAGCTGTCGCTGACCGGCCTGATCGTCGCGCTCGACGCGTTCGGCCCGATCACCGACAACGCCGGTGGCATCGCCGAGATGGCGGAGCTTCCGGAGGCCGTCCGCAACATCACCGATCCGCTCGACGCGGTCGGCAACACCACCAAGGCCGTCACCAAGGGCTACGCGATCGGCTCCGCCGTACTCGCCGCGCTCGTGTTGTTCGCAGCTTTCGTGGAGGAGTTGACGGTCGAGGCAGACAAGAAGCTCGAGATCCTGCGTGGCTTCGACATCTCGCAGCCTGAGGTGCTCGTCGGCCTGCTGATCGGCGGCATGATGGTCTACCTGTTCTCCGCTCTCTCGATCGAGTCCGTCGGCCGTGCCGGCGGTGGCGTGGTCGAGGAGGTCCGTCGCCAGTTCCGCGAGAAGCCGGGCATCATGGACGGCACCGAGAAGCCGGACTACGCCCAGTGCGTCGGCATCGTGACCAAGGCCGCCCAGCGGGAGATGATCCTGCCGGCCCTGATCCCGATCGTCATCCCGGTCGTCGTCGGCCTGCTCAGCTACCAGGCGCTCGGCGGACTGCTGATCGGCGTCATCGTCGTCGGCTTCTTCGCCGCGGTCTCGATGACCTCCGGCGGCGGCGCTTGGGACAACGCCAAGAAGCTGATCGAGGACGGCGAGTTCGGCGGCAAGGGATCCCTGGCCCACGAGGCCTCGATCACCGGCGACACCGTCGGCGACCCCTACAAGGACACCGCCGGCCCGGCCATCAACCCGATGATCAAGGTCGCCAACATCGTCGCCATCCTGATCATCCCGATCA
>CAZVRI010000048.1:0-20006 GCA_964629855.1 uncultured Thermoleophilaceae bacterium
CGGCCACCTCGCCCCGCTCGTGCTGCGATCCGACGGGACACTCTCGGAGGCGATGGCCGGCGGCCTCCCGCTGGGCATCGACACCGACCCTGGCTACGTCGTCCACGAGCTCGAGCTCGGGACGGACGACATCCTCTTCGGGTTCACCGACGGCATCCTCGAGGCGCGGCGCGAAGGCAGGCTGCTCGGCACGGACGGCCTGCGCCGGATCGTCGTCGAGGCCGCGGCGATGACCCGCGAGCCGCAGGCCTTGACCGAGCTGGTTCATGACGACGTCCGCGCCTGGGCACGCGGATTGAGCGATGACGCGGCGATCGTGGCGCTGCGGCGTCGCGGACTGGCCGCGGTCGACTAGCCGACGCCGTCGAGCAGCTCGGCCGGCTTGACGCCGAGCCCGCTGGCCACACGTGACAGCACCCTGACCCCGGGATCGCGACGCCCGGACTCGATCCGCCGGATCTCCGCCGGGTCCATCGAGGCGCCCTGCGCGAGGGCGTCCTGGGTCAGTCCCTTCTGAAGGCGCGTCCGGCGAACGTTCGCCGCGAACTTGTGGAGAGGGTCGGCCACGGGCAGGACTGTTCCGCCTGCAATCGCGGTCCGCCAGGACTTATACGTCCCGCTCCGCTCTACAGGCGGACGGAGACGTCTATGTATATGGGATTTGGGCTACTTGAGGACGGATAGCTCCTTGACCGCCGCCTTGCCGTCCTCGGGCAGTTGGGTGATCCAGAGCAGGTAGTAGCGGAAGCTCTGACCCCCGGTATCGAGCGGAATCTCCTGCTCAGCGTCGATTGTCAGATCGCTGGTCAACTTCGTCCAACCGTCGATGTCATCGGGGACCTCGTTGGCTGCGTAGACCGCCGCGGTGAAGCCCGGTGTCGAGGTGGTGACGTCCACCCGCCGCGCCGCGACCGGAGCGCCGGCGTCGACATAGAGCCCGACGCCGTCCTTGTTGGCGCCCTCGAAGCCGACCTCGTAGGTCTCCGTGTCCCAGACCGTCGTCGGGTTGGCGTCGATCGCGAAGTCGGTGGCCTCCGCGGACTCGTCCTCGTCGCCCTGGGGGTCGTAGTCATGCGCCGAGCCGGCCGTCAGCTTGACCGGCCGCAGATCGCCGGCACCGACGACCTTGGCCTCGCCCGGCCCGCGCTCGGTGCGCGTCGCGAGGAAGCCGAGCGTGCCGGCGACGAGCACCACAACGGCGAGCACCGACAGCATCCAACGGCGCGGCCGGCGCAGCCGCATCGGCGCGAACTCAGTCGTGTCGCCGGGCAGCGCGCGTAAGACGGTCGTCGCCTCGCCGGTGGTCGCGCCGGCGCGCGCGGCCTCGATCGCCAGCACGTGCTCGAGGTCGTGGACGAGATCGTCAGCGGTCGCGTAGCGGTTGCCGAGCTCCTTGGCGGTCGCGCGGTCGACCACCGACGCCAGCGCCGACGACACATCGGGCCGCGCGACGAGGATGTCCGGCATCTGCTCCTGGACGTGCTTCATCGCGACCGCGACCTGGCTCTCAGCGCGGAACGGGGGCTCGCCCGCGAGCATCTCGTAGAGGACGATCCCCAGCGAGTAGACGTCGGACTGCTCGGTCACCTCGTGGCCGAGCGCCTGCTCCGGAGCGACGTAGTCGGTCGTTCCGAGGACGCGGCCGGTGGCGGTCAGGCCGTGGACCTCCAGCGAGCGGGCGATCCCGAAGTCGGTGACCTTGGCGCGCCCCTCCTGGTCGATCAGGACGTTCTGCGGCTTGACGTCGCGGTGGACGAGGTGCGCGGCGTGGGCGGCAGACAGCGCGCGGCCGATCTCGATCGCATAGGCGACGGCCTCACCGACCGGCACGCGGCCCTCACGCTTGATCAGCTGCTTGAGCGTCTCGCCCTCGACCAGCTCGAGCACGATGTAGGGCGAGCCGTCGTCCTCGCCGAAGTCGATCACCGTCACGACATGGGGATGGTTCAGCCGGGCCACCGCCCGCGCCTCGCGCCGGAACCGCTCCAACTGATCGGGGTCCGTCGAGATGTCGCGATGCATCGACTTGATCGCGACCCACCGCTCGAGCGTCGTGTCGTAGGCGCGGTAGACCGTCGACATTCCGCCCGTCCCGATCTTCTCCTCGAGGCGGAAACGGTCGTTGAGAAGGGTGCCGATCACTGTCCCTATTGTGCGGTCTTCGATGGCGGTACGCGTTCGCTGCATCACAGACCCCGCCTGCGTCTGGTCTTGGGCCTTCGAGCCCGTGGTCCGAGCCCTGATGGTGGAGTTCGGCGAAGACCTCGAATGGACCTTCGTAATGGGCGGCCTGGCGCGCGATTACGGGCCCGCCGACCACGACTCGATGGTCCGCCACTGGCTCGAGGCCAGCGACGAGTCCGGAATGCCGACCGATCCGCTCGCCTGGTTCGAGACGCCGCTCAGCTCGACATATCCGGCCTGCAGGGCGGTCAAGGCCGCCCAGGAGCAGGGACGCGACGCCGCCTACCGCTATCTGCGGGCGCTGCGCGAGGGGATCGTCTGCCACCGCCGCAAGCTCGACACCGAGGAGTTATTGGTCGGCGAGGCCCGCACGGTCGGCCTCGACGTGGAGCGCTTCCGCCACGACCTCTCCTCGGATGCGATCGCCGAAGCCTTCGCGGCCGACCTCGAGGAGTCGCGCGACGTACCGGACGTCGCGCGTGAGGTGGGCAAGGTCCGTTGCTCGGCCGACGTGGGCCAAGAGCGGGTCCCTTTCCCCACCCTGCGCTTCGAGGGCCCCGACGGGAAGCCCCACTGGACCTGCGGCATGCGGTCGGTCGACTATGTACGCGACGCCGCGCTGGCCGCGGGCGCCGCACCAACCAACGACTCCCGGCCAACCGCAATCGAGGCCATCCGGCGCTTTGGCACGATGGCCACCGTCGAGGTGGCCGCGGTCTGCGGTCTCTCGCTCACGGACGCCGAGGCCGATCTCGCCGGTCTGGCGCAGAACGCACGCCTACACCCCGTCCCGGTCCTCGCCGGGCGGTTGTGGGAACTGGCTTAGTTCTCGTCGCCGCACATGGTCGCGGCCTGCTGGCCCTCACCACAGCTCGTCTTCTCGCGCCAGCGCTGCTGGAACTCCTTCTGGAACTCCGCGGCCGCCTTCTCGCCCTTCTTGCCGCCGCCGGCCTGCTCGCTGACGTTGGCGAGGACGCGCTCGTTGAGAGCTTGCAGGCGGAGTTGGTCGAGCACGTCCTGCTCGGACTGCCCACCGAGGAAGCGCTGCAACTGCTTCTTGTTCTTGAACTGCTTAGCGGCCACGCTGTCCCACGTCTTCTGCACCTCGGCGTCACTGACCTCGACCCCGCGCTCCTTGGCCTCTTGCTCGAGCGCGGCCGCCAGCAGCAGCGTCGAGAGAGCCTGCTGCTGGAGCGCCTTAGCGCCGGACACCTGTTGCCCGCCGCTACTGGACGCCTTCTGAACGCGACGCAGCGCCGCGACGCGATCCTGCAACTCCGCCCGCGTGATCTCGGTGTCCCCGACGACGGCGACCGCCCCCTCGGGAACGTCTTGTCCCGAGCCTTGCCCGGAAGAGTCGTCCCCGCCACAGGAGGCAAGCCCCCCGGCAGCAAGAAGGAGGGCGATCGCGACAGCCGGAAGCTTGGGTAGGGCCATGTGCCTAACCCTAACGCCGGGGGGCCAGCGCAAGCGCCAGTAGCCGCTCCAGCAACTCCGCGTACTCGACGCCACTCTCCGCCCACAACTTCGGGAAGACAGAGGTCGGGGTGAAGCCCGGCATCGTGTTGAGCTCGTTGATCAGGATGCGGGGCTCGCCGTGGGGACTCTCGACGAAGAAGTCGCAGCGGGCAAGCCCGGCACAGCCGACGCGGCGGAAGACGTCGGCGGCGATCTCACGGACGCTGTAGGCGACGTCGGGCGGGATCCGCGCCGGCACGATCAGCCGCATGCCGCCCGCGGTGTACTTCGCCTCGTAGTCGTACCAGTCGGCGTCGAACTCGATCTCGCCGGCGATCGACACCTCGGGGTCGGCGTTGCCGAGCAGGGCGCACTCGATCTCGAGGCCGTGCGACATCGCCTCGACGATCACCAGCGGGTCGTGCTCCCAGGCCGCCGCGAGCGCCGCGGGCAGCTCCGCGGCCGTCGTCACCTTGGAGATGCCGACCGACGAGCCGAGTCGCGCCGGCTTGACGAAGACCGGCAGGCCGAGCGCCGCGACGCGTTCGATGTCCTCCTCGGGGATCGGCGCGCCCGCATCCGCGGGAGCGCGCAGCGCCGCGTAGCCAACCTGCGGCACCCCAGCGACGGCCATCGCGTCCTTGAAGAGGACCTTGTCGATGCAGAGCGCACTCGCGGTGACGGCGGCCCCGACGTACGGGACCGCGAGCGTCTCGAGCAGGCCCTGGACGGTGCCGTCCTCACCGTAGGGGCCGTGCAGTGCCGGGAAGACGACGTCGCAGCCAAGTAGTCCGCCGGCCGGCTCGAGCGTTACCGGCGTACCGTCGTGCGACCAGCGGCCGTCGCGGCCGATCGTGACGCGCAGCGGCTCGTGCCCAGCTGCGGCGAGCCCGTCCGCGATCGCCGCGGCGGAGCTCAACGAAACGTCGTGCTCGCCGGACGGCCCGCCACCGAGCACCGCGACCCTCACGGCGTGGTGTCCGGTGTCGTCGGGGGAGGGGTCGGCGCGACGAAGCGCCCGACGATCAGCGTGACGGTGCTGCCGCTGTCGACTCCCGTGTCGCCGCTCGGGCGTTGCTCCAGCACGACACCATCCTGACTCTCGTCGTCGACGTCGCGCTCGCGGACCGACCCCTTCAGGCCATCGGCGCGCAGCTGGTTGAGCGCATCCTGGCGCGACAGCCCGACGACGAACGGGACCGGAACCTGCTCGACGGGTTCAGCCACGGTCAGCGTCACCCGGCCGCCGGGGTCGAGCGAAGTGCCGGCGCCGGGATCCTGTGCGATCACCTCGTCCTCCGGCCGATCGGACTGCTCGCGCACCGTCCGGTAGGTCAAGCCGAGATCGTCGAGCCGCTTGGTGGCGGAGTCGAGCGACAGCCCGACGAGATCCGGCACGTCGATCTGTTTGGGACCGGAGCTGATGAACAGCCGTACGTTCGAGCGCCGCTGGATCGACGTCCCCTCGCGCGGCGACGTCCCGATCGCGAGCCCCTCGTCGACCGTCGAGGACGGCCGCTCGGTCGGGTTCACGCGCAGGTCCGCGCGGCGCAGCGCGCGCACCGCCTGGGCCCGCGTCAAACCGCTCACGGACGGCACCGTCACCTCACCCGGCCCGCTCGAGACGACGAGCGTGATCGTGTCGCTGCGGGCCGCCTGCTCGCCGGGATCGGGGTCCTGGCGCAGAACCTGGTCAAGCGTCGCGAGCGACCGCTCCCGCTCGACCTCGACCGTCTCGAAGCCCGCCTTGTCGAGCCGGTCACGGGCCTCACTCAGCTGCATCCCGGTGACCTTCGGCACGTCGATCTGCTCGGGACGGGTGAAGACCCAGGCCATCAGGGCGACCAGCGCGAGCACCAGCAGAGCGAGCGCGATCGCCGGCCAGCGGCGCGGCTTCTCGCGCGCGGCGGCGGCCTCCGGCTGCGGCGACGGGACAGCGGCGAAGATTGCCGTGTCCTGGCCAACAGCGTCGCCGGCGAGGAAGGCTTCGACGTAGGGCCGGCAGGCTTCGAGCGCCGCGGCGAAGTCCTCCGCCGACTGCCAGCGCGCCGCGGGCTCCTTGGCGAGCGCGCCGAGCACGACCGCCTCGAGGTTCGGCTCGATCCGCAACCCCTCGCGGTTCATCGGCGGCGGCGGCTCCTGCATGTGCTTGAGCGCGATCGCGACCGCGCTGTCGCCCTCGAACGGCAGCTTGCCGGTCAGCAGCTCGTAGAGCATCACGCCGATCGAGTAGACGTCGGAGCGCGGCGTGACCTCCTGGCCCTGCGCCTGCTCGGGCGACAGGTACTGCGCGGTGCCCATGATCGATCCGGTCTCGGTCATCTCCGAGGCGCCGGCACGGGCGATGCCGAAGTCGGTGACCTTGACGTTGCCGGTGTCGTCGACGATCACGTTGTGCGGCTTGAAGTCGCGGTGGACGACGCCGTTGCGGTGCGCGAAGCCGGCCGCCTGGAGGATCTGCTCGCCGATCGAGATGACGCGCAGCTGGTCGAGCGGCGCCTCGGTGACCATGACGTCCTTCAGCGTGCGGCCGCGCAGGTACTCCATCGCGATGTAGTAGGTGCCCTCGTGCTCGCCGCGGTCGTAGACGCCGACGACGTGCGGATGCTGGAGGCCCGCGGCGGCCGACGCCTCGCGGCGGAACCGCTCGACGAACTCCGCGTCCTGCGCGAAGCGGCGGTGCAGCACCTTGAGTGCGATCTCGCGACCGAGGTGTGAGTCCTCGGCGAGATAGACGTCCGCCATCCCACCCGATCCGATGCGACGGACGATGCGGTAGCGACCGTCGACGACGGCGCCGTCGGCCAGGTCGCTCATCCACCCCCCAGGAGGGTCTGGAGGACCTGGGCGGCGAGCGGAGCGGCGTTGGCGCCACCCGACGTGCCGATCGGCTGGTCCTCGAGCGTCACGGCGATTGCGTAGCGGGGGGCCTCCACGGGCGCGAAGCCTATGAACCAGACCTGGTTGAGCGTCTCGTTCTTCACCTCGGCGGTGCCGGTCTTGCCCGCCACCTGGACGTCGGACAGCGCGGCGGCGACACCCGTGCCCTCGTTGACCACGTCGGTCATCATCTCGGTCAGTTCGGCGGCCGTCTCCTTCTTCATCACCTGCGACTGCGTCGCCGGGTCGATCCGCTCCTCGACGCGGCCGTCCTGACCGACGATCCGGTCGGTCAGCCGCGGCCGGATCAGCTTGCCGCCGTTGGCGACGGCGCCCGCGACCTGCGCCATCTGCAGCGGCGTCACCTGGACCTGGCCCTCGGCGCCGCCCTGGCCGATCGCGACGCGCCCGACGTCGAAGCCGCTCGTCACCAGCCGGCCCTCGGCGTTGCGGATGCCGCTCGCCAGCATCGAGTCCTCCGGGTAGTCGAGCTGCGGGTCCTTGTAGAAGCCGAACCGCTCCATGTACTCGACGAGCGTCTTCGAGCCGACCTGCTCGCCGAGCTTCGCGAAGACGGTGTTGACCGAGTTGGTCAGCGCGGTCGTGAGCGTGATCGGCCCGTAGCTGACGCCGCCGGAGTTGGCGAGCGGCACGCCGCTGATCGTCTGCGGCGAGGAACCGTCGACGATCGAGTCCGGCGTCACCTTGCCGGTGTCGAGCGCGGCGGCCGCGGTGACGACCTTGAAGGTCGAGCCCGGCTGGTAGTTGGTCTGGACGGCGCGGTTGGTCAGGCGGTTGCCGGTGTTCGGCTGGTTGAGCTCCTTGAAGACGCTCGGCTGGTTGACCGTGTTCGGGTCATAGCCCGGTGTCGACGCCATCACCCGCACCCGGCCCGTCGACGGCTCCAGCGCGACGATCGAGCCCTTGTGCCCCGCGAGCAGCTCCATCGCCTGCTGCTGCGCCGCCGGGTCGAGCGTCGTCACGACGTCGTCGCCCTCGCGCTCCTTGCTCTGCAGCTCGCGGAAGATCGTCCCGAACTCGTTGAGGTCGCCGGTCAGCGCATCGTTGCGCGACCGCTCCAATCCGCTCTCGCCGATGTCGATGTAGGAGTAGCCGACCGGATGGCCGAAGGTCTCGCCCTCGGGATAGGAGCGGACGTAGGTGCGCTGCTTGCCACGCCCCTGCGGGTCGCTGCGCGCCAGCACCGTGGTCCCGTCGCGCGCGAGGATCAACCCGCGCGGCACCTGCTGCTGCTCGATCAAGCCGCGCCGGTTGAGCTGGTTGTCCTCCAGCGACGCAGCCTCGAACACCGTCCAGCGCGACGTGAACGCGATCAGCACGCCGAACAGCACGAGCGTCAGCCCAAACAGCTGCACGATCTGGCGGTTCATGCTCACACCAGACCCCCGGGCCCAGCACGGTCACGGTCGCGCCGCGCGTGGTCGGAGACGATCAGCAGCAGCGCCAGCAGCACCATGTTCGCGAGGATCGAGCTGCCGCCGTAGGAGACGAACGGCAGCGTCACGCCGGTCAGCGGGATCACCTTCGTGACGCCGCCGACGATCACGAAGACCTGGAGCGCGAAGACCGCGGTCAGCCCGGTGGCGAGCAGCTTCGAGAAGCCGTCGCTGGCGACCAGCGCCGTCTTGAATCCGCGCGCCACGAACAGCAGGTAGACGAGGATCAGGCCGGTCGCGCCGAACAGCCCGAGCTCGTCGGTGATCACCGCGTAGATCAGGTCGGTGTGCGCGGCCGGCAGGATCGTCCCGCCGTTCGGCAACTCGAGCAGCGCCTGGCCGAACCCCTGGCCGAACAGCCCGCCGTCGGCCTGCGCGAACAGCGACTGGGCGATCTGGAAGCTGCCACCCGGCGCGTCGTAGAGCTTCTGGTCGAACGGGTCGAGCCAGGTGTCGAAGCGGCTCTGGACGTGGCTCACCGTAGTGCCGAGATAGGCGGCGCCACCGAGGAACAGCGTCGCGCCGACGCCGACGATCGACAGCCGCGCCGTCGCGACGTAGACCAGCGCGAGGAAGGCGCCGAAGAACATCAGCGAGCTGCCGAGGTCGCGGATGAAGATCAGCAGCAGCATCGCCAGCCCCCAGATCAGCAGCAGCGGGCCGAAGTGCTTCAGCGACGGCCGCTCGCGGATCAGCGACACCACCGACAGCGTGAAGACGCCGAGCAGCACCGCGGCGATCGGTGCGAGGTCGAGTGCCATGACGACGAGCAGGAAGAGGAGGGCCGGCACGCCGTAGAGCAGCGCCTGCGCGGTCGGCGTCAGCGGCCTCAGCCGCGCCCGCACGAGCACGTCGCGCGTGTCGCGCAGGTAGCTCGCCAGGAAGACGATGATCGCGAGCTTCGCGAACTCAGCCGGCTGGAACTGGATCGGCCCGACCTTGACCGCGAGGAACGCCCCGTTGACCTGCGCGCCGATCACCGGCACGCGCGGGAGCAACAGCAGGACGATCCCGACCGCCGCGATCGTGTAGCGGTAGCGCTCGAGCACGTGGTGGTCGGGCAGCAGGTAGATCGTCGCGCAGAAGAGGATCAGCCCGATCACGAACCACTGCGCCTGCTCGCGCGCCAGCTCGGCGTCGATCCGGTAGATCATCACCAGGCCGAAAGCCGCCAGCAGCGCCGCCAGCGGGTAGAGGTAAGGATCCGCGTCGGGCAGCCGCGCGCGGATGAACAGGTGGCCGAAGACGCACAGCCCGAGGAAGACGGCGCCATAGGTCGCCGTCAGGTCGCTCACCTCCTGCGACTGCGCGACCAGCACCGCCGCGAACCCGGCGCAGACGAGCAGCGAGACCGGGATCAGGCCGAACAGCTCGCGCGTGCGCGCGCTCACTCGGTCTGCCGTCCCGGATCGAGCGAGCCGGTCTCGAGCTGGCGGACGAGGTCATCGGCGTCGGTGCGGCTGCGCCACTCGTGGTCGAGCACGCGCGCGCGCCGCGCCGCGGGAATCGACGTCGCCGGCAGGCCGCTGCGGTACTGCGCCGAGTAGAGGCTCAGGCCGAGCGGCAGCTCGTACGGCAGGCCGCGATAGACGGTGACGAGCCCGGCGTCGTCGGTGCCGACGAAGTAGACCTGACGCGCGGCGACGTAGGCACCGACCGCGACGACGCCCACGACCACGAGCGCGACGGCCGCGGCCATGACGGCCCTGACGCGCGACCGCCCGCCGGCGGATGCCGTCGACCGCGCACGGCTCTCGGCATGGGCGCTGCGCCCACGGTCGCGCTGCTCGTCACGGCCCAGCGCGGTGTCCGGGCCGTCGCCGTGCGTGCGCGGCCTCGCGGCCCCGGCTGGCTGCGCCGCGGCGGCGGCCTGGACCTCGTCCACGGTCAGCCCCTGGTGGATCGTCTCCTCGGCGGTCGGCGGGTCGCCGGCGGGGCCGGTGCCGTCGTCGTCGAGCCGGAACAGGACGACCGTGATGTTGTCCCTGCCGCCGCTCTGGTTGGCGGCCCGCACGAGCGCCTCGGCGGCCGACTCCAGCGACGGCGCGGCGCGCAGCACGGTCGCCAACTCGCTGTCGGAGATCATCCCCGTCAGGCCATCGGAGCAGAGCACGTAGACGTCGCCCGCGCGGGCGGGGTGCGTGTGGGTATCGACCTCGACCTCGGGCTCCGGCCCCAGCGCGCGCGTGATGATCGACCGCTGCGGATGGTGCTCGGCCGCCTCCGGCGTCAGCTGGCCCGACCGTTCGAGCTCGGCGACCAGCGAGTGGTCCTGGGTCAGCTGCACCAGCTCGCCGTCGCGCAGCCGGTAGGCGCGGCTGTCGCCGACGTGCCCGACGCTGACGGCGTCGCCGGCGACCAGCGTCGCGGTCAGCGTCGTGCCCATCCCGCGCCGCGACTGGTCGCGCAGCGCCAGCTCGTAGATGCGCCGGTTCGCCTCCTGGGCGACGTGCTCGAGCTGCTGCTCCGGGGTCCGCGACTGGTCGCGCGGATCGCGGAAGGTCTCGGCGGCGATCCGCGACGCGACCTCGCCGGCGCGCGCGCCGCCCATCCCGTCCGCCACGGCGAAGACCGGCGACGCGAGCACGAGGTTGTCCTCGTTCGCCTCGCGCTGGCGGCCGACGTCGGTCAGCCCCGCTTGCTCTACGACTCGCAGCGCCATGGCTACTCCTGGTAGCGGTACTCGCTGTCGCCGATACGGATCACGTCGGCGACCTTGAGCCGCTCGGCCCCGCGCAGCTGGCGCCCGTTGAGGTAGGTGCCGTTGGTCGAGCCCATGTCCTCGACCAGCATGAAGTCCCCGCGCGCGAAGACGCGTGCGTGCGCCGACGACGCGAACGGGTCGTCGACGCGGATCTCGGCGTGGTCGGAGCGGCCCATCGTCGCGCCGTCGCGCAGGTCGAAGGTCGTCCCCGGCTCGAAGCCGAGCGCGGCGATCACTTCGAGCCGCGGCTCCATCGCACCGAGCATCCCGCCGCCCTCCGGCTCGTCACGCTGGCGGCCACCCGGGTCGGGCGGCGGCGGTGCGGCGCTGCCGCTGACGGTCTCGACCCCGCGCGACAGGTCGCGCAGCGCGCTGCGCGCGACCCAGAGCAGGAACAGGTAGAGCACCAGCAGGAAGCCGAACTTCAACGCTACGGCGAGCGGCTCGTCCATCCCCTGCCTCTCTACTCGAGCTCGAAGTCGAAGTCGGTCAGGCCGAGCGTGATCCGGTCGCCGCTCTTCAGCAGCCCCTCGTCGACCCGGCGCCGGTTGATCTTGACGCCGTTGGTCGACCCGAGGTCGGCGATCCGCCAGCTGTCACCGTCGGCGCGCAGCTCGGCGTGGTGGCGCGAGATGTTCGGGTCGTCGATCACGAGGTCGCAGTCGCGGCTGCGACCGACGACGAACGGGTCGTTCTCGATCACGGTACGGCGGCCGTCGCCGGCGAGCACCGCCCGCTGGCCCGGTCCGCGTCGCGGCCGCTCCGGAGCCAGCGCCCGCGCGCCGGAGCGGTCGGGCGAGTAGACCATCGTGTGGCCGAAGTCGCCCTGCGACGGCGCGACGTCCGGAGCCGCGACCGGCTGCTGCTCCTCCTCTGGCGGACTGAGCAGCTGGGCCTGAATGCCGAACTCGCCGAGCTGGAGCCGCTCGTCGGTCAGGAACTCGACCGCCGGCCGGCTCGTCAGCGCGAGGCTCTCTGCGCGCGCGTGCTCGAGCAGGTAGTCGGACAGCTCCTTGCGCAGCGCCGGCTCGTAGGTCGCGAACTGCGAGCGGTCCTGCGGCGAGAGGAAGACGCGGTAGTGGTTCGGCACGTAGGTGCGCGAGACGGAGGCCATCTTCGACTCCTCCATCTCCTTCGCCAGCTTGCGCGCGAGCTCGACCGGCTCGACGCTCGACTTGAAGGCGCGGCTGAACGCGCCCTCGACGAGGCCGCCCAGCTTTGACTCGAGATTACGCAGCATGCTCATCGAAATCGATCCATCAGGGTAGTGCCGCTCCCCGCCAGGCGCGGATCAGGAAGCCCAGTGCAACTGCCCCTCCGACCCAGACGATCGCCAGCAGCGGGTCGATCGAAGTGAACAGCGGCTCGATCGCGTCGCGCGACGCGTCGACGACGGAGGCCTCCCAGCCGGCGCGGGGCGAGGCGGGCGGAGCACTGCCGTAGAGCAGGTCGTCTCCGGTCACCAGCTCGGCGATGCGCAGCCACAGCAGGCCCGCGGCGGCGAGGCCGGCCCGCTCCCAAACGTTCTTCCCGAGCCAGGCCGCCGCGCCGACGAACAGCGGCGCCAGGCCGATCGCGCCCAACAGCGGCGCCAGGATCGCCGCCGACCAGAGCAGCCCCGCGAACGGCAGCAGCAGCGGGATCGGCAGCAACGCGACGGTCAGCACGAGCGCGGTCCCCTCCTGGCCGCCCTCCGACGCCAGCCAGGCGCAGACTCCCATCGCGGCCGCGATCCAGCCGACACGCGGCAGCAGCGCGACCGCACCGGCGGCGAGCAGGGCAGCAGTGCCGACGGCGAACGACGGCTCCGGCCCGAGGCCAATTCCGAGCACGACCAGCAGCGCCGCCGCAAGCCCTGCCGCGACACGGCCGGCGATCAGCCGCGGCCATGGCTGGCGCCGCGCGACCGGCTCCCCGTCGATGCCCTCGAGGTGCCGGGTCTCCTCACCGGGCACGACGATCGGTGGCGGCATCTGCCGCCCGCGCAGCAGGCGGGTGATGCGCGTCCCCCGCCTGGTGACCGCCGTCAGACCAAACCGCTCGATGACCTCCGGCTCGACGAGGCCGCCCTCGTCCGATAGCTCCTCCTCCGAGTCGGCGAACACCTCGCGCAGCTCGCTGAGCGGCGGCCGGTAGTCCGGGTCCGGGTCGAGCGCCGCGTCGACGACCTCGCAGAGCGCCGCCGGCAGATCGCGCCGCTGGCGGCGCAGCGGCGGCAGCGGCGCGCCGACCTGCCGCGCCGTGGCGGCGGGGCTGGAGCCGCGCACCGGGTTCGTTCCCGTCCACGCCTCGTACAGCGTGAGCGCGAGCGAGTAGACGTCGCACTCCGGGCCGACCGGCCGGCCCTCCGCCTGCTCGGGCGCCATATAGGCGAGCGTGCCGACGATGTCACCGGTCGCGGTGAGCGAGTCGCCGGTCGCCAGCCGGGCGATGCCGAAGTCGGTCAGCTTGGCGAATCCGGCACCGGCGGCCGGCTCGGCGAGCACCATCACGTTGCCGGGCTTGACGTCGCGGTGGACGACCCCGCGCGCGTGCGCGTGCTCGAGCGCGTCGCAGAGCGCCGCGCCGATCCGAGCCACGTCGCGGTCCGACACCGCGCCCTCGCGGGAGAGGTCGGCGAGCGTGGCGCCGTCGACGAGCTCGGAGACGAGGTAGGCGGCGTGCTCGTCGTGGCCGAGCTCGTAGAGCGCCACGATGCCGGGATGGTTGAGCCGCGCGGCGGCGACCGCCTCGCGCTGGATCCGCGCGTCGTCGTCGGCCCCGCCGCTGAACGGGATCGTCTTGACGGCGACGTCGCGCTCGAGCCGCTCGTCGTGCGCCTGCCATACGACGCCGAAGCCGCCCGCGCCGAGCCGCTCCCCGAGCCGGTAGCGACCGAGCACCAGCCGGCCCGGCGGCGGCGTGCCCAGGCGCTCGGTACGGGCGTCGCCCGCTATCCGCTCGGTGGTCTTGGGGCTACTCATCTGGGTTCGTTGTTCGTCCCCCGGAGAGGGGCACCTGCCGTGCCGGCTGGAGGGCCGGAGGGAGGACAACCGATGGAAAGGTCATACTTCCCCTACTGCAGGGCCTCACACGAGGAGCGGATTCAGTCCTTGTTCGACGAACCCGACCAGCCAACAGCAGGCCGCGGTCGCCCGGCCCGACAAAGGCCCCGACCGGGGCCTTCAACCGACCGTCAAACCATGATGGTAAGGCGCTCGCTTGCCGCGGGCGCAGGTTTGCTCGTCCTGATCATCCTCGTCTTCGGTGTACGCGGCTGCCTCGACTCGCGCAAGGACTCGGCGATCAACGACTGGGTGCGCGACGTCGACGCCCTGATGAAGGAGTCCAACGGGGAGAGCGACGCGCTCTTCCAGCAGCTCGGCGGCGGTGACGGCGGGACCGACGTCGACGTCGAGAACGCGCTCAACAGCTTCCGCATCCAGTCTGCCCAGCTCGTCGATCGCGCCAAGGGCCTCGACCATCCGGGCGACCTCGATGCGGCGCAGGCCCAGCTCGTCGAGACGCTGACCTTCCGCGCCGAGGGCATCGCCCAGATCGCCGACGCGCTGCCGAACGCGCTGACCGACGGCGATCAGGCCGAGGGTGCCGCGAAGGACATCGCCACCGCGATGCAGCTCTTCCTGACCAGCGACCAGCTCTACGTCCAGCGCGTGATCCCCGAGCTCGACCAGGTCCTCAAGGCCGCTGACATCAAGCAGAGCCTCACCGAGAGCACCTTCCTCAAGGACCTCTCCTGGCTCGACCCCGCCGAGGTCGCCGACCGGCTCGGCGGCATCGCCAGCGGCGGAGGCACCACCGACGAGGACGCGGCGCCCGGCCTGCACGGCAACGGCCTCGGGACCGTCACGCTCGGCGGCCAGACGCTGACGCCCGGCGGCTCGACCAGCATCACGGCGGGCGGCGACCTCTCGTTCGAGGTCCAGGTGCTCAACCAGGGCGAGAACACCGAGACCGACGTCAAGGTCACGGCCACCGTCGGCAGCGGCGGCGACGAGATCAAGGCCGAGGGCGTGATCGACACGATCGCCGCCGGCGAGGCCCAGACCGTCACGATCCCGCTCGACGGCAACCCGCCGACCGGACAGGCCGTCCCGATCAAGATCGAGGTCGAGCTGGTGCCCGGCGAGGACGAGTCGGTCGGCAACAACGCGGCCGACTTCTCGGTCATCTTCACGTCGTAGCCGCGAGTAGGCTGCGAACGGTGGACGGCCTCAGCTCTACAGAGGGACTCGTAGCCCTCGCCGGCGTGGCCGTCGGCCTGATCGCACTCGTGCTGGTGATCGTCCTCGCCGTGAAGTTGCGGCGGCTGCGAGCCGACCAGCGGACCGTGCTGGGAACTACAGGCGAGCGCGACCTCGTCGAGCACGCTGCCCGGCTGGAGCGCGGATTCGTCGAACTGCGCGACTGGGTCGAGGACACCGCGGCCGGAATCGAGACGCGAATGGGCGGCGCCGAGACGCGCATCGACGGCGCCGTCACTCACCGCGCACTTGTCCGCTACGACGCCTACGGAGAGATGTCCGGACAGCAGTCGAGCTCGCTGGCGCTGCTCGACGCCCACCGCTCGGGGATCGTCGTCTCGTCGATCCACCACCGCGACAGCGCCCGCGTCTACTTCAAGCAGATCGTCGCGGGTGAGTCCGAGGTCGAGCTGTCGCCGGAGGAGCGCGAAGCGGTCACACAGGCGCTCGGCGACGGCCGGCCGGTCGAGACATGAATTCGAGCCCTCTCCGTGTCGCCTACCTTGGTCCGCCCGGCACCAACACCGACGAGGCGATGCGCGCTTCGGCGGAGGGTCCGATCGAACCGATCGCGGCCGCCTCGGTGCAGGCGGCGATCGCCGCCGTGCAGAACCGCGAGGTCGACCGCGCGGTGGTGCCGATCGAGAACTCACTCGAGGGCGGCGTGGCTGCGACGCTCGACACCCTCGCGGACCCAGACGTCAACGTGCGGATAGTCAGCGAGACCGTCCAGCCGATCCACCACTACCTGATCGCCGCACGGCCACTGTCACTGGGCGGCATTGAGCGTGTCCTGTCACACCCCCACGCGGTCGGCCAGTGCTCAACCTTCCTGCGCGAGCAGCTCCCGGCGGTCGAGATCGAGGCCGCGAGCTCGACCGCCGAGGCGGTCCGCTCGCTGACGAACGGCGACAGGCCATGGGCCGCGATCGGGTCGCGGCTGTCGGCTGAGCTCTACGGAGCGACGGTCCTCGCCGAGCGGATCGAGGACCGGCCCGACAACGTGACCCGCTTCGTCTGGCTGGCGCCTACCGAGGCCACGTCGGCGCCGGCGAGCGGCGACACGAAGACGTCGATCGTCTTCTGGGGCTTCAATGACGACACCCCCGGCTCACTGGTGTCGGTCCTGCGCGAGCTCTCCGACCGCGAGATCAACTTGACCAAGATCGAGTCAAGGCCGCGACGCGTGCGTCTCGGCCACTACATGTTCTTCGCCGACCTCGACGCGAGCACCGCGGACCCGCGTGTCGAGGAGGCGTTGACGGCACTCGGCGAGCGAGTCGAGACCCTGCGTGTATTGGGTTCGTATCTCGCCGCCCCTTCCGAAGCGGCATAGACCCCCGCTACACTGGCCGCACCGTGACGGTGCAACCGGTACCCGAGTTGAGGCCTGGGGACGACGACCCAGCACCTAGCAGCGCGCCTCCAGACGGCCGGTCTGGCGGGCGCGCGAGTTCATCCGGCCGAGTGCTCGTCCTCAATGCCTCCTACGAGCCGATCAACGTCTGCACGGTCCGCCGCGCCGCGGTGCTGATCCTCAAGGACCGTGCCGAGATCCTCGAGCGCAGCGACTGGGCGCTGCACGCCGAGAGCTTCACCCTGCCGCGCCCGATGGTCATCCGGCTCAAGACCTACGTCCGCGTGCCGCGCGACGCCCACCGGCGCAAGATCACCCGCCGCGCCGTCTTCGCTCGCGACCAGTGGACCTGTCAGTACTGCGGCGAGGAGCGCGGCAGCCTCACCGTCGACCACGTCATCCCGCGCTCGAAGGGCGGGCCGACCGACTGGCACAACATCGTCACCTGTTGCGCGCCGTGCAACCGCCGCAAGGGGGATCGGTTACCGCGCCAGGCGAACATGGTGCCGCGACATCCCCCGTCCGCACCCAACTCTACGATCTTCATACACGTGGCCGTACCGGTAATCCCACAGTCGTGGGAGCAGTACATACCCAAAGCCGCGTAACCAAGATGGAGTCGACCACCCCGCCTCAGCCCGAGCAGACGCCGCCTGCGCAGCCGCAGGCCGCTCCCGCCACGCCAGCTCCTCCGGTCACTGGTGACGACAAGCCGAAGAAGGCCAAGAAGCCGAAGCCCGACGCTAACGCGCCGGCCACGGTCGGCAACGTCCGCTCGCTACGCCGCTGGTTGATCGTCGCCGGCGTCTGGGCCGTCGCGGCGACAGCGATCGCCGTGCTCGCCTTCGTCGAGGCACGCGACGCCAAGGACGCCACGAACTCCGCCAGCAACGCGACCAAGGCCGACCTCGACCGGCTCGAGTCGAAGCTCGGCAAGGAGATCGAGGAGCTCAGCACCAAGGTCGACTCGCTGCCGACACAGGATCAGGTCAGCCAGATCCAGAACAGCGCCCGCAAGGCTCAGAAGGACGCCAACTCGGCAGCCGACGACGCGAAGTCCGCGTCAGACGCCAACGCCGACCTCAAGACCAAGGTCGAGGCGCTCGAGACCCAGGTCAACTCACTCGAGACGTCCGCCGACAACGGCGGCGCCGGCAACTAGCCGGCCGGATTCACCTTCCTCACCGCAACGACGAGGGGCGCCCCGTAGGACGCCCCTCGATACTGCTTTGACTGGACCAGCTCGGTGACGGAATCGGCGGCCGGCGGGACCTAACCCGGCCTCCGTCGCCGAGGGTGTCACGGTTGGACTCCGCTAAACGGGGTCCAGTGCGCCGGGCTTAGCGGCCGGACACCTCCAGGGTCCCAAAACGTCTGTCACTCAACTTTGGACCACCTCCTTTCCCTAGTGGTCCCATTGAAGCAGACGCCTACGACCGACTGCGCAGGTACTACTCGCCGTCGGCCGGCTGCTCGGGCTCAGGGTCGGCGACTGGCTCATCGGCGGTCGGCGCGTCAGCGTCGACGATCGGCGTGAGGCCCTCGGGCTCGGCGTCGACCACAGCGGCGGTGTCGGCCTCCTCCTCCATGACGAGGGCCACGGCGGAGACGACGTCCTCGTCACGCAGGTTCATGACACGGACGCCCTGGGCGGGTCGTCCCTGCTGGGAGATGCCCTTGACCCCGGTCCGCTGGACCATGCCGTTCTGGGAGATGAAGACGAGGTCCTGGTGCTCGCGGACGATCAGGGCACCGGCGACGCCGCCCTTCTTCTCGGTGATGTTGATCGTCTTTACGCCCATCGCACCGCGGCCCTTGACCGGGTACTCGGTGATCGGGGTGCGCTTGCCGTAGCCGTTCTCGGTCACGACGAGCAGTTCGGTGTCGTCGCGGGCGATGTCCATCGCGAGCACGCAGTTATCGCCGCGTGACACGTTCATGCCACGGACGCCGCCGGTGTCGCGGCCCATCGGCCGCGCCTGGTCCTCGTTGAAGCGGGCGGCCTGCCCGGAGCGCGACACCATGATGATGTCGTCGTCACCGGAGGTGCGGCGGACGGCGACCAGCTCGTCGTCGTCGCGGATCTTGATCGCGATGATGCCGTCGGCCTTGATCGGCGTGTTGTAGGCCAGGAACTCCGTCTTCTTGATCTGACCAGCCTTAGTGGCGAAGACGAGGTACTTGCCCTCGCTGAAGTCGCGCGTCGAGAGCACCGCGCGGACGAACTCGCCCTCGCGCAGCGGCAGCACGTTGACGAGCGCCCGCCCCTTTGCCGTCCGCGATGCCTCGGGCAGCTCGTAGACCTTCTGCCGGTAGACCTTGCCCCGGTTGGTGAAGAACAGCAGGTAGTCGTGCGTCGAGCAGACGAAGAGGTGCTCGATGTAGTCGTCGTCCTTCATGTCCATCCCGCGCACCCCGACGCCGCCGCGGTGCTGGGTGCGGTAGGTCGAGAGCGGAAGCGACTTGATGTAGCCCGACTTCGTGATCGAGATGACCATCTGCTGATCGGCGATCAGGTCCTCGATGTCGATGTCGTCCTCGGAGTGCGTGATGTCCGTCCGGCGCTCGTCGCCATACGCATCCCGGATCTCCTGCAGCTCCTCCTTGATGATGTCGCGGATCCGCTGCTCGTCGCCGAGGATCTCGCGCAGCTCGCGGATCCGCTCGAGCACGTCGGCGTGCTCCTGCTTGAGCTTGTCGGCCTCAAGCGCGGTCAGCCGCTGGAGACGGAGGTCGAGGATCGCCTGCGCCTGGATCCGCGTCAGGTCGAACTTCTCCATCAAGCCGTCGCGGGCGCTGTCCGGATCGGACGAACCGCGGATCAGCGCGATCACCGCGTCGATGTCGGTGATCGCGATCAGCAGGCCCTCGAGGATGTGGCGGCGGGCCTCCTTCTCGCGCAGCTCGTGCTTCGTGCGCCGGATGACTACGTCGCGCTGATGCTCGACGTAGTAGCCGATCAGCTCGCGCAGCGCGAGCGTCTTCGGCACACCGTCGACCAGCGCGACGTTGTTGACGCCGAACGTCGACTGCAGCGGCGTGTGCTTGTAGAGGTTGTTGAGGACGACCTTCGGGATCGCGTCACGCTTGAGCTCGATCACGAGCCGGATGCCCGACTTGTCGGACTCGTCGCGGAGGTCCGAGATCTCCTTGATCTTGTCGGTCTTGACGACCTCGGCGATCTTCTTGATCAGGCCGGAGCCGTCACCACGGCCGTCGCCCTTCGACACCTGGTAGGGCAGCTCGGTGACGATGATCGCCTCCTTGCCCTGGCGCAGCGGCTCGATGTGCGCCTTGCCGCGCACGACGACGCGGCCGCGACCGGTCTCATAGGCGTCCTTGATCCCCTGCCAGCCGACGATGATGCCGCCGGTCGGGAAGTCCGGGCCCTTGATGTGCTTCATCAGATCGGCAACCTGGATCTCCGGGTTGTCGATGTAGGCGATCGTCGCGTCGATCGTCTCGCGCAGGTTGTGCGGCGGCATGTTCGTCGCCATGCCGACGGCGATTCCCGAGGAGCCGTTGACGAGCAGGTTCGGGTAGCGCGACGGCAGGATCGTCGGCTCGAGTCGGGCGTCGTCGTAGGTCGGCGTGAAGTCGACCGTGTCGCGGTCGATGTCGCGCAACATCTCCATCGCGAGCCGCGTCAGGCGCGCCTCGGTGTAGCGCATCGCGGCGGCGGGATCGTTGTCGATCGAGCCGAAGTTGCCCTGGCCGTCGAC
>CAZVRI010000049.1:0-19987 GCA_964629855.1 uncultured Thermoleophilaceae bacterium
CCGATGGCGGCCGCGATCGGCGCGGGCCTGCCGGTCGGCGAGCCGACGGGCAACATGGTCGTCGACATCGGTGGAGGGACGAGCGAGGTTGCGGTGATCTCGCTCGGTGGCATCGTCGTGTCGCAGTCGATCCGCATCGGCGGCGACGAGCTCGACGAGGCGATCATCAATTACGTCAAGCGCGAGTACAAGCTGATGATCGGGCAGCAGACCTCGGAGGAGGTCAAGCTCGAGATCGGCTCGGCGTTCCCGCTGCGCGAGGAGATGCAGGCCGAGATTCGCGGCCGCGACCTCGTTTCGGGCCTGCCGAAGACGGTCGTGCTGACCAGCGAGGAGGTTCGTCTGGCGCTCGAGGAGCCGCTGCAGGCGATCATCGACGCGGTCAAGGAGACGCTCGACCGCACCCCGCCGGAGCTTGCCTCGGACATCATGGACCGCGGCATCATGCTCGCCGGTGGCGGCGCGCTGCTGCAGGGGCTCGACGAGCGCCTGCGTGACGAGACCCAGATGCCAGCCCATCTCGCCGAGTCCCCGCTCACCTGTGTGGCGGTCGGCTCGGGACGTAGCCTCGAGGAGTTCGAGGCAATCCACCGCGCGAACAAGCATTCCCGAAACGGTCGGCGCCGCTAAGCACGGCGCCGGAGGAGTCCGGACGTGTTCGACAGCAAGGTGATTCGCCGTCGGAGGGCGGCGCTCGCGATATTCGTGGTGCTCTCGATCGGCATGCTGACGGTCTACTTCGGCGAGTCCGGGGGCGGCGTCTTCCACACCGTCCAGCGCGGTGCCCAGGAGGCCTTCGCGCCGCTCGAGACGGGCGCCAGTCGCGCGCTGAAGCCCGCGCGCGACCTCTTCGGCTGGGTCGGCGACACGTTCGACGCCAAGGGCGAGAACAAGGAGCTGCGCGCCGAGGTCGAGGAGCTGCGGCGTCAGCTCGGCGTCGCCGAGACGGCCCGCCATGACGTCCGCGAGCTGCGTGCGCTGGTCGGCTTGACCGAGAGCCAGGGCTACCCGCAGGGGACCGAGCCGGTCGGCGCGCGGGTGATCGTGCGCTCGCCGACCGTCTGGTACTCGACGCTGAAGATCGACAAGGGGTCCAACGACGGCGTCCGCCGCAACCAGCCGGTGGTCGCGGCCGGCGGTCTCGTCGGGAAGATCACCGACGTCACCGGCGGCACCGCCGAGGTCACGCTGATCACCGACTCTTCGAGCGCCGTCTCGGCGCAGGTGATGCCCAACGGTGCGAGCGGGATCGTCCATCCGGTCGTCGGAGACCCCAACGACCTGCTGCTCGACTACATAACCAAGGGCCGCCGTGTCACCGAGGGGACGACCGTCGTGACGAGCGGATTCGAGTCCGAGGGCCGGCAGTCGATCTTTCCGCGCGGGATCGCGATCGGGCGCGTCACGAAGGTCGATCCGGAGGAGACGGAGCAGTTCCAGCGCGTGCACGTCAAGCCGCTCGCCGACATCCGTGGGATCGACTACGTTCAGGTTCTGACCGAGCGCGGTGTCAGCACGCAGGCCGGAGTTCCGCCCCAGTGAGGTCGACCCCGGGGGCATACGTCCGCTGCGGCGCGATCGCGCTCGTCGCGGTGATCCTCCAGGTCTCCGGACTCGGCAGCGGACGCGTGTTCGGCGCCTACATCGATCTCGTCCCGCTCGTCGTGGCTGCGGTCGCGATTTACGCGGGCGCGATTCCCGGAGCCGCGATGGGGTTCGCGACCGGTCTGCTGCTCGATCTCGTGGTCGGAGGCACGATGGGCGTCTCGTCGCTCATCCTGACCGCTGTCGGCTACGGCGCCGGCCGCTACCGCGAGGTCCGCGACCCCGCACACGGCCTGATGCCGATCCCCGTCGGAGCGGTGGCCACCTTCGGCTGGGTGCTCGCCTACGCGGCCGTCTCCTTCATGCTCGACGTCGGCGCGACGGTCAGCTGGCTGGTCGTCCGCGAGATCGTCGCGACGACGATTCTCGGCGCGATCCTGGCGCTGCCGGTGTTCGCGATCTGCCGTCGCGTCCTGCGCCCGGTGCTGCTCGTCGACCCGCTCGATCTACGTCGCCGACGGCGCGCGCCGCTCGAGTCCGGTCCGATCGGCCTGCGCGGCCTGGGGGCCTGAGATGTACCTCGACCCAGGCGACCGGCCGTCGCTGACGCCCCAGCTCGCCATGCGCGTCGCGATCCTCGGCGGGATCGCGCTGCTGGCGTTCGCGTTCGTCTTCTTCCGGCTCTGGTACCTGCAGGTGCTGTCGGGCGACACCTACCGCGCCGAGGCGAACGACAACCGTGTGCGCTCGATCAAGGTGCGCGCACCGCGTGGCGAGATCGTCGATCGCGACGGCCGCGTGCTGGTCGAGAACCGCGTCGCGCTGGCGGTCAAGGTATCGCCGAAGCAGCTGCCCGAGGACGAGGCGGCACGGCGCAAACTCTACGTCGATCTAGGCAAGGTGCTCGGGATGCGCCCGCGCGGGATCGAGCGGCGCGTAGAGCGGCAGCTGAAGCTACTGCCGTACGCGACCGCGACGGTCAAGCAGGATGTCGACCAGAACGTTGTCGCCTACCTGATGGAGCATCAGGACGACTTCCCCGGCGTCACGCCGGAGCGCGTCTTCGTCCGCCAGTACCCGCAGGGCCAGACTGGCGCGCACCTGTTCGGCTATACCGGCGAGGTCAGCCAGGAGGAGCTGGATGACGGGCTGCCCGGCGTCGAGACCGGCGACCTGGTCGGCAAGGGAGGCATCGAGCAGCAGTACGACCGCTTTCTGCGCGGCCGCAACGGCGCCACACGGGTCCAGGTCGACGCGATGGGAACGGTGCGCGGCAACCCGCTCCAGGCGCGCCAACCCGAGCAGGGGCGGCAGCTGCGCCTGGGCATCGACCTCGACGTCCAGGAGGCCGGGCAGGTCGCGCTCGCCGGCCGCGCTGGTGGCTTCGTCGCGATGGACATCCGCAGCGGCGAGATTGCCGCGCTCGGCAGCGGCCCGTCGTTCGACCCGAACTTCTTCTCGAAGCCGTTCACGCAGCGTGCCTACGATGCGCTCAACTCCGACGTCAACGGCAAGCCGCTCTTCAACCGCGCGATCCAAGGCGAGTATCCGGCAGCTTCGACGTTCAAGCTGATCACGGCTACCGCGGCGCTCGAAGGTGGCCTGATCTCGACCGAGGACGTGATCGTCGACGGCGGCTACATCACGGTCGGCACCCAGGAGTTCGAGAACGCCGGTCGCGCCGCGCACGGACCGGTTGCGCTGCGCCAGGCGCTGTCGGTCTCCAGCGACGTCTACTTCTATCTACTCGGTCAGGAGGCCGAGCGGACCGGCGACGGCGAGCTCATCCAGCGCTGGGCGCGCAAGCTAGGTCTCGGGAAGCCGACCGGCATCGACCTTCCCGCTGAGTCGCCGGGGCGGGTCCCGACGCGAGAGTGGCGCGAGGATTGGAATCGCGAGGGGCTCGGTGACGGTCGTCCCTGGTCGGTCGGCGACAACATCAACCTCTCCGTTGGCCAGGGAGACCTGCTGACCAACCCACTCCAGATGGCGGTCGCCTACGCGACGATCGCCAACGGCGGCAAGGTCGTCACGCCGCGGCTCGGGCTGCGGATCGAGGACTCGACCGGCCGTGCGCTGCAGGAGCTGCAGGCTCCCGCGTCACGGCGAGTCGCGATAGATCCCGCTTACCGCCAGGCGATCCTCGACGGCCTGTACGCCGCCGCGAACGAGGGTGGAGGCACATCGACGCCCGTCTTCGAGACCTTCCCGGTCAAGATCGCCGGCAAGACGGGGACCGCCGAGCGCCAGGGGCAGCCCGACCAATCCTGGTACGTCGCGCTCGCGCCGTATCCGAACCCGCGCTACGTCGTCGCTGTGACGATCGAGGGCGGCGGCTTCGGCGCCGATAGCGCCGCTCCGGCCGCGCGCCAGATCCTGGCGCCCCTGCTCGACGTCAAGGACGGGGGCGAGGTCCTCGCGCCGGCGGAGGCCGACTGACCATGGCTAGGGTGGATCACTGATGCAGGCGACCCCTCTCGGCGCCACCGTGCGCGAGTTCCGAGACCGCTCGGGACCAAGCTTCGTCCGGATCGACGTGCTGCTGCTGCTGGCGGTGCTCGGCCTGACCGCGTGCTCGCTCTACACGATCGGCGAGGCGACCCAGGACGACGTCGCCGGCAGCCCACACCACTTCCTCTACCGCCAGATCGTCTTCGTGGCGATCGGCATCTCGCTGATGCTCGTGATCTCGCGACTCGACTACGCGCGCCTGCGCGAGTGGAAGGCGCAGATCTACGGCCTGCTGATCGGCGGCATCCTGCTCGTCTTCGTCTTCGGGGCGGTCACCAAGGGCACCCGCCGAGCGATCGAGCTCGGCTTCTTCGAGCTGCAGTTCTCGGAGCTCGGCAAGGTCCTGCTGATCCTCGCCCTCTCAGCGGTGCTCGTCGACCGCGTCCGCCAGATCGGCGACCGCCGGACGACGGGCATCGTGATGCTGCTGGCGTTGATCCCCGCGCTGCTCGTAATCTCGCAGGACCTCGGCACCGGGATGGTCTACATCTCGATCGCGCTCGTGATCCTGTTCGTCGCCGGCACCCCGTGGACCCACTTCGCGGCGCTCGGCGCGCTGGCGGCGACCGCCGCGGCGATCGTCCTGATCGGCGCTCCGGCGCTCGGCGTCGAGGTGCTCCAGCCCTACCAGCAGGATCGCCTCACGGCCTTCATCAATCCCTCCGAGACCTCTGGCGAGGAGGGCTACCAACAGCTTCAATCACAGGTCGCGATCGGCGCCGGCGGCAAGACCGGCCGGGGCGATCAAGCGACTCAAACCAAGTTCGACTTCCTACCCGAGCACCACACCGACTTCATCTTCTCCGTCGTCGGCGAGGAGTTCGGATTCATGGGGGCGGCCCTAGTGCTGTCCCTGTTCGCACTGCTGATCTGGCGCACGCTGCGCATCCTCACGATGGCCAAGGATCTGTTCGGCACACTTATCGTGGCCGGCGTTCTTGCAATGCTTATGCATCAGATCTTCATAAACGTGGGCATGACCATCGGGATCATGCCGATCACCGGCATCACGCTGCCTCTCATGAGCTACGGCGGATCGTCGGTCATCGCCACCTTCATTGCTCTCGGACTTCTGCAGAGCGTCCACGCGCATGCGCGCGAGACGGCGTTCGCGAAGGGCCGGGACCTAGTCATATGAGAAGAGGACCCTTTGAAAAAGCAAGTACTTGTCACGGCCGACCGTGGCGAGACACGAGTCGCCATCCTCGAGGCGGAGGGCACGGCCGCCGCTGAGGGCGGGCGCCAACAGCAACAACAGAAGAAGAAGAGCGACGACTGGAAGGTCGCCGAGCTCTATGTCGAGCGGCGCGGATCGCGCTCGATCGTCGGCAACATCTACAAGGGGCGCGTCGACAACGTGCTGCCCGGGCTCGAGGCGGCGTTCGTCGACATCGGGCTCGACAAGAACGGCTTCCTGCACGCCGACGACATCGTCATGGAGGGTGTCGAGGTCGCGCGCCGCGGACGCGGCGGCGGCAAGGGCCGCCAGATCGGCGACCTGCTCAAGCCCGGCCAGGAGATCGTCGTCCAGGCGATCAAGGACCCGCTGAAGTCGAAGGGCTCGCGCCTCTCGATGCAGCTCTCGATCGCCGGCCGCTACCTCGTCTACACGCCGCAGGGCGAGGGCGTCGGCGTCTCGCGCCGGCTCGAGGACAAGGAGCGCGACCGGGTGCGACGCGAGGCCAAGGGCCTCGAGGTCGGCGAAGGCGGCGTGATCGTCCGCACCGCCGCCCAGGGCGCCAAGCGGGCCGACTTCGAGCACGAGATCAAGTACCTCCACAAGCTGCACGAGGTGCTCCAGGAGCGCGCGAAGAAGGCGAAGGCCCCCGCGATGATCTTCCAGGAGGCCGACCTGTCGGTCCGCGTCGTGCGCGACATCTTCTCGAAGCAGTTCGACCGCGCGATCGTCGACGACGAGCAGCAGCACCACCGCCTGCAGTCGTTCTTCAACCGCACCGCACCCGAGCTGTTGCCGCGGCTCGAGCTGTACGAGGACAAGAAGGTCCCGCTGTTCGAGAAGTACGAGATCGACAAGGAGATCCAGTCGACGCTGCACCGGCGCGTCGACCTGCCCTCCGGCGGCTACCTGATCATCGACTACACCGAGGCCCTGACGGTCATCGACATCAACTCCGGCTCGTTCGTCGGACGCGGCAAGGGCGCCCGGCTCGAGGACACGATCACCAAGACCAACCTCGAGGCGGCCGAGGAGGCCGTTCGCCAGCTGCGGCTGCGCGACATCGGCGGGATCATCGTCATCGACTTCATCGATATGGCCCGCGCGCGCAACCGCGACGCGGTGCTCAAGACGCTGCGCAAGTCGCTCGACGAGGACCGCACCAAGACCTACGTCGTCGAGATCTCGCCGCTCGGCTTGGTCGAGATGACGCGCCAGAACGTCACCGAGGGCGTCCGCGAGATCCTCACCAAGACCTGCCCGACCTGTCGGGGCGAGGGCGTCGTGCTGTCCGAGGAGTCCGTCTCGATCGACGCCGAGCGGCGCCTGCGCGAGCTCGCCGCCGAGCGGCCCGAGCCCGAGGCCTACCTGATCCAGATCCATCCGCGCGTCGCCGCGCTGCTCGCCGGGGGCGTCGGCCGGCCGCTGCTGCAGATCGAGGAGGAGACGGGCAAGAGCTTCCACTTCGAGGGCTCCGAGGCACTGCCGCTCGACCACTTCGCGGTCTCGATGGAGGGATCGCGGGAGGAGGTCGAGCAGCGCGCGCTGCCGTTCGCCGAGGGCGACGAGGTGCTCGTCACGATCGAGGAGCCGCACATGTACGACGAGGACGCGGCCGTCGCGAAGCTCGACGGCTACGTCATCTCGGTCGCCAAGGCCGGCCGGTTGATCGGCAAGAAGACCCTCGTGCGGATCGAGAAGGTGGCCCGCTCGGCCGCCTCCGCGACCCTCGTGGAGGGCGCTGAGATCAGCGATGCGGCGCCCTCGAACGGCACTGTGGCGCCAAAGGCGTCGGACCCCGAGTCCAAGCAGCCGAGGCGTCGCGGACGGCGTGGCGGACGCGGTCGGCGCAAGAAGGCCGAAGCCTCAGCCGACAAGGAGTAGGTCACCGGGGGCTCGCGCCCCCGGACCCCCGCGGCGCCTGGCCGGCCGTGCAGGGATGGCGCTCCTCGGACCCCCGCGGCACCTGGCCGGCCGCGGGGGCTATACTGCCTGGCCGGCGCTCCCGGTGGGGCGCCCTTTTTAAGCCATGTACGCAATCGTCAAAGTCGGAGGCAAGCAGTACCGCGTCGAGAAGGGGGACTCCCTGCTCGTCGACCGCATGCCTGAGGACGAGGGAGCCAAGGTCGCTCTCCAGCCGCTGCTCTTCAAGGGCGACTCCGACGATGCCGTCTTCGCTGGCTCCGACCTCGAGAAGGTCAAGGTCGAGGCCGTCGTGACGAGCCACGAGCGCGGGCCGAAGATCCACGTGCTCAAGTTCAAGCCGAAGCGCGGCTACAAGCGGCGCATGGGTCACCGCTCGGACCTCACCCGTCTCGAGATCGGCGACATCAAGCTGCTCAGCCGCAAGCCGGCCGCCAAGAAGGCAGACGAGCCGAAGGCCGAGACCGCCGCAGCCGAGCCGAAGGCTGAGCCGAAGAAGGCGCCCGCCAAGAAGCCTGCTGAGAAGAAGCCCGCAGCCAAGAAGGAGGACGGCGATGGCGCATAAGAAGGGTCTTGGATCCAGCCGCAACGGCCGCGACTCAAACGCCCAGCGTCTCGGCGTCAAGGTCTTCTCCGGCCAGGCCGTCACCGGTGGCGAGATCATCGTCCGCCAGCGCGGCACCCGCTTCAAGCCAGGCGACGGTGTCGGCATCGGCAAGGACGACACCATCTTCGCCACCCGCCCGGGCACGGTCCAGTTCAAGACCAAGCACCGCGGCCGCTTCATCTCAGTCGAGCCTGTCGCAGCCGACTAGACGGCTGCGGACCGGCGCCTGAGCGCACCGGCACAGGCCTCACGTGCTAGCGCACGCATCGGCCTGCGCCTTGCACGCTCATGCTTGGTCCTCGAACGCCTAGACGCCTGCGAACCTGCCACCCAGATTAGGATCGCGGGATGTTCCATGACCGGGCCAGGATCTTTGTAGCTGCCGGCGCTGGTGGGTCGGGGTGTGTGTCGTTTCGGCGTGAGGCGCATGTGCCGAAGGGCGGGCCTGACGGTGGAGATGGGGGCGAGGGGGGCGATGTGGTCCTCGTCTGCGATCCGTCGCGGAGGGATCTGTCGGAGTTCCATCGTGGAGGGCACTACAAGGCGAAGCGTGGAGGGCATGGCGAGGGCGGGCAGCGGCATGGGGCGACGGCGGAGCCGATGGAGCTGCTGGTGCCTCCGGGGACGGTCGCCGAGGATGAGGAGCGGGGGGCACGCTGGGAGCTGACCGAGCCGGGGCAGCGGGCAGTGGTGGCGAAGGGTGGCAGGAGCGGGCGGGGGAACAAGGCCTTCGCGGGGCCGACGCGGCAGACGCCGCGGTTGGCGGAGCGCGGGTTGGCTGGTGACGAGGGCTGGCTGGAGCTGCGGCTGCGACTGCTCGCGGACGCCGGGCTGGTCGGGCTGCCTAACGCCGGGAAGAGTTCGCTGTTGGCGCGGCTGACGGCCGCGCGGCCGAAGGTGGCGGGCTACCCGTTCACGACGATCTCGCCGGTGCTGGGAACGATCGAGGCCGACGAGCGGCAGCTGGTGGTCGCCGACATCCCGGGGTTGATCGAAGGTGCGAGCGCGGGAGCGGGGCTGGGACACGAGTTCCTGGCCCATGTCGAGCGCTGCCGGGTACTCGTGCACGTGCTGGACCTGGCACCGCTGGACGGGTCCGACCCGGTCGAGAACCATGCGGCGGTGGAGAGCGAGCTGCGCGAGCACGGCCACGGGTTGGCGGAGCTGCCGCGGATCGTCTGCCTGTCGAAGGCCGATCTCGTGGCGCCCGAGGACGTCGAGGCCGCGATCGCGGAGTGGCGCGGACGGCTTGGCCTGGGCGCCGAGCCGGAGATCGACGCGTCGGCTGAGGAGCTGGCCGTTGGGACAGTTCAGGCGACGGGCGAGCGGGTGCTCGACGTCGTGGCGACGTCGTCGGCGGTCGGGACGGGACTCGACGACCTCCGCGCCGCGATCGTGCGTGCGGTCCCTGAGCAGGAGGCCCCCGAGGCCCCGGTCGAAGTCGTCGCGGAGCACCGCGTCTACCGCCCGGGCGCGAACGACACGTTCAACGTCGAGCGGACCGATTCCGGCGGGTACCGGGTCACAGGGATGCGCGTCGAGCGGCTGCTGGCGCGCCACGACCTCGAGAACGAGGAGGCGCAGCGCTACGTCGAGGACCGGCTACGTCGCATGGGCGTGATCGCGAAGCTGGAGTCCGCCGGCTTCGAGCCTGGCGATGACGTGGAGATCGCGGGCACCGTCTTCGAGCTGGACCCCGGATAGCGGAGGGCGCAGCCGGTCCGGTGCTGGAGTGACGTTTCGGAGCTCGCGGGGGCGAGGACAGGCGAGTACCGCAGCAGTGGATTAGCCTGCGCGGATGGCGTCGCTGGTCGTGAAGATGGGGTCGAGCATCGTGGCCGACCCGACGGGAGAGGTGCGCGAGGACGTGCTCGCGCGGATCTGCGACGCGGTGGCGGCCCGGCGCGCGGCCGGCGACGAGGTCGTGCTGGTGACCTCGGGGGCGATCGCGCGCGGGATGCGGCTGATGGACCTGCCGGCGCGCCCGGCGGCGATGGAGGAGCTCCAGGCGGCCTCTGCCGTCGGGCAGGGGAAGCTCTACCGGACCTACGACGAGCTGCTGGCGGCACGCGACGTGCCGAGCGCGCAGGTGCTGCTGACGTTCTTCGACATGTCGGCGCGGACGCACTACCTCAACGCGCGCCACACGCTGCGCAAGCTGCTCGACTGGGGGGTCGTGCCCGTGATCAACGAGAACGACACGACCACGACCGACGAGATCTCGTTCGGCGACAACGACTTCCTCGCGGCCCAGGTCGCGATCCTGCTCGGCTCTGACCGGCTCGTGCTGCTGACCAGCACCGACGGCCTCTACAGCGCCGATCCGACGCTCGACCCGGATGCCCAGCCGGTGAAGGAGATATCGAGCATCGAGCAGCTCGAGCAGCTCGACATCGGCTTCTCGTCGTCGCCGCTCGGCTCGGGCGGGATGCGCTCGAAGGTCGTCGCCGCCGAGATGGCGACAGCCGCGGGCATCCCGGTCACGATCACGACCGGGCTCGATCCCGACACCGTCGGCGCGGCGCTCGACGGCGCGACCGTCGGCACTCTCTTCCATCCCCAGGACGGGCGCGTGTCGAGCTTCAAGCTGTGGCTGAAGTACGCCAAGCCGACGCACGGCTCGCTGGCCGTCGACGAGGGGGCCGAGCGGGCGCTGCGCGAGCGCGGCACGAGCCTGCTGCCGGTCGGCGTCGTCGAGGTGCGCGGCGAGTTCGAGGCCGGCGACGCGGTCGAGATCAGGCCGGCCGCCGGCGCCGGGACGCGCCCGATCGGCAAGGGGATCGTGAACTACTCGGCCGCCGAGCTGCGGCGGATCAAGGGGATGAAGTCGGACCGGGTGCAGCAGACGATCCCCCGCGCCGCCGAGGAGGCCGTCCACCGCGACTACTTCGTGCTCGACTAGCTGGCGCGGAGCGTTACCCTGCCTGTATGGCAACCACCGCCCAGTCGGTAGCTGACGTCTGCAACGCCGCGCGCGAGGCGTCGCGCGCGCTCGCGACGGCCAGCGACCAGACCAAGGACGCCGCGCTGGAGGCGATGGCGAGCGCGCTCGAGCAGCGGCTCGGCGAGGTGCTTGAGGCGAACGAGCGCGACATGGCGGCCGGCGCCGAGGCGGGGCTGTCGGCGGCGCTGCTCGACCGGCTGAAGCTCGACGAGGGCCGCGTGCGCGGGATCGCCGCCGACGTGCGCAAGATCGCCGCGCTGTCGGACCCGGTCGGTGAGGTGCTCGAGGGCTGGCGGCTGGAGAACGGCCTGGAGATGCGCAAGCTGCGCGTCCCGCTCGGCGTCGTCGCCGTCGTCTACGAGGCGCGGCCGAACGTGACGATCGACTGCTCCGCGCTCTGCCTGAAGTCCGGCAACGCGATCGTGCTGCGCGGATCGTCGATGGCGATGCACTCGAACGCCGTCCTGGCCGAGATCGCCGCGAGCGCGGTCGAGACCGCCGGCCTGCCGCGTGCGGTCGTCTCGCTGGTCGCGGGCGGCGGACGCGACGAGCTCGCCGAGCTGGCGACCCAGGCGGGCGTCGTCGACCTGATCATCCCGCGCGGCGGCGAGGGCCTGAAGGCCGCGCTCCAAGAGGTCGCGACGGTTCCCGTCATCTACGCGGCGGCCGGCAACTGCCACGTCTACGTCGACGCCAGCGCCCATCTCGACGATGCGCTGAAGATCGTCCTGAACGCCAAGGTCCAGCGGCCCGGCGTCTGCAACTCGGCCGAGACGCTGCTCGTCCACTCAGACGTGGCGCCCGAGTTCCTGCCGAAGGCCCTAGGCGCGCTGCGCGAGGCCGGCGTCGAGCTACGCACCGATGCCCGCACGCGGGCGCTCGCCGGCGATCTCGCCGACTCGCTCCGCGATGCCGACGAGGACGACTGGGGGACCGAGTACCTGGCGCTGATCCTGGCGGTCAAGGTCGTCGACTCGCTCGACGAGGGGATCGACCACGTCAACCGCTACAGCTCGGGCCACTCCGAGGCGATCGTCACCGATTCGACCGAGTCGGCCGAGCGCTTCACGCACGCCGTCGACGCTGCCTGCGTCTACGTCAATGCGTCGACCCGCTTCACGGACGGTGGTGTGTTCGGCATGGGGGCTGAGATCGGCAACTCGACTCAGAAGCTGCACGTCCGCGGTCCGATCGGCGTGCGCGAGCTGACGACCTACAAGTACGTGGCCGAGGGCACCGGCCAGATCCGCGAGTGAGTGGCGCGTCGGGCGGCCAGCGCGAGCGTGTCGGGATTCTCGGCGGCGCGTTCAACCCGCCGCACCTCGGTCACCTCTGGCTCGCGCAGGAGGCCCACGCCCGGCTCGGCCTCGACCGCGTCCTGCTCGTGCCGTTCGGCGAGGCGCCGCACCGCGAGCTCGACTCCGATCCTGGACCGCGCGAGCGCCTGCGGCTCGCCCAGATCGCCGCTGCCGACGACGAGCGGCTGCTGGTGTCGCCGATCGAGACCAATCGACCCGGTCCGTCCTACATGGCCGACACACTGACCCTGTTGAGAGAGACCGAGCCCGCCGCCGAGCTGACGCTGATCCTGGGAGCCGACCAGGCGATGAAGCTGCGCAGCTGGCACGAGCCGGAGCAGGTCCTCGACACGGCGCGGCTCGCGGTCGCCGACCGCGGCGGTGTCGGGCGCGACGACGTCGCGGCCGCTCTCGAAGGCTTGCCGGGGGCCGATGCGATCGAGGGCTTCCCGCTGCCGCGGATCGAGATCAGCTCCACGCTCGTCCGCGAGCGTGTCGCCGCGGGCCTGCCGATCCGCTATCTCGTGCCCGATCCGATCGCCGATCGGATCGCGACGGCCGGCCTCTATCGCACCCAGTCGACAACGGAGGCCGCACGATGAACGCCGAGCAGTCCGCGCCCGCCGCCGGAGCCGAGCTGAGCTCCGAGCAGCTCGCCGACCGGATCGCCGAGATCGCCTCCGACCGCAAGGCGATCGACATTCGCGTCGTCGACGTTCGCGGCCTCGTCAGCTACACCGACTACCTCGTCATCTGCTCAGGCAACACCGAGCGCCAGACGACCGCGATCCGCGAGGCGATCCACAAGGAGCTCAAGGACGATCACGGCCTGATGCCGCGTCGTGCCGAGGGAGGGGGCGAGGCGCGCTGGATCCTGCTCGACTACCTCGACTGCATCGCACACATCTTCACGCCCGACGCGCGCGACTTCTACCGCCTCGACAAGCTCTGGGGCGACGCGCCGCAGCGCACGGTCGAATAGACCGGCCGGCCGCAGCCTCGATAGACTCAGCGCTTCTTCGAGGGGCTATAGCTCAGCTGGAAGAGCGCCGCCATGGCATGGCGGAGGTCGTCGGTTCGAGCCCGACTAGCTCCACTTGAAGTCGTCGCGCCAGCGCGATGCGGGCAAGTAGACGATGACCCGGCTCGCTCGCAACCGCGACACTCACCTCACGCCGCGGGAGATCGCGGTCGAGGCCCTACGGCAGGTGGACGCCGGCGAAGCGGCGACGATCCGCGATCTGGCGGCGGCGCTCGACGTCGTTCCTTCGGCGATCTACCACCACTACCCGTCGCGCGGGGCGATCCTCCAGGCCGCCGTCGACGTCGTCTGGGAGGAAACGGCCGCCGAGGTCGTGCGGATCGAGCCCGACCCGTTCGCGGCCGACCCGGCACACGTGCTCGTCGTCGCCGGCATCGCGGTTCGGCGGACCTTCGAGCGCCACTACCGGATCGCCCCCTATGCGGCCGCGACACCGGCCGCGGACGGCCTGATGGCGCGGACGCTGGCGTTGTTTGCCGGCCTCTTCGAGCGCCTCGGCCTGACCGGCGACGAAGCGGCGGCGGCCTTCCACACCTACGCGTCGATGACGCTGGGCTCGGTGATCTTCACAGCGATGCGACGGATCGCCGACGAGAACCTGAAGGCGGGGGAGGGTGCTGCCGGCGAGCGCTTCCACTCCAGTCCCGACCCGGAGGCGGCGGCGCGCGCGAGCGCGGCTACCCGGGACGCGATCGACGGCGTCGTCGACATCTCGACCGTCGATCGCGAGCGGGACGAGCAGCTGTTCGAGGACGGGTTGCGTCAGCTGGTCGCGTCGTTCACTCCCGCGCCGCCGCGGAAGTAGCCCCGTACGGCCCGGGCCAGTCCGCCTCGCCCCAGACTCCGTTCAGGTTGCAGCGGGGCGCGTTCTGGTCGGCCGTGACGAGCCCGCCGAACGTGTTCAGGCTCAGGACGCCCAGCGGCGACAGGCCCAGACCTGGGGAGACCGTCGCGTTCGGGGCGTTGAACAGCAGGTTCGCCAGCTTCTGTGACGGGAACACGCGCGGCGTCTTCGTCATGAAGTAGATCGGCCGGACGGCGATGTTGTCGACGCTCCAGCGCTCCGTCTGGCGCACCTGCGCGTTCCCCGGGTAGGTACGCCACGGGTGGATGGAACCACCGTCCTGCTCGCAGGTCACGTCCGCGGTGTTGCCGGGTCCCATGTTCGGCGGCGTGCCCTTGATCAGGTAGGGGTAGGCGATCGGCAGCAGGGTGAGGATGGCGGAGCGCTTGCCGGCGGTTTCCATGTCGGCGAGCGTCTTCTGGCTGCTCGCGGGAAGCGCCCACGAGTTCTTGATGCCCTCGGAAGCCTTCTGCATCCGGCCCCAGTCGCTGATCAGCATCAGCTGGTTCTGCTCGAGGCTGCGTGCCGCGGTGTCATAGGAGCGCGCGAGCTGCTCGCCGAAGGCGTCGGCGCGGGTCTGGATCTTGTTCGAGAGGATCGGCAGTCCGCTCTCCGCGCTGGTGTAGGCGGCGAGCCCGAAGAAGCCCGAGATCCCGGCCGAGATGAAGCTGGTCGGCGGTCCCGCGAACTGGCCCAGCTTGGTGATGTGGGAGAGCAGTGTGAGGAACCGGACGTTGGCCTGGCCGGCGCCGCTGGGCTGGACCTCGCTGCGCATTGCCTCGGTCAGCGCGCGCAAGTCGATCTGCGACTTGGCCGTGCCGAACGTCTTCTGCAGCGTGTCGACGTAGGCCGAGATCGTGTTGATCGCGGTGATCTCGGTCAGGAGCTGCGCGCGCGCCTGGGCGTACTCGCCGGCATTGAAGCCGGCGTCGGCGATCCCGTCCTTCGGCAGGTCTGCGAGCGATCCCTGGACAGGGCCCCAGGTCGCGGGCGAGCGTGTTGAGTACAGGTCGCGCAGGTCGCAGGAGGATGCGCCGGCGCAGAAGCCGAGCCGTTTGGCGATGTAGGTCACCGCGGCCGCGTTGATGTCCGGCCAGGCTGTCGGCTCCTGTGACAGAACGTCGGCAAGGCCGGTGTTGACGGTGCCTGGCGCGCCGGTCGTCGTCGCCTCGATGTTCCAGCGGCGCGTGCGGTCGACGATCCCGACGAGGTGGGCTACGTCGCCGGTCGCGGTGGTGGCCTCGGCGGCGGGCAGATCCGACCCGACGCGACCGACGAGCGTGTAGCCGTTGGATCCGGTCAGCTCGTTGAAGAGCGTCACGCGGCCGCCAAGGCGCACGATCTGCGCGGTGATGTCGTTCCACTGCTGGAGTCCGGCGGTGGGCTTGCCGATCGTTTGAACGAGCACCAGCGGATTGCCGGTGCGGTCGGCGATCGCCTTGAGGTCGGTGCCGGCCGTGGCGTAGCGCGTGGCGTCTGATCCCGAGGTCCCGTTCAGCGTCAGCACCTGGTTGGAGACGTTGGCCATCGACATCGCGTCGAACGCGACGACGTGAAGGCCGGTGGTAACGCCCGACGGCAGGCGGCCCACGTAGTTCGTGCCCGCGAAGCGCATCGTGTTCGAGTCGGTGGTGGTGGCCGCGGAGGTGTCGAACGACGGCCGCGCGAGCGGGGCGAGGTCGTACTTCTGCTTGGCCTCGTCGAAGCGGAGGTAGCCGTTGAGCGACTGCGAGCTCAATGCCACGGTCGTTCCGATCGGAACGATCTTCGTCCAGGCCGAGCCCGCGGGCTGTCCGGGGAGGCCGACGAAGGCGAACGGCTGTCCCTTCGCGATCGCGTCGCGCTCGTCGTCGCGCAGCGGAGTCCCGCCGATCGCCCGCAGCAGCTCCCCGTAGCCGGCGGTCGCGTTCGCGTTGACGCCGTAGGGCGCGCTGACGATCATCATGTAGTCGGTCGTGGCCCCGTACTTCGCGGCGAGGGCGCGGAGCTTGTCGACGCCCGCGACGTCGTCGGCCGGCGAGTTCGAGGCCGACCCCGACTCCACGACGGTCCGCGTGGCTCGCGTCATGACCACGTAGGGAAGGTGGGTCGACGCGCCGTAGACCGCGGTACCGATGGTGATGCCGTTCGCGTTGATGGTCTTGAGCGGAATGCCGACCGGCGGGTCGTTGGGTCGCACTTCGATCCGGACGGTGTCGTGGGAGACGACCCGCTTGCGCGCCGTCACGGTGTGGCGCAGGACGTAGGTCCCGGGACGGGCGCGGACGAGCGTCGGTCGCTTGGAGCGCGGCTTGCGCAGCTTGGCCTTCGAGCGCCGCGGCGCCGAGACGATCCGCCAGCGCGACTTGTGCGCGCCGCGGTTGGCCCGCCGCCCGCCGGACTTCGTCCCGACCCGGATGCGCCTGGCCGCCGTAAAGACGTTCTGGCCGGCGTCGGCGATCGGCTTGCCGCGCGGGATGCGCACGGTGCGGCGGTCGACGTCGCGGGCGCCGCGGATGCCCGTCACGCGCAGCCGGATCCGGTTGACGCCATGGCGCAGGCCATCGTTGACCGTAAGCTCCCCGATCCGGAAGCCGGGCGCGCCGCGGCGGACCGCGTCGTCGGCGGGCCGGCCGTTGACCCACACGCGCAGGTGCGCGGTATGGGGGGTACGCACCTTGATCCGCACCGGTGCCGCCTTCGTCCCCTGCTTCAGGGAAACGATCCGGAGCGCGCTCTCGGTGTGGCGCTCGGCCGCCTGTCCCGACGCGGGAAGCCATGCGGCGGCGAGCCCGACCAGGGCTAGCGCGGCAAGCGCGATGCGGACCGGGAGGTGCGGGAGGGACGCGTGGGGCATGGGCGGAGGGCTCCGTCGGGGACCCGCGCACCATACAGAACACCGATCAGTAACTCGCCGATCGGGTAGGCGCCGGCGGCGGTCTGAGAAGCTGGCGCGGTGATCAGGCACGCGGTCCCAGACCTCGACAGCGCCGCGTGCGCGACGATCTACGCGCCGTACGTGGCGGGAGCCGCGACCTCGTTCGAGGAGCTGGCGCCCGACGCCGACGATTTCGAGGAGCGGATCGAGCGGGTGTCGCGGACCCATCCGTGGCTGGTCGCCGAGCGCGACGGGGCCGTGGCGGGGTTCGCCTACGCGGCGCCGCACCGGGCGCGGCCGGCGTACCGCTGGACGGCCGAGACGAGCGTCTATGTCGCGAACGGGCACCAGCGCACCGGTGTCGGGCGCGAGCTGTACGGCGGCCTGATCGATCTGCTGCGGCGCCAGGGGCTGCACACCGCGCTCGCGGGGATCACGCTGCCGAACGACGCCAGCGCCGGGCTGCACAGCGCGCTCGGCTTCGAGCAGACCGGCCTCTACCGCCAGATCGGCTACAAGGCCGGCGCCTGGCGCGACGTCAGCTGGTGGCAGCTCGTTCTGCGGCCGAATGGCGACGGCCCTCCGGCCGAGCCACTCGGCCCACAGCGCCTCGCGCCGGCCTAGACTCACGTAGATGGTGGCGTCTCCGTTCCAGCCGCTCGCCAAGGCGGGGCTGATCGTGCTGATGGCGCTCGGCAGCGTCGTGCTCTGGATCGGGTCGCCGCTCGGCTGGCTCTGGATCGGCTCGCAGATGCAGAAGGACACCCAGGCCGCGGGGTTCGGGCCCTACATGGTGGTGCTGTTCGGAATCGCGATCACGGCTGTCGTGCTCGCCAAGATCCTGCAGCGGCTGAACCGGCTCTACGGAACCGTCGCGGGAGAAGACGAGCCGGTGCGGATCGTGCTGCCCTGGCACCGCGGCCTGCGCGGGGAGAACGAGGGCCGGCCGCCGCGCACCGTGCTCGACGTCGTGATGGTGATCAGCGTTGCGATCGGCGTCGTCGCCTTCTCGATCTGGTTCTTCTTCTTCGCCGGATCGCCGCTGCCGACGTAGTCGCGCGCGAAAGGTCAGGCGCTGATGTCGCGGCGGCGCAACAGGATCGCACCGGCCACGGAGAACAGAACGGCGTAGCCGAGCAGCAGCGCGGCGCCGGCGAGCTGGCTGATGTCGGCGCCGCCGCCGAGCGCGTCCTGGGACAGGGCGGAGATCGCGCCGCCGATGCCGTAGTCCTCGATCCACGGTCCCACCGTCGGAATCGCGGTCAGCAGTGGCTCGATCATGAACAGCCAGGCCAGGCCGCCGATCACCGCGCCGACCTGATTGCGGACGACCGCCCCGACGCCGACGCCGATCGCGGCCAGCAGCGCGATGCAGGCGATGCCGCCGCCGACCATCTCGAGACCGTCGCCCAGCTCGAGCTCGGACGGGATGTCACGCAGCGGCAGGATCAGCGTGGCCAGCAGCGCCGCGAGGCCGTAGCCGACGACTCCGAGCAGCACTCCGGCGGCGCCGTGCGCGGTCAGCTTGGCCACCATCAGCCGGACGCGGTCGGGTGTGGCGAGCAGCGTCGGCGTGATCGTGCCATGACGGAACTCGGTGCTGACGGCGAGGATGCCGAGCACCAGCGCGAACGGCTGGGCGAGGCCCGCGGTGCTGAGCAGGTCGAGCCCGGGGACGTCCTGGGCCTCGTAGGGGGCCGCGGCGGCCGCGGCGCCGACGATCAGCGCGATCAACCCGAGCGTCGCGATGACGATCCCGAGGAAGGTCCGCGTCGTGCGCAGCTTCAGCAGCTCGCTGCGGATCGCGTTGCTCATGCGGCCTGCTCCTCCTCGGCGGCATCGGACCGCTCGTCCGACGTCAGCTCGAAGAAGACCTCCTCGAGCGTCTGCCCGGCCGCCGCGAGCTCGGAGATGTGGATGCCGTTGGCGGCGATCAGCGCGCCGACCTGCTCGCCGCTGCGGTCCGCGACGACGATCGCGCCGTCGTGGCCGTCGCTGACCTCGGCGCCGTCGGCGCGCAGCAGCCCGGCGAGCCGGCTGGCGTCGGGCCCGGCGACGCGCACACCGCCACCGCGGCTGGCGAGCAGATCGCCGATCGGCGCCTGCTCGATCGAGCGGCCGCGGTGGATCACGACGACCTCGTCGACGGTCTGCGCGACCTCCGACAGGACGTGGCTCGAGACGAGGATCGCGCGGCCCTCTGCGGCCAGCGAGCGCAGGAAGTCGCGCAGCCAGCGGATCCCTTGCGGGTCGAGGCCGTTCGCCGGCTCGTCGAGCACCAGCACGCGCGGGTCGCCGAGCAGCGCCGCCGCCAGGCCGAGCCGCTGGCGCATGCCGAGCGAGTAGCCGCCGGCGCGGCGGTTGGCCGCGTCGCTGAGGCTGACCAGCTCGAGTAGCTCGTCGACGCGTGCGTCGGCGACGCCGGCCGCCATGGCGAGCGAGCGCAGGTGGTTGCGGCCGCTACGGCCCGGATGGAACATCCCGCCGTCGAGCACCGCGCCGACCGTCGCGGACGGGGCGTCGAGGTCGGCGTAGGGGACGCCTTCGATCGTCGCGGTCCCCGCGGTCGGCTGGATCAGGCCGAGCAGCGCCCGCAGCGTCGTGGTCTTGCCGGCCCCGTTCGGGCCGAGGAAGCCGACGATCTTGCCCGCTTCGACCGAGAACGAGAGGTCGTCGACGGCGAGCGTCGTGCCGAACTGCTTGCTGAGGCCGTTCACCTCGATCGCAGGCATCGGGCCGCATCCTTGCAGGACCGTCAGTCGCGACACAGGTACGCTGCCGTCCGGCATGACCGCTGAGAGCTACGAACCCCGGAACATCGAGCGCCGCTGGCAGCGCGTCTGGAGCGACGAGCGCACCTGGGAGGTCTCGAACGAGGACGACGGGCGGCCGAAGTCCTACGTGCTCGAGATGCTGCCCTACCCGTCCGGCGAGCCTCACATCGGCCATCTCAAGGTCTATTCGGTCGGCGACGCGATCGCCCATTTCAAGCGCCGCACCGGCCACCGCGTGCTGCACCCGCTCGGCTACGACGCCTTCGGCCTGCCGGCCGAGAACCACGCGATCAAGACCGGCCAGCACCCGCGCGAGTCGACCGAGGCCTCGATCGCCGAGTTCCGCCGCCAGTTCAACGACTGGGGCGTCTCGATCGACTGGTCGCGCGAGCTTGGTACCCACGAGCCGGAGTACTACCGCTGGACGCAGTGGCTGTTCCTGCGCCTGCTCGAGGCGGGCCTTGC
>CAZVRI010000050.1:0-19700 GCA_964629855.1 uncultured Thermoleophilaceae bacterium
GTGGGCCTGGCGCTCCATCGACGTCTCGTCGAGCTGACGGGTGAGCGTCGCGACGCCGCCGCCACGCTCCTCACGGCCGAGGAACAGGTTCTCGACGACGTCGAGGTTGTCGCAGAGCGCGAGGTCCTGGTAGACGGTCGCGATCCCGAGGTCGACCGCGGCGGTCGGCGTCGAGACCTTGACGGGCTGACCCTCGAAGAGGATCCGCCCGCCGTCGATCGAGTGGATGCCGGCGATCGCCTTCACGAGCGTCGACTTCCCGGCCCCGTTGTCGCCGACGAGGGCGACCACCTCACCTGGCCGCACCTCGAAGTCGACGTCCTGGAGCGCCTGCACTGGGCCGAAGCTCTTGCTGACCTTCTCCAACGCCAGTACAGGCGCTCCGTTGCTCACTGGATACCTGCCTGCTTGCACGCCGCCGCGTACTGCGGAGTGCATATCTGCTTCACCGTCCAGAAATCGTCCTTGATGATCGTGTCCTGGATGTTGTCCTTGGTTACCGCGACCGGGGTCAGCAGCACCGACGGGACCTCTTTTTGGCCATTGTCGATCTTGCCGTTGACCAGCCCGCTCGGCGGATCGTCGCCGTTGGCTAGCGCGACCGCCAACTCGGCTGCCGCATTGGCCTCGGCCTTGATCGCCTTGTAGACCGTCATGTACTGCTCACCGGCGAGGATCCGCTGGATCGCGGCAAGCTCCGCGTCCTGTCCCGTCGTCGGCCGCTGGTTCGGGTCGACACCGGCCGACTTCATCGCGGCGATCGCGCCGCCTGCGGTGCCGTCGTTGGCGGCGTAGACGCCGACGAACCCGTTCTTGCCGAGCGCGGTGATCGCCTGCTCCATCTCCTGCTGAGCCTTGTCCGGGCTCCAGTCCGGCGTGTCGTACTCCTTGCCGATCTTCAGGTTGCTCTTGTCGAAGACACTGTGCGCGCCCTGCTTGAAGAGCTTGGCGTTGTTGTCGGTCGGGGCGCCGTTGATCATCACGATCGTCCCGTCACCGTTGTTGTCGGACTCGAGCTTGTCGACCAGGCTGTTCGCCTGCAGCTTGCCGACCTGCTCGTTGTCGAACGACACGTAGTAGTCGACGTCAGCGTCGGTGATCAGACGGTCGTAGCTGATTACCGGGATGTCCGACTGGTTCGCGCGGTTGACGATCGAACCGGCCGATGCCGCGTCGACGGGGTCGAGCACCAGTACGTTCGCACCCTTGGTGATCGCCGCCTCAGCCTGCTGCTGCTGCTTCGCCGCGTCCTGGTCGGCGTTCGAGTAGATCAGTGTGCAGTCCGGACACAGCTGGTTGAGCTTGCGCTCGAAGTTCGGCCGGTCCTGGGACTCGTAGCGCGCGGTCTTCGACTCGGGGAGCAACAGTGCGATCGAGCCGCTGCCTCCACTCGAGCTGGACCCGCCGGAGGAGCCGCTGTCGTCGTCATCGCCGCAGGCGATGAGCGCTCCACCGCTTAGCGCAAGAAGGACGCTGAGGATCAGCGCGCGCCAAGTGGTACTGGTCATGGGAGACCTCCCTCGGTCTTATGTGGTGGTGACTACTTCGTCCAACCCCCAAGACGATTGTTCTCCTCGCCGCGGGTAGTGTCAAATGCCTCTTCCCCGGTGCGGGGAAAGCTCAACCGCGCCCGGGTGTAGAAAAAGGCTAAGCCGGTGAGTCGATTTCTTCCAAGCTGGCTACAGCGAGGAAGCACGCGACGGCGCCGATGAGCATCAGGGCGACGCCGACACTGCGCAGCGAGCCCTCCGAGACGAAGGTGATCGCCGCCCCAAGGGCGGTGACGGCACCCGTGATGAGGGTGGTGCGCATCGAGCTGTGGGCGTTCGGGTCGGCGGCGGCCGCCGCCTCGTCGGCCGGCGTAGGGCCCGGGCGCGGACCCGTCGCCGGGTCGAAGCGCCCCGACAGCACGAGCCGGAACAGGTAGATGAGCGACGGCACGAGGATCAGCAGGCCGACGGCGAAGCCGATCAGCACCGCCTCGATCGTCGCGTTGCTCGCCGCGGCCTGCTGGATCGTCAAGCCCGGCAGGATCTCCGGCTCCTGGGCGATTCCCCAGCCGGCGACGATCGCCACGACCGCGGCCGCCGCGGCGACGCGGGCCGCGTCGTAACGGCGCCCGAAGACGAGTGCGAGCGCCGCCACGCCGGCGGTGCCGGAGGCGAGCAGGGCGATCAGCCCGGCGCCGCTGGTCAGGCCGTCGTAGAGGTCGGGTGCGTCGGCACTCAGCACGAACGGACCGGCGGCGGCGAGCAGGCCCGCGACGACCCCGGCGATCAGCGCGCGGGCGCGGAACGCCTCGGCGATCTCGTGCGAGCCGATGCGGCGCGCGTCGGCAGCCAGGTAGACGGCCGCGAGATAGGCGGACGTCGCGACCGCCAGCACTCCGATCAGCAGCGCCGTCGAGTTCGCCCAGCTGGTGATCTCGTCGCCCTGTGCGTTGCCGACGGGGACGCGGCCCGACGCGATCCCGCCGACCACGAGCCCGAGCGCGAACGGGGTAAGGATCGACGACAGCGCGAACAGCAGGCTGATCGCGCCCTCCTCGCGCGGCGTCGTCGTCCCGGAGCGCAGCGCGTAGGCGGCGCCGCGCAGGATGATCCCGACGCCGGCGACGAACAGTGGGATCGTCAGCGTCGAGACGATCGATCCGAACGCCTCCGGGTAGCACGTCCACGCCATCACCAAGACGAAGATCAGCCAGACGTGGTTGGCCTCCCAGACCGGCGCCATCGAACGGTGGGTGTGGTCGCGCAGCGCCTCGCCGCGCTTGCCCCGGGCGGTTAGCTCCCAGAGGCCGGCGCCGAAGTCGGCGCCGCCGAGCACGGTGTAGGCGGCTAGTCCGACGAGGATCAGGATCGCGGGGATCTCAGCCATCGGTGCCTCCGGCGGACGCGGCGGCGACGTCCTCGTCGAGTGGGCGGGCCGCAAGGCGTCGCAGGATCCAGATGACCGCCGCGAAGACGCCCGCGTAGACGATCGCCAGCGTCGCGTAGCCGACCGGAATGCCGCCGGCGCCCGTCACGGCGTCCTCGGTGCGCATCACGCCGTAGACGACCCACGGCTGGCGGCCGACCTCGGTCGTCACCCAGCCGGCGATCAGCGCGACGACCGACAGCGGTCCGGCGGCGATAGCGGCGCGCCAGAACCAGCGCGACTCCGGCAGCCGCCGCTTGCGGACGCGCACGTAGAGGAACACGGCGGCCAGGGCTGCCAGCAGCGAGCCGATCGCGACCATCGTCAGGAACGACGCGCGGACGATGCCGACGGGTGGCCGATCGTCGGGCGGCACCGAGTCGAGCCCGATCACGGTCGCGTTCGGGTCGTGGAAGGCGAGCAGCGACAGCATGTCCGGGATCTCGATCCCGGGCGGGATGTCGAACGGCGCGCCCTTCGTGGTCTCCTGGAGGTCCTCGAACGAGGCGAGCTTGATCGGCTGCTCCTTGGCGACCGTGCGGGCAGCCCAGTCGCCGACGATCAGCTGCACCGGCGCGGCGATCGCGGCCGCCGTCAGCGAGATCGTCAGAGCCGTGCGCACGTACGGTGTGCGGTTGCCCTTCAGCCACTGCCAGCCATAGATCGAGCCCAGCAGGAAGCCGGCGACGATGTAGGCGGCGACATACATGTGGACCATCTCGTGGGCCAGGTACGAGTTGCCGAACAGCGCGCCCCACGGGTCGATGTCGACCGCCTCGCCGTTCTCCATCCTGAAGCCGCTCGGATTGTTCATCCAGGCGTTGACCGCGATCACGAAGAACGAGCCCGTGATCCCCGAGACGATCACTGGGATGCCGGTCAGCAGATGCGTGCGCGGCGGCAGGCGATCCCAGCCGTAGACGTAGATCGCGATGAAGATCGCCTCGACGAAGAACGAGAAGCCCTCGAGCGTGAAGCCGAGCCCGAAGACGTCGCCGAACTTCGCCATGAAGCCGGGCCAGAGCAGGCCGAGCTCAAAGCTGAGGATCGTGCCGCTGACCACGCCGACGGCGAACAGCGCCAGCATGATCTTCGACCAGCGGCGGGCGAGCGTTCGGTAGACGGGGTTGCCGGTCCGGTGGTGGCGCCACTCCGCGAACACGACCAGCGCGGGGAACGCGACGCCGAAGCAGACCAGCGGGATGTGGGCGACGAACGACATCGCCTGCATCTGGCGCGCCTCCAGCAGGTACTCCTGCTGGACCGGACCGAACGCGGAGGCGATGAGGTCGAGCGGCATGACGCCAGGCGAGCGTATCGCCCGAGGGATCGGCGTGGCAGGCCGCGGGTCCTGACGCCGATTTTGGTTTCCGTGCTCGGCTCCGTTCGCTCCGCTGGGACTGCGCCCCGTGCCTGGCGCGACTGCTTGGGGTGAGCGCTCCTTGTGGTTCGACGGCAGGGGCTCCGCCCGACGCTCCGCTCGCTACGCCTGCGCGCGCAAAGCCAAAATCGTCGCCACCCGCGGAGCGCGACGTCTACAGCGAGCTACCGATGTTGCCGATTAGTAGGGCATGGCGGGGGTTCTGGGGCCGACGCGGCCGGACAAGTTGACGATCTGGCCGCTTGAGGAAGGGTTTGGGATCGATGTGCGGTGGTCGGGTGGGGCCGGCAACCGCAGGGCGACGGTGGTTCGCGGCCTGTTGGAGGAGGCGGGTATCAAGGCGCGGCTGACGCAGGCCCTCGACGGGCGCGGCTGGGAGCTGCGGGTTGGGCCGGTTCCGGGTGAGGACGTTGCGCGCCTGATTGATCAGTTCGTCTGGTGACGACTGGGGCGGCCGGGGCCGCCCCGCTGGGACGGTCAATCGTCGTCGTCTCCGCCGTGGCCGCTGTCGTCATCGCCGCCGTGGTCGTCGAAGCGGTCATCGTCGTCGTGGCCGCTTCCGCTTCCGCTGTGGTCGTCGTCCGCGTCGTCGTCGCGACCGCTGTTGACGCTGCCGGGGCCGCTGTTCGAGTCGCGGTCGTGGTCGTCGAAGCGGTCGTCGTCAAAGCGGTCGTCGTCATCGTCGTCGTGTCCGCGGCGGTGGCGACCGCGGTCATCGGTGGTCGCGGTGGTTCCGGTCGTGGTGCCAGTGGTGGCGCCGCGGTCGCCGGAGCCCTGGTCGGGGGTGCCGTCGTCGTCGCGGGGGGTGGTCGTGTCGTCGGCGGTCGTCGTGTCCTCCGCGGTGGTGGAGCGCTCGACGGTGTTGGCGGCGGGGGTGCCGCTGGGGGAGTCGGGGACGAGGGTCGAGCCGACCGCGACGGCGGCGACGAGGCCGAGGACGGCGAGTGTGAATCCTGTTGCGATGCGCATCTTGCTCATGGCGCTGCTCCCTTCGATGGCTTGCCGTAGCAGCGTCACGTAGGGGTGCCCAGCGGCCAGCCAGCCACGGGTAAGGAGTCGGTAAGGGATCGCGGGACCGCTCTGGAAGCGGGCTACAGTGGGATCGTGGAACCTGCGGCGGGACGCCCGCGCATCCTGTTCGTGGAGGACGAGCGGTCGATCTCGGATCCGTTCGCGAAGGCGCTTGCGCGAGAGGGCTTCGAGCCCGTGACGGCCTTCACCGCCGCGGAGGCGCTGTCGCTGGCCGAGCGGATGGAGTTCGACTTCGTGCTGCTGGACCTCAACCTGCCCGATGGTGACGGGCGCGACGTCTGTCGTGAGCTGCGGCGCAAGTCCGAGGTCCCGATCCTGATGCTGACGGCGCGCGGGACCGAGATGGACCGCGTGGTCGGGCTGGAGCTCGGCGCCGACGACTACGTCGTCAAGCCGTTTTCGAGCGCCGAGGTGATCGCGCGCATCAGGGCTGTGCTGCGCCGCACCGGCAGCGGCTCGCCCGCCCCGGACGATCGGCGAGCTGACCGTCGATCCGGGGGCGCGCCAGGCGTCGCTCGCCGGGAAGGAGCTCGACCTGACCCGGCGCGAGTTCGACCTGCTCGCCCGCCTGGCGCGCGACGCCGGCAACGTGGTCACGCGCGAGGAGCTGCTGTCGAGCGTCTGGGACGAGAACTGGTACGGCTCGACGAAGACGCTCGACGTCCACGTCGGCACGCTGCGGCGCAAGCTCGGCGACGAGGCCGACAGCCCGACCTACATCCACACCGTGCGCGGAGTCGGCTTCCGGATGGCCGCGCCATGAGCCTGCGCACCGGGCTGCTGCTGGCGATGGCCTACGTGCTGCTGTTGGCGATCCTCGCGCTCGGCGTGCCGCTCGCCCTCAACGTCCACGACCGAGTCGACTCCGAGGTCCGCTCGCAGGCGCGCAGCCAGGCCGACATCGTCGCCGCGACCGCGTCCGACCTGCTCGGTGACGACCGTGCCGGGCTGGAGGACCTGGCCCAGGTCTCGGCCGCGAACGTCCGCGGGCGGGTCGTGATCGTCAACCGCTTCGGCCGGGTGCTGGCCGACAGCGCCGGCACCGCGACGCGCGGCGAGGACTACGGCAACCGCCCCGAGGTCGCATCGGCGCTCAGGGGCAGCCCGGTCCAGGAGACGCGCGAGAGCGCGACCCTCGACAAGGAGCTGCTCGCCACCGCCGTGCCCGTGATCGAGGCCGGCCGGCCGGCGGGGGCGGTGCGGGTGACCCAGAGCGTCGACGCCGTCGGGCGTGCGGTGCGCCGCTCGGTGACTGGCCTCGCCCTGCTCGGGGCGGTCGTGCTGCTGCTCGGGCTCGCGGTCGGCTGGGTGATCGCCCGCCGGATCGCCCGTCCGCTCGACCGTCTCGATGCCACCGCGCGCCAGATCGCCGACGGCGACCTCGACCGCCGCGCGCCCGTCGAGGGAACCAGCGAGCAGCGGTCGCTCGCACGCTCGTTCAACACGATGACCGGACGCCTGGCGCAGGCGCTCCACGCTCAGCGTCAGTTCGTCGCCGACGCGTCGCACCAGCTGAGGACCCCGCTGACGGGTCTGCGGCTGCGGCTCGAGGAGGCGCGCGCCGAGTCGCGCGATCCGGCGGCGCGCGAGGAGATCGACCACGGCATCGCGGAGGTCGACAGGCTCAGCGCGATGGTCGAGGAGCTGCTGGTGCTCAGCCGCGCCGGCGAGGCCGACGTGCTCGCCGAGGCCGAGACTGTCGACCTCGGCGACGCCGCGGACGCCGCCCGGCGGCGCTGGGAGGGTCCGGCGCGCGAAGGCGGGGTCGACCTGGCAGTCCGCCACACCAACGGCGCGCTGCCCGCCCGCTGCTCGCCGGCGGCGCTCGAGCGGGCGGTCGGCTCGCTCGTCGAGAACGCGATCCGCTATTCGCCGGCTGGGACGGCGGTCGAGATCGTCGCCGGCGACGGGGTCGTCGAGGTGCTCGATCGCGGTCCGGGCCTGGCGCCGGGCGAGGAGGAGGCGGTTCTGCGCCGCTTCCATCGCGGGTCCGCCGGCCGCCAAGGTCCCGCGGGAACGGGGCTTGGGCTGGCGATCGCTCAGGAGCTCGCCGGGACCTGGGGTGGCGAGCTGCGGATCGCCAACCGCGACGACGGCGACGGCGCCCGCGCCACGCTTATCTGGAGGGACGCACGATGAGCCGCCGAACCGCCGTTACTTGGACCCTGATCGCGCTGGTCGGGCTGGTCGTAGCGGGCGGCGTCTCGATGGGCGTTCGCGCGCTCACCACTGAGGACGTCGGTCTGACCTCGGAGCCGATCACCGCCGGGGAGGAGCTGGCTCCGCCGGTCGATCGCGCCAAGCAGCGAGCCCGCATCCGCGAGCGTCGCCGGCTGGCGGCGCGCCGCGCGGCCGCGCGGCGCCGTGCCGCGGCGCGGCGCGCGGCTCCGCCGGCAGCGGCACCGGTCACGCCCGCGCCGGTGCCCGCGCCAGTCGTCACCGACGACGACGGAGGGGACGACGACGGGAGCGGCCACGGCCGGGGCCGGGGACGCGGCGGGGATGACGGTTCTGGCTCGGACGACTCGAGCGACGACGACTAGCCGCGCGGGCGATTTCTTGCAAACACGGGTGTCTTCGGATGCCCCCATGTCACAAACGGCATCTGGAATGCAAGTACCAAGCGACGCCGTCTTGGCCAAGAGATTCCCGGGGAGGGGAAGGGACGGGCGAAGGTGCCGGCGGAAGCGGTCGCGGCCCGGAGGAATGGACTCGCAGGGATTTGTCCATGGGCGCCGCTTCCGCCGGCAGGGGGCCGGCTGTCGCTAGCGGCCGTCGACGGCGCGCCGCAGGACGTCGCGCAGGATGCGCTGGTCCTCGCGTGAGAGTGCCGCGATCTGCTCGGGCGGCTCGTGCAGTCGCTGCCGCACCTGCTCGCGTGTGACGGCGCCCTCCTCGGTGAGCGCGATCAGCTTGACGCGACGGTCGCCGGGGCTGTCGCGGCGCTCCAGCAGCCCGCGCGCTTCGAGGCGGTCGACGATGCCGGTGATGTTCGAGGCATCGCAGAAGAGGGTGTCGGCCAGCGCACTCATCGGCTTGGCCGCGTCGGGCTCGAGCGTGTAGAGCAGCTTCAGCGCCAGTGGCGACAGGTCGAACTCGGACGCGACAGCTGGTACGCGGGGTGGCTTCTCGGAGAACACGATCCCAAGGGCCAGGCTCCATGCCTCAGTGGCGGGGTCGACCCGTGTCGGCGTGCTCATGCCAGGCGGATGATACCTAGAAAAATCCAATAGTCAAACCGAGCAAAGATCGGCAACAACAAATAGTTGACACGCTCAAGTATCGTGCTAGCCTGGCGCGTCATGAGCTCCAGCCAGCACGCCGCAAGCATTGAAGTCGAGGGTCTCGTCAAGCAGTTCAAGAAGGGGCCGCGTGCGGTCGACGGGATCGACCTCCAGGTTGCGCCGGGGGAGATCTACGGCTTCCTCGGGCCAAACGGCGCGGGCAAGTCGACGACCGTCCTGATGCTCACCACGCTGCTTCCGCCGACCGGCGGCTCCGCACGCGTAGCCGGCTGGGAGGTCGCCACCCACGGAGCACGCGTTCGCGAGAGCATCGGCGCCGCGCTTCAGGAGGCCGCGCTCGACCCGTTCCTGACCGGACGCGAGCACATGCGCCTCCAGACCTCGCTGCACGGCATCCCGAAGGCCGAGCGCGTACGGCGCGGCGACGAGCTGATCGAGCGCGTCGGGCTCTCCGACGCCGCCGACCGCCGCGTCGGCGGCTACTCCGGCGGCATGAAGCGCCGGCTCGACCTCGCCCTGGCGCTCGTCCACGGTCCGCGCATCCTCTTCCTCGACGAGCCAACTACCGGCCTCGACCCGCAGAGTCGCGCCTCGCTCTGGGAGGAGGTCGAGCGGCTGTCGAAGGAGGACGGCGTCACCGTCTTCCTGACGACGCAGTACCTCGAGGAGGCCGACGCGCTCGCCAACCGGGTCGGGATCATCGACCGCGGCAAGATCGTCGCCGAGGGCACACCCGCCGTGCTGAAGGCGGAGATCGGCGAGCCGAGCCTCGAGGTCGTGCCCGCCGACGCCGACCGCCGCGACGAGATGGGCGCGGTGCTCCAGCGCTTCTCGGCCGGCGGCGACTGCGTCCACCACGAGCACGGCAGCGTCGGCGTGCGCCTAAAGGGCGGCGACGCGGCGATGGCCGACGTCGTGCGCGCGCTCGACGCCGAGGGCATCGCCGTCGCCAGCCTGCAGCTGCACGCGCCGACCCTCGACGACGTCTTCCTCAACAAGACCGGCCGCTCGCTCGAGGGGTCCGGCGATGGCGACGAGGAGGAGGACGACGGCGCCTACATCGCCGACAGCGAGCGGGCCGTCGAGGGAGCGCCGGCTTGAGGGCGTACACCCGCACGCAGATATCCGAGCTCGCGCGTCGCTCGCTCGTGCGTACGGCTCGCCAGCCCGCCCAGGTGATCCCGGCGATCACCTTCCCGCTGTTCCTCTTCGCGATCAACGCCGCCGGGCTCGACGCCGCCGCCGAGCTGCCGGGCTTCCCGGCGCCCGACTACCTGACCTGGATCATCGCCGTGCCCTTCATGCAGGCGGGGCTGTTCGCCGTCGCCGGCCTCGGCGCCGACCTGGCGCGCGACATCGAGTCCGGTTTCCTCGACCGGCTCGCGCTGACGCCGCTGAGCCGCACCGGACTGGTGTCGGGGCAGATGGCTGGCACGATCGCGCTGGGGCTGGTGCAGGGCGTGATCTTCCTGGCGATTGGTCTCGCCGCCGGCGCGACCTTCGACACCGGCATGGCCGGCGTCGCTGTCCTGCTGGCGCTCGAGGTAGCGATCGTCTTCGCCTTCGGCCTGATCGGCGTCACCGCGGCGTTCCGCTTCGGCAACGGCGAGGCGGTCCAGGGACTGTTCCCGCTGCTGTTCGTCTTCCTCTTCCTGTCGACGATGGCGCTGCCGGCCGAGCTGATCCAGAACGACTGGTTCCGCTGGATCGCCGAGCACAACCCGGTCAGCTTCATGTTCGCGGGCATCCGCAGCCTCTTCTACGGCGGTTGGGACGTCACCGCGCTGGCCGAGGCGTTCGGGGTCGCGGCGCTGATCTCGGCCGTGTTCCTGCCGCTCGCGGTGCGGGCGCTCAACGCGCGGGTGGTGCGGACATGAGCGCGCGCAGCAGATCGGTCGCGCTCGGCGTCGCGTGGCGCGGGCTGCACAACTTCTTCCACAACCCGGCGCTGGTGGTTCCGGCGGTGATGTTCCCGCTGTTCTTCTTCACCGCGTTCGCGGGCGGGCTGTCAAATGTCGCCAACGTGCCCGGCTTCGACTTCCCCGAGAACTACACGACGTTCCAGTTCGTGTTCGTGCTGATCCAGGCGAGCGCCTTCGGTGGTGTGTTCACCGGCTTCGCGATCGCGCGTGACTTCGAGGGCGGCTTCGGCCGGCGGATGATGCTGGCGGCGCCGAACCGGCGCGCGCTGCTCGCCGGCTATGCGCTCGTGGCGACGGGGCGGGCGATCTTCATCTGGGCACTGCTGACGGCGATCGCGCTCGCGGTCGGGATGGAGGTCGGCGGCAGCGTGGCGGACATCGTGGGGATGTACTCGCTGGCGCTGCTGATCAACCTGACCGCGCTGATGTGGGCGGCCGGGATCGCGCTGCGCTTCCGCTCGCTCCAAGCCGGTCCGCTGATGCAGACGCCGGTCTTCCTGATCATCTTCATCGCCCCGGTCTACGTGCCGCTCGACCTGCTCAGCGGCTGGGTCAAGACGGTGGCCAGCGTCAACCCGATCACCGCCGTCATCGAGGCGGCGCGCGACTTCGTCTCCGGCGTTCCCGCCGACCTGGCGCTCGCCTACGGGGTCGCGATCGGGATGCTGGTCTTCTTCGGCGTCTGGGCGCTGCGCGGGCTGGCAAAGGCCGAGGCGGCGGGCGGCTAGTCCGCCGCGAGCAGCTGCTCGAGCTTTGCGGCGTTGCGTGGGGCGAACGCCTCCCAGTCGTTGTTGAAGTAGGCGTAGACGTCGAGGCCGCCGCCGCGCCACTCTGCGATCCGCCGCGCCCACTGCTTCAGCTCGCCCGGCGAGTAGTTGCCGCGCCGGCCGCGCGAGCCGCGGTGGAAGCGGACGAAGGCCCAGCCGGCGGTGGGTGGGGCCTCGGGCAGCGGCCGCTCCGGGTCATCGGCGATCACCAGCGCGGCGTCGTAGCGGCGCAGCAGCTCGTAGACGTCGTCGGCGAACCAGCTCGCGTCGCGGAACTCGACGCAGTGGCGGCCGGGCGGCACGCGGTCCAGCAGGTTGGCCAGTCGCTCGTCGTCACGGCGGAAGTTCGCCGGCAGCTGCCACAGCGTCGGACCGAGCCTGCCGGACTTCGCCAGCGGCTCGATTCCCTCGTAGAAGCGCTGGAGGCCCTTGGCGAGCGTGAAGTCCTTGGCGGGGTTGTCGCGCAGCCGCTTGACGTGGGTCAGATAGCGGCTCGCCTTGACGGTGAAGCAGAAGTCGTCCGGCGTGTCGGCGACCCACTTCTCGACAGCCTTGCGCGAGGCGAGGCGGTAGAAGGTCGAGTTGACCTCGACGGTGTCGAAGTGGTGCGCGTACTCGCCAAGCCAACGCGCCGGTCCCATCCCCTTCGGGTAGAAGGCCTCGCGCCACGCGTCGTAGTTCCAGCCCGAGCAGCCGATCTTGACCATGGGAGGGTTTGTACCCGGTTATAGGGTTCCGCCATGAGCCAAGTCACGCAGGGTGAGGGTTACTCGGTAGCGAATCTCGACGACCTCGGCGACGGCCCCGGGTTTCGCAAGGTGCGGCCAGCGCTGGGGGTGGAGGAGTTCGGGATCAACGCGATCGTCATGCCAACGGGCATCGAGTCGGCATTCCACTACCACGACGAGCAGGAGGAGCTCTATTTCGTGCACTCCGGCGAGCTGGAGATCGAGTTCGGCGACGGCACGGTCCACAAACTCGGTCCCGGCGGCATCGCGCGCGTCGCGGCGGCAACGCACCGCAAGACGCGCAACGTCAGCGGCGGCGACACCGTCTACGTCGTCGTGGGCGCGAAGGGCGGCTACATCGGCCGGGATGGGCGCAATCCCGACGGCGACGCGGGGCCAGCGGTCCGCCAAGTCTCTGCCTAGACGCCGGCGCGTACGCTGAGGCGAATGAGCGTGCGGATTCGCCTGGCGATAGCGGTCCTCGGCGCGGTGGTGGTCGGCGTGGTGCTGGCCCGTGACGGTGAGGGGAAGCCGCTGCCGCGGGCGGCGGCCTGCCCGATCTTCCCGGCGTCGAGCCACTGGAACCAGCCGGTCGACCGGCTGCCTGTGCATCCGCGCTCGAACGCGATGGTGCGGGCGATCGGGGCGTCCGACAACGCCCACGCTGACTTCGGCTCCGGGCGCTGGGAGGGCGGGCCGATCGGGATTCCCTACGTCGTTGTCGGTCGCGATCAGCCGCGCGTACCGGTCAGCTTCGACTACGCCGACGAGTCGGATCGCGGCCGCTACCCGATTCCGCGCAACGCGCCGATCGAGGGTGGTCGGCGTGCCGACGGTGACCGCCACGTGATCGTCGTCGACCGCGCCCGCTGCGTGCTGCACGAGCTCTACGACGCCCATCCGGTCGATGGCGGCAAGCGTTGGCGGGCCGGTTCCGGCGCCCGCTGGAACCTGCGCTCCAACCGTCTCCGCCCGCGCGGCTGGACGTCGGCCGACGCCGCCGGGCTGCCGATCCTGCCCGGGCTGGTGCGCTACGACGAGGTCCGGCGTGGACGGATCGACCACGCTCTGCGGATCACCGTTCCGCGCACCCGGCGGGCGTTCATCTACCCCGCGCGCCATTTCGCCTCCGACCTGAGCGACCCCAACCTGCCGGCGATGGGGCAGCGAGTGCGACTGAAGCGCGGCGTCGACGCCTCGCGCTTCCCACCACAGTCGCGTGTGGTCCTGCGGGCGCTGAAGAGCTACGGCGCGCTGGTCGCCGACAACGGCTCCGCCTGGTACGTATCGGGCGCCCCGTCGCCGCGCTGGAACAACGACGACCTCCACTCGCTCCACCGCCTCCGCGGCAGCGACTTCGAGGTCGTCGACACCGCTGGCCTGCCACGCCCGCGGCGCTGACCGGGCGCGCTAAGGGGCCGGTGTCATCGGTGTCGTGGTGGGCGGCGGCGTGGTCTGCTCCGGCGTAGTCGGCGTCGTGCGCGACCGAGGCGCGCTCGGGGTCGTCTCGGTGACCGTCTCCGGCTCGCTCGGGACGGTCTCGGTGACGGTCTGCTCGTCGGTCACCGTCTCCTGGTCGGGCTGGCTCCTCGCGTCACCGCCGTCGCTCTTCTTCTGCTTCGAAGGCACGAGCGTCGTCGCTCGGTCACGTCCGCCGATCGAGCCGCCGGCGATCAGCTCAGGCACGGTCAGCACGAACGCCGCGATGACAAAGGCCAGCAGTCCAGTAGTCAGCACCGTTGCCCACGCGATCCGCTTCCGGCGCGCGCTCCCGGTGCGGTAGACCTTGAAGTCGGGGTCCGGAGCGGGACGCGGCGCGGTCTCCTCGCTCGGTGGCGGAGGCTCGGCGCCCGCGGCCTCTGGCAGCGCATCCGTCTCCGCCGTCATCCGCTGCGCGATCCTCTCGGTCGGGCGGTGCAGCAGCTCGCTGACCAGCGTCACGATGATCGGCGTCAGAGCCGCCGCGATCGGCGTGCCCCTGATCCAGAACTGCGACGTGATCAACGCCGCCGCCGCGGAGGCAATGCTGGCGATGACAAGCGTGCGGACGTTCAAACGACGTTCGTCCTGCATCGCGACGAGGCTAGCGATGCGGATAGGTTGTCCGACCTGGGTTCGTGGCTAGAGGGGGTTCGATGGCTGAGACAGTGCAGTTGGGGGTAGGCCGGACGGGCAAGATCCGGAGCTTCTGGGTTGGGTTCGGACTGGCCGTGGTGACGTTCGGCTTCTACGGCCTCTGGTGGTACTACTTCGTCAACGACGAGCTGAAGCGCGTCGGCGCGTTGCGCGACGACGAGAGGCTCGCGAAGCTCGACGTCTCGCTGCCAGTGCTCGCATGGATCGCCAGCGTGTTCGTCGTCATTCCGATCTTCATCTCCACCTTCAACTACGGCAAGCGGATCGAGCGCGCCCAGGAGCTCGTCGGAATCCCGGAGGACCGACGCATCCGGCCCGTACTCGGCTACCTCCTCTACTTCCCCGGCGGACTGCTGATCGTTCCGGTGATCGTCTGGTACTGGTACGCCACCAAGCACCAGAACCTCGTGCTGGAGCGCGCCGGCACAGTCTGAGCGTGATCGCTAAGTGCGCTGAGCGGCGATTCGGCGAGACAAGATGAAGGCCGCACAAATCAGCGCAACGATTCCGGCGGCCATAAGGCCCTTCGTCAGCGCGAGAAGGATCAGTCCACCACCGACAACCAGTATCCACACGCACCACGCCAGCGGTGACCGAGGTGACGCCCACGGCTGTCGTTGAATATGGGCCGGATTCTCCTGCTGCCGCATCGCGCAGAACCTACTTGGCCGGACCCTGATCCAGGAGACCCCGGGTAGGTTGCCTCATATATGACCAAGTGGTGGGAGAACGCGGCGATCTATCAGGTCTATCCGCGGTCGTTTCAGGACTCGGATGGGGATGGGGTCGGGGATCTGTATGGGATCGAGACCCGGTTGGACCATCTGGTGGACCTGGGAGTGGATGGGCTGTGGCTGTCGCCGATCCATCCGTCGCCGCTGGCGGACTTCGGCTACGACATCTCGGACTACAAGGCGGTCGACCCGGTCTACGGGACGCTGGAGGACTTCGACCGGCTGATCGCGGCGGCGGACGAGCGCGGGCTGCGGGTGCTGATGGACCTCGTTCCGTGCCACACCTCGATCGAGCATCCGTGGTTTCGGGAGCATCCGGACTGGTACATCTGGGCCGAGGGCCGCGATGGGGGGCCGCCGAACAACTGGCGGGCGACGTTCGGCGGGCCGGCCTGGTCGCCCGATCCGGCCGGCGGCCCGCGCTGGTACATGCACAGCTTCTATCCCGAGCAGCCGGATCTCGACTGGCGCAATCCGGAGGTCGTGGCGGCCTTCGGCGAGATCGTCCGGTTCTGGCTCGACCGCGGCGTGGCGGGCTTCCGCGTCGATGCAATCGACCGGCTGATCAAGGACGACCAGCTGCGCGACGATCCGCCGGCGAGCGCGCCACTCGCGTTGCCGCTGCCCGACGAGTACGCCCGGCTCGAGCACCTCTACTCGCGCAACCGCCCGGAGATCCGTTCGGCGCTGGCGTCGCTGCGCGAGGCGGCGGGCGACGCGCTGCTGGTCGGCGAGGTCTATCTGCCGGCGGCCGACAGCGCGCCCTACCTGGAGTCGCTCGACGCGACGTTCGCGTTCGAGCTGTTCCACGCTCCGTGGGAGGCCGAGGCGCTCGAGTCCGCGGTCGAGGCCCAGATGAAGTTGCCCGGGACGGCCGCCTGGGCGCTCTCCAACCACGACTTCCCGCGCCTACCCGATCGCTACGGGGAGGACGCGGTGCGCGACGCGGCGAGGCTCATCTGCTCGCTGCCGGGGATCGTCTTCATCTACCAGGGCGACGAGATCGGGATGCGCGACGGCCCGGGCCACCAGCCGCCCTACGACCGCGCCGGCCGCGACGCCCACCGCCATCCGATGCAGTGGGACGCGACCCCGAAGGGCGGCTTCACCACCGGAACGCCGTGGCTGCCGCTCGTCGACCCGGCTGATCGCAACGTCGCCGACCAGCGCGAAGACCCCGAGTCGCTGCTGTCGCTCTACCGCGACCTGCTCGGCTGGCGGCGCTATGTTCGCGACAGCAACGACGAAGGAGGGTAGGACGATGGTCGAGAGGATCGAGAACATGCCGGCCGGGACGATCGGCTTCCGGGCGTCCGGCAAGCTGACCCGTGACGACTACCGGCAGGTAATGGAGCCCGACCTGCGCGCCGTCGCGGAGGCCGGCGACATCCGGATGCTGTTCGTGATCGAGAGCTTCGACGGTCTCGAGCCGGCGGCCTGGTTCGAGGATATGAAGACGGGTCTCGGCTTGGGGATCGGGCACCACTCCGCGTGGAAGCGGTCGGCGATTGTCAGCGACGTCGAGTGGCTAACTAAGGCATTCAAGTTCTTCGCCTGGATGACGCCTGGCGAGGTCGAGGTCTTCGGGCTGGACAGGCTGGAGCAGGCCAGGAGCTGGGTCGCGGAGGGCGCCGCCGCACCGTAGGCGGCTGTTTGTCGCAAAGCGCACACGGGTAGGGGTCGGGCGTGACGGCGCCCGGACCCAGAGGGCAGAGGACGATCCGCAGGGTGGCGGTAACGGCGGTGGCGGCGCTCGCGGCGGTCGCGTTCGGCGGGTGCTTCGGACTTGGCAGCCAGGACGCGTCAACTGGCGGGCGCAGCATCAACTGGTACGTCTTCAACGAGCCCGGCGGCGCTTACGAGCAGGCGATCAAAGACTGCAACGACCAGTCGAACGGCCGCTTCAAGATCAACTACGTCCGGCTGCCGACCGACGCCAACCAGCAGCGCGAGCTGATCGTCCGGCGGCTGGCCGCCGAGGACGACACCGTCGACCTGATCGGGATGGACGTCATCTGGACGGCGGAGTTCGCGGGCGCGGGGTGGATCGTGCCGTGGACCGGCCAGCGTAAGCAGATCGCCGAGGAGGGGCGGCTCGAGGGCCCGCTCGAGACGGTCCGCTACCAGGACAAGGTCTGGGCGATCCCGTTCACCTCGAACACCCAGCTGCTCTGGTACCGCAAGGACCGCGTGCAGAAGCCAGCCGAGGACTTCACCTGGGACCAGATGATCGACAACGCGGTCCGCAACGGGAAGGCCGTCGAGGTCCAGGCGCGCCAGTACGAGGGACTGACCGTCTGGGTCAACGCGCTGATCACCAGCGCGGGCGGGCAGATCGTCAACGACAAGGGCGACGTCGTCGTGAACGACACCGCCAAGACCGCTGCCGAGATCGTGCGCAAGCTCGCGCGTTCGCCGGCGGCGCCGCCCGGGATGTCGACCAACGCCGAGGACGACGCCCGGCTCGGCTTCGAGTCCGGCCGCTCGGACTACCAGATCAACTACACGTTCATCTACCCGAGCGCCGCCGAGGTCAGCGACGACTTCCAGAAGAACATCGGCTGGGCACGCTACCCGCGCAGCGTCGCCGGTGAGCCGAGCAAGCCGCCGCTCGGCGGGATCAACATCGGCGTCGGAGCGTTCTCGAAGAAGCAGGACCTCGCGTTCGAGGCGGCCGAGTGCCTCGCCAGCGAGGCCAACCAGCTGGTCGCGGCCGAGAAGGGCGGGCTGGCGCCGTCGAGCGCGGCGGTCTACGACAAGCCGGCGCTGAAGAAAGCGTTCCCGTTCTCAGACCTGTTGCAGGAGTCGATCGCGGACGGCGGCCCGCGGCCGGTCACACCGGCCTATGCCGACATCTCACTGGCGATCCAGAAGACCTACCACCCGCCCGCCGACGTCGATCCCAACACCGTTGTCCAGGATCTGCGCGACCGGATCGAGAAGGCAGTCGAGGGAGGAATCTTCTGATGGAGGCGGCGAGCGTGCCGGCAAAGAGCCGAGGGGTCAGCGACCGCGCGAAGTCGGAGCGCAGGCTCGCCTACATGCTCTGCGCGCCGGCGGTGATCGCGATGCTGATCGTCACCGGCTATCCGATCGCCTACGCCTTCTACCTGTCGCTGCAGAAGTTCGACCTGCGCTTCCCCGACGAGAAAGAGTTCGTCGGGCTCTCCAACTACGGCGACGTACTCACCTCTTCCACCTGGTGGAGCGACGTCGGGACGACGCTGATCATCACCGTCTGCTCGGTAGCGCTTGAGCTCGTGCTCGGCATGGCGATCGCGCTGGTGATGCACCGGGCGATCTTCGGTCGCGGCGCGGTGCGCGCATCGGTGCTGATCCCGTACGGAATCGTCACCGTCGTCGCCGCGTTCGCGTGGCGCTACGCCTTCGACCCGACCAGCGGCTTCGTCCAGAGCCTGCCGCTGATCTCCGACACCTGGGCGCCGTTTAACGAGCGCGACAGCTCGCTGCTGGTGATCATCCTGACCGAGGTCTGGAAGACCACACCGTTCATGGCGCTGCTGTTGTTAGCGGGGCTCGCGCTCGTGCCCGACGAGCTGCACGAGGCGGCGAAGGTTGACGGCGCCAACGCGGTCCAGCGCTTCTACCGGATCACGCTGCCGCTGATGAAGCCGGCGATCCTCGTCGCGCTGCTGTTCCGCACGCTCGACGCGTTCCGGATCTTCGACACCGTCTTCATCCAGACGGCGGGCGCGAACGGCACCGAGACGGTGTCGATCCTCGGCTACAACGTGCTGATCAACAGGGTGAACCTCGGCCTGGGGTCGGCCGTATCGATCCTGATATTCCTCGCGGTGATCCTGATCGCGACGTTCTTCGTCAAGGTGCTCGGCACGAGCACCGCACAGCAGCGAGGGGAGGCCTGAGCGATGGCCGAGTCGGGGCGCAACCGCGTGTTCTGGGGGATCGGAATCCTCGTCGTTGTCTTCTACGCGCTGATCCCGGTCGTCTGGATCGCGTCGCTGTCGGTCAAGCCGTCGGACAAGCTTTCCGACGGCAAGTTCTTCTCCGGCAGCCCGACGTTCGAGAACTACAAGACGATCTTCAACGACGACACGTTCCTCGCCGCGTTGGTCAACTCGATCGGCATTGCGCTGATCGCGACGGTGATCTCGATCGGGCTCGCCGCGATGGCCGCCTACGCGCTGGCGCGGCTCGACTTCGCCGGCAAGACGGTGATCCTGTCGGGCGCGCTCGCGGTGGCGATGTTCCCGCCGATCTCGATCGTCGGCTCACTGTTCGACATGTGGCGCTCGATCGGCCTCTACGACACGTGGGCCGGCCTGATCATCCCGTACATGACGTTCACGCTGCCGCTGGCGATCTACACGCTGTCGGCGTTCTTCCGCGAGATCCCGTGGGAGCTCGAGCAGGCGGCTCAGGTCGACGGCGCGACCCCGTTCCAGGCGTTCCGCAAGGTGATCGTGCCGCTCGCCGCGCCGGGCGTGTTCACCGCGGCGATCCTCGTCTTCATCTTCGCCTGGAACGACTTCATCTTCGCCAACACGTTGACCTCGACCGACAACGCGCGCACGGTGCCGGCGGCGCTCGCCTTCTTCACCGGCGGATCGCAGTTCGAGCAGCCGATCGGAGCGATCTCGGCGGCGGCGGTGGTCGTGACGATCCCGATCATCGTGATGGTCCTGATCTTCCAGCGCCGGATCGTCGCTGGACTCACCGCGGGTGCGGTCAAGGGATAGGGCAGGGGATCACGGGGTAAGGAGAGAGGCGATGGCCAAGATCACCTTTGACGGAGTCACCAAGCGCTACCCGGACGGCTACGAGGCCGTCAAGGACATGAGCCTCGAGATCGAGGAC
>CAZVRI010000051.1:0-15594 GCA_964629855.1 uncultured Thermoleophilaceae bacterium
CGCCGGCGTCGACGGCTCCGAGGTCGAGGACGTGATCGCCGGCGCGCTCGACGACCTCGCTGTAGGTCTTCGCCAGCAGGTTGCTGGGATGGACGTCCTTGTAGTAGCCCTTCTCCTTGTGGCCACGCCCGATCGGGGTGCGGACCGCCTCGACGATGACGACCTCACGGCTTCCGTTTCGCATCTCGCTGAGTCCCTTCGGCAGGTTGGATCGGCGCCGCGCCCCACTCTGCGCGCGCCATATGACACAAGGGTACTCGATTGACTGACTAGTCAACCAAGGGTCCCGCGGGCGGTTTTGACTAGCCTGACGCGTCCTATGGCCGGCGACGCGAGCAGCGAACGGCTGGGCATCGCCGGCAGCGGTGCGATCGCCTGCGGGCTGGCGAAGGCGGCGAACGGACGGGTCCCCTCGGTCCCGACCCTGCTCTGGGCACGCAGCGACGAGTCGGCCGCCCGGGCCGCGGAGCGCCTCGGCCCGCACGGCGCCGTGACGACCGACTTCGCCGATCTAGCGGATTGCACGGTCGTCGTTGAGGCGGTCGCCGAGGACCCCGAAGTCAAGGCTGGTCTGCTCGCCCGGATCGGCGCCCTGCTCCCGCCCGAGGCGCTGATCGCCTCGACCACCTCGTCGCTGTCGGTCGCCGAGCTCGCCACCGCCAGCGGCCGGCCGGACCGCTTCGGCGCCCTCCACGTCTTCAACCCGGTCGACAAGATGAAGCTCGTCGAGCTGGCGTTCGCGCCCGACGCCACCGCCGCGACCCGCGCCCGCCTGCACGACCTCTGCGACGCGCTCGGCAAGACCGCCGTCGAGGTCGCCGACGCCCCCGGCTTCGTCGTCAACCGCCTGCTCTTCCCCTACCTCTTCGACGCGGTCCGCCTGATGGAGCGCCAGGGCCTGGAGCCGGAGGCTGTCGACGCCTGCATGAAGCTCGGCGCCGGCCACCCGATGGGCCCGCTCGCGCTGCTCGACTTCGTTGGGCTCGACGTCGCGGTCGCGATCGGCGAGTCGATCGACGCCGACGTGCCCGACCGCGTCCGTCAACTCGCCGCCGACGGCAAGCTCGGCCGCAAGGCCGGCGCCGGCTTCTACGAGTACTAGGCGCCCTCGGTCGACTCGCGCGGCTCGGCCTCGACCGGCGGCAGCTCGCTGCTGTGGTCGCGGATCCGGACTGCGTCGATGCGGTTCTGGCGTACCGACTCGACGCGCAGCGAGTAGCCGTTGGCGCGGACCATGTCGCCGCGCTTCGGCAGCCTTCCCAGCTCGCCGAAGACGTAGCCGCCGACGGAGTTGTAGGCGTCGCTGTCGACCGGCAGCTCGAGGCCGTAGTCGGCGAGGTCGGTGATCGGCACGTGGCCGCGGACCCACCAGTCGCCATTGGCGAGCTGACGGATGCCGGCGACGGCGGGGTCGGTCTCGTCGGCGATCTCCCCCACCACCTCCTCGACGATGTCCTCGATCGAGACGATCCCGGAGGTCCGTCCGTACTCGTCGATGACCACGGCGAGCGAGGCGCGCTCGCGCTGGAGGTCGGCGAGTAGGTCATCGAGCGACTTCGTCTCGGGCACGATCAACGCGTCCTTGACGCTGCCCTCGATCGACGCCTCTGGCCCCTGGTCGAGCACCCGCCGCGCGAGCGAGTTGTTGTGGACGATCCCGCGCACGCGGTCGGTGTCGTTGTTCTCGGTGACGACGAGCCGCGTGTGGCCGGAGTCGACGCAGCGGCGCAGCGCCTGCTCGGCGGTCTCCGAGATGTCGACGGTGACGACGGCCGGGATCGGCGTCATCACCTGGCGCGCCTCCTGCTCGTGCAGGTGGAAGACACCAGACAGCATCCCCGCCTCGCCGGGATCGATCTTGCCTCCGGTCGCGCTGCGGACGATCAGCAGCTTGAGGTCCTCGGCGTTGGAGAGGTCGTCCTCGAAGTCGGCCTTGGCGTCGACGCCAACCCAGCGCAGCATCGCGTTCGAGGCGCTGTTGAGCGCCCAGATCAGCGGCTTGAAGACCGCCCGGAAGGCCGCCAGCAGCCGCGAGGCGCGGCGCGCGATCAGCTCCGGGTGGGTGATCGCATAGATCTTCGGCACCTGCTCGCCGACGGTGATGTGGGCGGCGGTGACGATCAGGTAGGAGATCGTGAAGGCGATCACGACAGCCACCCCGTGGCTCATCACGTTGCCGAGCGGCTCCTCGAGCAGGCTCGCGATAGCCGGCTCGCCGAGGAAGCCGATGCCGATCGACGCCATCGTGATGCCGAGCTGGCAGGCCGACAGGTACTCGTCAATCCGGTCGACCTGGATGCGCGCGAGCGCGGCGCCGCGCAGCCCCTCCTCGACCATCTGGTCGATCTTCTGGTCGCGGGCGCGCACCAGCGCGAACTCCGCGGCGACGAAGAAGCCGTTGGCCGCGACGAGCACAGCCACACCGACCAGGAGCAGCAGCTCGGTCACGCGAGGCCCTCGCGGGCTGGCAGGCCCGTCAGGGCGGTCCTACTTCGAGGGGGATCGTCGTTCATCCGGTGAGCGCGCAACGTAGCAGGGCGACCGGCGCTAGGCGAGCGCGTCGATCCGCGCCGCCAGCTCGAAGTCAGCCGCCGTCAGCCCGCCGTCGGAGTGCGTCGTGATCATCACGGTCACCGTCTCCCACGAGATCGAGACGTCGGGATGGTGGTTCAGCTCGTTCGCGACCGGCTCGATCTCGGTGAGCAGAGCCACGGCGCCGGAGAAGTCGCCGCGCTTGAACTGCTTGACGATCGCGTGGCCCTCGAGGTCCCATCCGTCGAGCTCGGCCAGTCGCTGCTCTACCTCGTCGCGCTCCAGAAGTGCCATCGTTGCTCCTCCATGCGGATCGCCTCTTTGGTTCCCTCGTCGACCGAGCTGCTGTTCGCGCTCGGCCTGGGCGACAGCGTCGTCGCAGTCACCCACGAGTGCGATTATCCCCAGCAGGCGGCCGATCGCCCACATCTGACGCGCAGCGTGATCCCGGAGGGCCTGTCGGCGGCGGCGATCGACACCGCCGTCCGCGAGCGCACGAGCGCCGGCCGCGCGCTCTACGAGCTGGACGAGCCGCGGCTCGCGGAGCTCGACGTCGACCTGATCGTCACCCAGGCCGTCTGCGAGGTCTGTGCCGTCTCGTTCGACGACGTGGTCGCCGCCGCCGGACGGCTGCCGACCCGGCCGCGGGTGCTGTCGCTCGACCCGTCGACGCTCGGAGACGTGCTGGCCGACATTCCGCGGCTGGCCGACGCCGCGGGAGCGCCGGATGCTGGGATGGCGCTGCTCGCCGAGTCGGAGCGCCGGATCTACGCCGTACGGGACGCCGTCGCCGGCGCGCCGCGCCCGCGCGTGGTCGCGATCGAGTGGCTCGACCCGCTGTTCCTCGGCGGCCACTGGGTGCCGACGATGACCGAGCTGGCTGGCGGCACCGACGTGCTCGGCGTCGCGGGCGCGAAGTCGCGCACCGCCGACTGGGCGGAGCTCGAGCAGGCCGGCCCGGCGGTCGTCGTCTCGATGCCCTGCGGCTACGGGACCGAGCGGGCCACTGAGGAGACGCTCACCGAGCGCGACCGGCTGACGGCGCTCGGCGCGCGCGTCGTCGCCGTCGATGCCTCGTCGTACTTCTCACGCCCCGGCCCGCGGCTCGTCGACGGCGTCGAGCTGCTCGGCCACATCCTTCACCCCGACCTCGTCCCACCGCCCCCGCCGGGCCGTTGGGCCGACGTGTCGGTCTAGACGAAGCCGGAGGCGGCGCCGTCGGAGATGATGATCGCGCCGGCGATCGCGATCACGCCGATCGCCGCCGCCACCAGAGCCAGCACGCTGTCCGACGGCCGTAGCCGGCTCGCGACCTCGGTGAACAGCAGCGCGACGATCAATCCGCCGATCAGGCCGCCGATGTGGCCACCGATCGAGATGCCGGGGATCGTGAAGGTGATCAGCAGGTTGAGCCCGACCCAGAGCCCGATCCCACTCTCCATCGGGTTGATCCCGCGGTCGCGCATCACGATCACCGCCGCGCCCATCAGGCCGAAGATCGCGCCGGACGCACCGACAGTCAGCGCGTTGGGGCTGAGCAGCAGCGCGCCGAATGAGCCCGCCAGCAGCGACACGAAGTAGACGAGCCCGAACTTCAGCCGCCCGATCGCCGGCTCCAGCATCCCGCCGAGGATGTAGAGCGCGAACATGTTGAACAGCAGGTGGAAGAAGCCGCTGTGCAGGAAGCCGGACGTCACCAGCCGCCAGTACTCGCCCTGGTCGATGTGGAAGCGCGAGACCGCACCGTCGGCGACCAGCGACGACCCGCCGGTCCCTCCGCCGGTGGCGCTCGCGCCGCTGAGGAAGCCGCCGAGCGCGACCGCGACGTTGATGCCGATCAGGATGTAGGTGAGGACCGGCTCCTCGCCCATCCCGACCGACGCCGCGGTGCGTGTCTTCGTGCGGTCACGCGCGCACTCCGGACAGCGCATGCCGACCGGCGTCACGGTCATGCAGTCAGGGCAGATCGGACGGTCGCAGTTCGAGCAGGAGACACCTGTCTCGCGGTCCGGATGGCGGTAACAGGTGGCCACGTCGGCCGCAGATTAGTGGTCAGCGATCGAGGCGCTTCTGGATGTCGCCCGCGACCTGGCGCAGGCTGCGCTCCAGCGCGCGAACGCTGGCCCCGTCGCGGCGCCTCGCCTGACGCGCGCGCACGAGCACGAGGCCGCCGGCCGCCACTCCGCCGACGACCAGCGCCGCCGCGGGGCGGCCCCAGTTGCGCGGGTCGCGCATCGCGCTCAGCTCCCAGTCGGCGAGCTCGCCGGCGGCGATGTCGGTGAGGTCGGAGAGGCTGCGCTCGAGCCGGTCGGTCATCCGCTCGGACGGCTCGATCGGCACCAGCGCCGAACGCAGCAGCGCCTCGACGTCGCTGTACTCAGCGCTCATCGGTCACCCCTCCCGCTCGCTCCTCGAGCCCCTTTTCGAGCTGCTTGATCGCACGATGGATCAACACCTTGGTGGCACCCTCGGTGCGATCCAGCGCCCGCGCTATCTCGCGGTTGTCCATCCCGAGCGCGAAGCGCATGATCAGCGCCTCGCGCCGGTCGTCCGGCAGCGCCGCGACGCCCTCCAGCACGTGCTGCAGCTCCTGCCGGCCCTCGACCAGCTCCTCGGTCCCGTGCGGCGCCGACAGGATCGCGGCGTCCTCGAGATGGGTCTGCGGCTTGCGTGAGCGGTCGCGGTAGTAGTTCGCCGCGAGGTTGTGCGCGATGCGGATAAGCCACGGACGCAGCGGCCGTCCGTCGGACTCGCGCTGGGCACGCTCGAAGTGCCGGTACGCCTGCAGGAAGGTCTGCTCGGTCAGGTCCTCGGCGTCGTGGTGATCGCCCACCCGGTAGTAGGCGTAGCTGTAGACGTCGCGCAGATGGGCACGGTAGAGCTCGGTGAAATCCGCGTCGAGCCTGCGCTTGTCGGCCGCCTCGCCCACGTACCGTGGAGCCTACTCCGGGCATCGCGCGCTCCATCAGGCGGCGCTCCGCTCGGGATCCTTGGACTTCCTGCCCGGGTCGTCGGCCTTGCCGCGGCCACGGTCCGGCAGCGGGCCGCCCAGCCAGGCCCACTGCAGTTCGACGCAGGGCCAAATTCGGGCGGTCACCTCGCGCGCCAGGTCCGGCGACGGGTCGTCGACCTGCGGGTAGCGCAGCGGCCGGCCGCAGCGGATGCTGACCTTCTTCGAGCGGATCCGCCAGCCGCGGCGGACGTTCTCGGTGCCGGTGATCGCGATCGGGACTACGGGCGCCCCGCTCTCCAGCGCCAGGCGCCCGACGCCGCGGCGCGGCTCGTGCAGCGGGCCCTCGCGGTGCCGCGTGCCCTCGGGGAAGATCACGACCGCCTCGCCACGCGCGAGCAGCGTCAGCGCCGTCTGCATCATCTCCTCGTCCGACTGGCCGCGCTTGACCGGGAACGCTCCGAGCCGGTTCAGCACCCAGCCCTGCCAGCGCTTGTCGAACAGCTCCTTCTTCGCGACGAAGTAGACGGGACGGAAGAGGCAGGTGCCGACGATGAACGGGTCGAGGAAGCTGCGGTGGTTCGCCGCCAGGATCACCGGCCCCTTCGGGATGTGCTTGTGGCCGGTGCGGCGGAGGCGGAAGTAGACGTGGATCGCCGGCTGGAGGAAGAAGCGGACAGTCCAGTAGAACGCGCGGTTGACGCCGTGCTCGCGCGTCTGGCGGTGGTGAGGAGATAGATGTTCGTCCTCGCCGGGCCGTGGAGCGGCCGGCGGCGCCGAAACGCGCGTGGGACGGGTCGCCGGCATACCTGAGCTACCCGGGGAAGCCGCCACCGTTACGCTCATGCGACATGGGCTTGCGTCGCAGCATCAACGGCGGGTTGGCGGGCGGGATCGCCGCGGCGCTCTGGGCGGCGCAGCAGCCGCTCGACAAGCGGGCCTTCGGCAGCGGCTACGACGATGTCGAGCTGCTCGGCAAGGCGGTCGTCGGCGGAGACGAGTGGCCGGCCGCCGGCCTGGCGCTCCACGTCGCCAACGGAGCGGCCTTCGGCGCGACCTACGCCCAGCTACGCCGCTACCTGCCCGGGCCCGCCGCGGCCCAGGGAACGGGCATGGCGATTGCCGAGCACTTCGCGCTCTGGCCGCTGGTCACGGTCGTCGACCGCTACCACCCGCGCCGCAAAGAGCTGACCAAGCTGAAGGGCAACCGCGCCGCGTTCTGGCAGGCCTTCTACCGCCACGCCCTCTTCGGCCTCGCACTGGCCGCCATCGAGGCCAAGTTGAACGCCGACGCAGCCGAGGAAGAGCCGCCCCCCATTCCGGTCTCCTCCAACGGCCACGGCGACATCAAGCTGGCTGTCGGAACGGCGTAGACTCAGCGCCCGCGCCGGAGTAGCTCAGCTGGTAGAGCACCGCTCTTGTAAAGCGAAGGTCGTCGGTTCGAGTCCGACCTCCGGCTTCAGACGCGGCTTAGCGTGGTGCTCCGCGCGCACCCCAGCGGCCGCCCATTCCAAAGCCGCCTGAGGGGATGCCGGCGATGAGGATGAGGATCGCGGCGACGATGCCGACTATCGCGGAGCCAGTGATGGCTACGAGCAGCAGATAGGCGAGTGCCGCGACGAGCAGTGTGATGATGAGTCCGACCATTTCGCTGTCCTCCATTCGGGGTTGCCGAACGGGTACCCAGGACCAGTTGGCCGCAAACGAACGCCGCGCTACCGGCTGATGACGACCGGTGTGCCGACCGGGACCCGGCTCATCAGGAACTCGAGGTCGCCGTCGGCGGCGCGCAGGCAGCCGGCAGAGGAGGCGGCGCCGATCGAGCCCTGGTCGTTGGTGCCGTGGATCGCCATCCGGTTGCCACCGGTCCAGCCCGGCGGGGTGTTCGGCTGGGTGGCGGACAGCGCGAGGATGCAGCAGCCGTAGTACGGGCCATAGTCGCCACCGGAGAGTTTGTCCGTGATGGCGTAGGTGCCTGTCGGAGTCGGTGACCCGGGGCGCCCCACGGCGACGCTCAGGCGCTTGACGGTCCGCCCGGAGCGGGTCAGCGTGACGGTGCGGCTGGAGATGTCGGCCTGGATCGCCCAACGGGTCCGCTCGACCTCGATCGCGGCGGAGCGCCGGTCGACCCAGCCGAGCGTGCCGTTGGGCAGCTCAGCGGTGGTGACACCGAGCCAGCGCCCGCGGCTGCGGACGACGCCGAGACGCTGCTGAGATCCGAACTCGGTGGTGTCGCCTACGCGCAGCGTCACCGGGCCGCTCGGCCGTGAGCGGAGCGCGACGGTAGCGCCGGCCTCGACGCGGACGATCAGCGCGGGCGGCGCCTCGATCGCATCCGGAAGCGTGGACGCGACCTGGCTGGTGAGCGGGGCCGGACGCTCGAGGCCGCCCGAGGCTGGATCGGCTCCCGCGAGCGCTACGGGAACCGTCGCCAGGGCGGCCGGAAGAGCTATTGCCAGGAAGCGGGTGGAGCGACGCACACAACGTGCATCGGCTGGGCACCCGCCTGCTTAAGGCCGGCAAGATCCGTCCCGGGAGCTCCCTAGAGCGGAACCTCGCGCGAGCTCAGGTGGGCGCCGACCTTGCGCTTGACGCGCTGGAGGGCGTTGTCGACCGTCTTGGTGTCGCAGTCGATCCGCTCCGCGACAGCCTCGTAGCTGTGGCCGTCGAGGTAGAGCGACAGCACCGAACTCTCCAGCTCGGACAGCACGCTCGACAGGCATCCGACGAGGCTGTGCAGCTCCTCGCTGGAGATCACCTGGTTGACCGGGTCGTGAACGGTCGGTCCGGGCAGCATCTCGTCGAGCGTCGGATCGCCCTCACCGCTCGACGCCGCCGGCGTCTGCGAGAAGGAGACGTACTCGTTGAGCGGCGTGTGCTTGTTGCGCGTCGAGGTCTTCACCGCGGTGATGATCTGGCGCGTGATGCACAGCTCCGCGAAGTTGCGGAAGCTCGACTCGCGGTCGGTGCGGAAGTCGCGAACCGCCTTGTAGAGCCCGACTAGACCCTCTTGGATCAGGTCGTCGGCGTCGCCGCCGATCAGGAAGTAGGAGCTCGCCTTGAGCCGCACGAAGCCGTAGTAGCGCCTGACGATCTTGTCGTAGGCATCGGGACGGCCCTGCTTGGCAAGGGCGATCAGGTAGTTGTCCTCAAGCTCAAGTTGAACCTGGGACCTAGCCAGCGGTGATTGGGAGATAGTTCCGGCCATGCATGCTCCTTCCAGGCCGTCGCCGGCCCTTGAAGCTCATGGACGCGCTACCTCCCCTGGCGTCGCGCTCATTCAGCGGAGTAAGCCTGAAGCTCAACTCCACCCTTATTTAGGCGCCAGTATTCAGATGTTATGGAGCCTTGTCAAGGCCAGATCCGCGCAAATGCAAGATTCCGTACAGAAGCGCGGCCGCAGCGGTCGAAACGTTCAGCGAATTGACCCGCCCGCGCTGCGGAAGCGCGACGAGCTGGTCGCAGCAGTCGGCGACGCGTGGCCTCAGTCCGCGGCCCTCTGAGCCGAGCACGAGCACAACCCTCCCGCTGTAGTCGAGGGTGTCATAAGGAGCCGCCTCTGGCCCCGCCTCGGCGCCATAGACCCAGGCGCCCGCCTGCTTGGCCTCGCCGAGCCAGTTCGCGAGGTTCCCGACGCGCGCGACCGGCAAGTGCTCGACGGCACCGGCCGACGCCTTTGCCGCCGCCGGCGTCACCTCCGCCGACCGGCGCTCGGGTATGACGACCCCCGACGCTCCGGCACTCTCGGCGACGCGACAGACAGCGCCGAGGTTGTGCGGGTCCTGAACCTCGTCGAGGCAGACGACGAGCGCGTCCTCGGCGGCCAGCAGCCCGCTCGGATCGGCGTAGCGGAAGTCCGACACCTCGGCGCAGACGCCCTGGTGCTCGGGCGAGCCGCACAACCGCTCGACCTCCGCCGGGACCACCGTGCGCGTGTCGCTGCCGCGCAGCCATTCCTCGCCGCCCAGCGCGCTCTCGGTCGCCCAGATCCGCTTTACGGTCCGCGGGCCGCGCAGTGCCTCGCGCACCGGATTACGGCCGTACAGCAGCGCTGGACCGCGATCGGCCGGTGCGCGCCCACTACCGCGACGCTGGCTCACGGCGTGCGCACGAGCTTGGCGCCGTCGGCGCCGTCGCGCACCTGCCAGCCGCGCGCAGCCAGCTCGTCGCGGATCGCGTCGGCACGCTCGAAGTCGCGTGCGGCACGCGCCTCCTGGCGCTCCTCGAGCAGCCGCTCAGCCTCCGGGTCGGCGACCTCGTCGTCCGGCGTCAGCAAGTTGTCGAGCCCGAGCGCGTACAGCATCTCCCCCAACCGGCCGGGACCGACCCGCTCGCCGGCGTCGAGACGGCGGTTCGCCTCAGTCACCCACTCGAACAGGATTGCCCGTGCCGCCGCGGTGTTGAAGTCGTCGGCGAGCGCGTCGAAGAACCGCTCTACGTAGCCGTCGAGGCCCTCTGGGTCGGGCGCCTCGGCGTCGAGCCGCCGGCACAGCTCACGCACCCGCTCGACCGCGCGGCCGGCCTCGGTCAGCGCCTCGGCCGAGAAGGCGATCGGCTGGCGGTAGTGGCCGCCGACGAAGTACATGACGAGCGCGTCGCGGCCGTGCTCATCGATCGCGCCGTGCAGCAGGCGGATGTTGCCGACCGACTTCGCCATCTTCTCGTCGCCCATCCGCACCATGCCGTTGTGCATCCAGATCCGCGCCAGCGGCTCGCCGCGCGCGGCCTCCGTCTGGGCGATCTCGTTCTCGTGGTGCGGGAAGACGAGGTCAGAGCCGCCACCGTGGATCTCGAAGTCGGTGCCGAGCAGCTGCTCCGCCATCGCCGAGCACTCGATGTGCCAGCCGGGACGGCCGTCGCCCCAGGGCGCCGGCCAGCAAGTGTCCTCCCCCTCCTTGTGCGCCTTCCAGAGCGCGAAGTCCTCGCCGCTGCGCTTCAGCGCGGCGGCGTCGTCGCCCTCGCCCTGCTCGATCTGGTCGCGCGGGCGGTTGGAGAGCTTGCCGTAGCCGTCGAAGCTCGACACGTCGAAGTAGACGTCGCCACCGGCCGCGTAGGCGTGCCCGCCGTCGATCAGCGCCTGGATCAGGTCGACGATCGGGCCGATCGTGTCGACGGCTCGCGGCTCGTGGTCGGGCCGGCCGAGCCCCAGCGCGTCGGTGTCGCGCTCGTAGGCGCGGGTCATCTCGGCCGCAAGCTCCTGGCTGGGAACGCCGGCCTCGCGCGCAGCGGCGTAGATCTTGTCGTTGACGTCGGTGACGTTCTCGACCAGGGTCACGTCGTAGCCCTCGTGCTCGAGGAACCGCTTGAGCAGCGCGAAGACGACGTAGGGCCGTGCGTTGCCGACGTGGACGCGCGCGTAGACGGTCGGCCCACAGGCGTAGATGCCGACCTTGCCGGGCTCGCGGGTAGTCAACGGGCGGACCTCGCCGCTCAAGGTGTCGTGTAGTCGTATCTCCCTCACTGGCCGCAGCCTATCCGCCCGGACCGCCGATCCAGCGGCGCGAGAGGCGAGCAGACCAAGGAAGCAGGCCTTGACGTGTGCGCCAGCACACGAGAGGCCGATGACGCCGGTATGCGACGCCTATCGCGTCGGTGGTCGGCGGTCCCAGGGACGCTCGGTCTCGATCTGAGCGGCGAGCGAGAGCAGCAGGTGGTCCTGCTCGGGCTTGGCGATCAGCTGGACCGAGAGCGGCAGTCCGTCGGGGGTGAAGCCGGCTGGGACGGCCGCGGCAGGCTGACCGGTCGCGTTCCAGACCACGCAGTACGGATAGACCATCGTCATCTCGATCAGCGTGCGCAGCGCGCCCATGCCCTCCCACTGCGCGGCGCCGGGCGGCGACGTCGCCATGACGGGCGTCATCACGACGTCGTAGCTCTCGAACTCGCGGTTGTAGCGGGCGGCGACGTCGCCCTCGATCCGGCGGGCACGCTCGAGCAGCGCCCCTGGGATCAGCGAGCCCAGCCGCGCGAAGCCGCGCGTGCGGCGTTGCAGCCTGCTGGGATCGGCCATGTTCGCGGCATCCCGCTCGATGCCCTTGAGGTAGCGCGGCAGGACCTCGGAGAGCCACTCGGTCAACGGCGGCTCGACATAGTCGACCTGGTGACCGAGGCCGCGCAGCAGCTCGGCCGTGTCGTCGACCCCGCGCCGGACCTCGGGCGACAGGCGCGCCATCAGCGGCGGGCGCAGCGAGACCGCGATCCGCAGCTTGCCGGGCGCCTGCCTCACGGCGTCGGCGAACGGGCGGTCGAGCGCGGGCCCGCCGGGAGCCGCCCCCGGACCGGCTACGGCATCGAGGAAGAGCGCGTTGTCCAGCACGCTGTGGGTGATCGCCCCCGCGACGACCAGGCCGTTCCACTGCTCCTCGTCGTCGGGGGCGAGCGGGATTCGCCCGCGCTGCGGCTTGAGCCCGAACAGCCCGCAGCAGGCGGCGGGGATGCGGATCGACCCGGCGCCGTCGGTGGCGTGCCCGGCGGCCGCCAGGCCGGCGGCGACGGCTGCTCCGCTGCCGCCGCTGGATCCGCCCGGCGTGCGGTCTGGGTTCCAGGGGTTGCGGGTCACGCCGAAGGCCGGTCCCTCGGTCGTGCCGGTGATCGCCAGCTCGGGCAGCGTCGTCTTGCCGAGGATCACGCAGCCGGCGGCGCGCAAGCGCCGCACCAGCTCCGAGTCGGCGGTCGCCGGCGGGCCGTGGGCGGCGGTGCCGTTGGTCGTCACCTCGCCCGCGACGTCGACGCAGTCCTTGATGGCGACCGGCACGCCGAGCAGCGGCCGGTCGTCGCCGCCGGAGCGGCGCGAGTCCGCCTGGTCGGCCTCGATCAGCGCCCGCTCGGCGAGCACGACCCGATAACAGTTGAGCTCTGGGTCGAGCCGCGCGATCCGCTCCAGGTACAGCTCGACCAGCTCGCGCGACGAGACCTCGCCCGCGCGCACCAGCTCCGCCTGCTTTGCAAGTCCGGCGTAGGCAAGGCTCTCGGCGTCCACGACGCCGACTCTACCGCCGCTCACGAACCCGAGCGAAGGATCCTTATGTCTATGGGCCTAAGGATCCTTCGCTGGGCCCCAGCGTCGCCGTGGCCAGGGCGGCGATGCCCTCGCCGCGGCCGATCGGGCCCATGCGCTCGTTGGTGGTGAACTTCACGTTCACCGCGTCCGGCGCGACTCCGAGCGCCGCCGCGAGCGTGTCGCGCATCGGCTCGCGGTAGGCGCCGAGCTTCGGCGCCTCGCAGATCACCGTGGAGTCGACGTTGCCGACCGTCCAGCCGGCGTCCCCGACCATCCGCACTACCTCGCGCAGCAGGGCGATCGAGTCGGCGTCGCGCCAGCGCTCGTCGGTGTCTGGGAAGTGCAGTCCGATGTCACCGAGTCCCGCGGCGCCGAGCAGCGCGTCGATCACGGCGTGGGTCAGAGCATCGGCGTCGGAGTGGCCGTCGAGGCCGTGCTCGGCGCCCTCGACCTCGACGCCGCCGAGGATCAGCTTGCGCCCCTCGGCGAGCCGGTGCGAGTCGTAGCCGATCCCGCTGCGCGTGCTCACCCGATCGGCTCCAGCCGCCGTTCGCGGCCCTCGAAGACGGCGAGCTCGGTCACGCCAGCGTTCGCCAGCCACTCGACGGTCCGCTCATACTCGAAGCCAAGGTGGTCGGGGATGTGCGCGTCGCTCGACAGCGCGATCGGCCGTCCCGCGTCGATGCACATCTCCAGGAACGGCAGCGACGGGTAGAGCTCGCCGACGGGCTTGCGCAGCCCGGCGGTCGAGACCTCGATCGCCACGTCGGACTCGGCGATTCCGTCCATCGCCAGCTCGTAGAAGCGGCGCAGGTCGCCGTCGGGGGCCGGCGCGCCCTTGCCCCACACCTTCACGAGGTCCGGGTGGGCGAGGATGTCGAACATGCCCGTGCGGGCGGCTTCGCCGAGCGTCTCGAAGTAGCGCGCCCAGACCTTCTCGGGATCGGCCGAGCGCCAGATGTCCCAGGCGCCACGCATGTCGACGGCGGCGTCCTGGAGGAAGTGGACCGACCCGACGACGTAGTCCCAGTCGCGCGCCTCGAGCAGGTTCGCCATCCGGTCCTCGCGGCCGGCGACATAGTCGGCCTCGATGCCGACCCGCAGGCCCTCGCCACGGGCGAACTCGCAGTAGGCGTCGATGTCGTCAGCGGCATTCTCGGCCCAGAACGGGTGGTCCCAGACGTCGAGCGCCTGCGCGAAGCGGTAGACGTGCTCCGAGACGCCGAGCTCGCCGATCCCGCGCTCGGCGGCGGTCGTGCGGTAGCGGTCGACGTTGGCGGCGGTGAAGTACTTCGCGGCCGTGGTGCCCTCTTCGTCGGGGCGCAGGTGTACGTGGTAGTCGGTCAGCACGGCCGGGCAGACTACGCGTCGGCGCGGGCGGCCGTGTGGGGGCCCGTCAACAGGAGCTGTGCGACCTGGAGGTCGAGCGGGGTGGTGACCTTGAGGTTCTCGCGAGGGGCCTCGACGATCGCCACGGTGCCGCCTGCCGCCTCGACGAGGCCGGCGTCGTCGGTCGCGGCCGCCAGCGTCGCGCTGTCGGCGGCGAGGGCCTCGCGCAGCGGCTCTGCCCAGAAGACCTGCGGCGTCTGGATCGCCCACAGCGCGCCGCGGTCGAGCGTGCGCAGCACGCGGCCGGACCCGTCGGCCTCCTTGATCGTGTCGGTCACCGGCGCCGCGGCGACCGATCCCGTCACTCCGGGGGCATGGATCGCGGCGACGCAGCGCTCGACGAGGTCGGCAGTCAACAGCGGCCGGGCGGCGTCGTGGACGACGGCGATCTCGGCCTCCGGCACGGCCGCGAGCGCGTTGCGCACCGATTCCGAGCGCGACCCGCCGCCGACGACCCGTTCGTGGCCGTCGGCGTCCTGCTCGTAACCCTCCGGCACCGCGACCACGACGCGGTCGCAGACCGCGGCGAGGACCTCGATGCTCCAGTCGACCAGCGGCCGGCCGGCGCAGTCGACGAACGCCTTCGGGCCGTCGGCCCCGAGACGCTCGCCGCTGCCGCCGGCGGCGACGATCGCTACGCGGATGCGGCAGCCCCCATGCGGTCCGAGTGCGCGTCCTCGATCAGCGAGTCGAGGTGAGCCTCGGCCTCGTCCTCCTCCATCTCGAGCGCGTACATCAGCTCGGAGGCGAGGATCTTCTTGGCCCGCGTGTACATCTGCTTCTCACCCGTCGAGAGGCCCTTCTCGGACTCCCGGATGGCGAGGTTGCGCACGACCTCGGCGAGCTCGAAGACGTCACCCGTCTTGATCTTCTCGCGGTTGTGCTTGAAGCGACGGTTCCAGTTCTTCGGCATCTCGCTGACGTCGTCGCGCAGCACCGAGAGGACCTTGGCTACGGCCTCCTCGCCGATCACGCGGCGCAGACCGGCCTTGCCCGCGTTCTCACACGGGACCATCACCGTCATGTCGTTGTGAAGGATCTTGATCGTCAGGTACTCGCGCTCCTCGCCGAGAACCGTCTTCTGCTCCTTCTTGAGGACCTTGCCTGCCCCGTGATGGGGGTACACGACGTTGTCCCCGATCTCGTACTCGATATGGGGCATCTCGCGGGTGATCTCGAGGTCCACGATCTCTTGCTCAATCGTCTCGGAAATGACGGGCCTCCTAATCGAAAACGAGCCCGGCGCAATGCCGCCAGGGCTCCTGTGGTCACGTTTGTAGGTAGCGGTCCACGAGGTTGATCTCCTGTAGGCGACGCAGACCCTCGCGGATGTCCTTCGCCCTCACGTCGCCCACCCCCTCGACCGACTCGAGGTCGCCGTCGCCGGCGGCCAAGATCTCGTCCAGCCCTCCGAACTCGCGCACGATCCCCTGGACAACCAGCTTCGGCAGTCGTGGGATCCGTCCCAGCACGCGATGGCCGCGCGGCGAGACGGGATGGTCGAGCGTGTTCAGCTTGCGGTCGTAGCCGAGCAGCTCGGCCAGCATCCCGAAGTCGAGCAGGTCCTGGTGCAGCATCCGGGCGAGCTGGTCCAGCACCCCGGCAAAGTTGTCGTCGCTCGGCTCGGCGATGTAGTCGTGGACGAGCGCCGACTTCTCCGACGCGACGCCGACCATCGTCTCCTCGAGCTGCATCTCGATCAGCCGCCCCTCGGCGCCGAGCT
>CAZVRI010000051.1:15604-19610 GCA_964629855.1 uncultured Thermoleophilaceae bacterium
ATCTCGACCGCCATCCGCGTCACCAGCTCGGCGCGCTGGAGGACGGTCAGGACGTCGTGCAGTGTCACGCCGCCCTCGAACTCGAGCGCGGTCAGGCGTGTCGACACCTGGTCGAGGCGGGTGCGGTACTTGTCGAGCGTCGCCAGCGCCTGGTTGGCCTTGGCGAGCACAACGGGGATGTCCTCGAGGATGTACTTCGCGCCGTCGAGGTAGAGCGAGACGACGCTGCGCGCCTGCGAGATCGCGATCACCAGCGCGTCGGTCTGCTTCGACACACGCTCGGCGGTGCGGTGGCGGGTGCCGGTCTCCAGCGACAGGATCGTCGGGTCCGGCATCAGCTGGACGTTGGCCCAGTGAATCTTCGTTCCGGACGATGACAGGATGATCGCGCCGTCCATCTTGGCCAGCTGGAACAGCAGCGCGGGTGTGTAGTCGACCTCGAGCTTCAGGCCACCGGAGTAGAGGAAGGCCAGCTCGTCGCTGTCACCAATGCAGATGAGAGCACCGGTGCGCGCCTGAACGATGCTGTCGATGCCCTCGCGCACCGCCGTTCCGGGCGCGATCATCTCCAATGCCCGTACGAGCCGAGGTTCCTGCCTAGCCTCTAGCTCTGAAACGTCATCTCCGGCGTACGGCATTGGACCAATTGTACGCGAATGCGGGAAAAACGGCTTTCCAGTGCAGGTTTTGGCGGGATTCCGGTCAGGCAGCGCGTTGCTGACCGACTGATCGGTCGATGCCTGCCCGCAGGGCCGCCCCCAGGTCCGGCAGCGCGGGACCCGGATGGAGGACGTCCCCGAGCCCGAATTTCGCCGCTTCGGCGAGCCTGCGGTCGGGGTGCGCGACGTGGCGGAGCTCGCCGGTGAGGCCGATCTCGCCGAAGGTGGCGAGCGGACGGTCGCTGGAGCCGAGCGGGACGCCCCTGGCCGCCGAGGCGATCGCGAGCGCGATCGCGAGATCGGCGCCGGGCTCGTCGATCCGGACCCCGCCGGCGACGGATACGAATACGTCAGCGCTACCGATTGCGATACCGCCGTGCCGCGTCAGAACCGCCAGCACGAGCGCGAGCCGGTTGCGGTCGATGCCGTTGGCCATCCGGCGCGGCGGCACCAGCTCGGTCGGCGCGACGAGCGCCTGGACCTCGACCAGCAGCGGCCGCGAGCCCTCCATCGAGCAGAGGATCGCCGAGCCGGGCGCACGCGGCGTCGCCTCGGCCACGAAGCGGGCGGAGGCGTCCTCGACCTCGACCAGTCCCTCGTCGCGCATCTCGAACACCCCAGCCTCGTTAGTCGAGCCGAAGCGGTTCTTCAGCGCGCGCAGCGTGCGGTAGGTCCGCTCGCGCTCGCCCTCGAACGACAGCACGCAGTCGACGAGGTGCTCGAGCACGCGCGGACCAGCGAGCGCCCCCTCCTTCGTCACATGGCCGACGAGCACGATCGCGATCCCACGCGACTTCGCGACCCCCATCAGGCGGCCGGCGACCTCGCGGACCTGCCCAACCGAGCCGGGCGCGCCGGTCAGCCCCGCGGCGTGCAGCACCTGGACCGAGTCGACTACGCAGACGTCGGGCCGCTCGGCCTCGATCGTCGCCACGACAGCGTCGAGATCGGTCTCGGCGACGATCGGCACCGCCAACGCCGCCGGACCGAGCCGTTCGGCGCGCAGCCGCACCTGGGCCGCCGACTCCTCGCCGGAGACGTAGAGGACGCTCCTACCGCCGGCGGTGAGGTTGCCGAGCGCCGACGTGACGATCGTCGACTTGCCGATCCCCGGCGAGCCGCCAAGCAGGACGAGCGAGCCCGGCACCAGGCCGCCGCCGAGGACGCGGTCGAGCTCGCCGATGCCGGTCCGCAGCCGCGCGACCCGCGGCGCCTCGACCTGGTTGAGCGGAACGGGCGTCAGCGCCCGTCCACGGCCGCCTCCGCCGCCCACGCGTGCGGAAGCGGACTGGGCAACCGGCTTCGCCTCCTCGACCAGCGTCCCCCACTCCTCGCAGCCCGGACAGCGGCCGTGCCATTTAGCCGCCTCATGTCCGCACGCCGAGCAGACGTGGTGTGTCGTGGCACGCGCCATCGCACAAACCTAGGGCGCGACCAGGACGACCTGCCCCCCTCTACGTCGGAGCGCTAGTCGTCGTCGGAGGAGGCGTCGCCGTCTGGCGCCGGGGGCGCGTCCGGGACCTCGAGGTCCTCGGAGAGCTGCTCGCCGTCGTCGTGGTGCTCGTCGTCGCTGCCGTCCTCGAGCCGCGGCGCATCCTCGCCGTCGCCGCCCTTGGCGCCGACACCGACCGCCTCACGCTTGCGCGCGGGCTTGACGATCGAGATCGTCACGTCGCGGTCGTCGCCGTCGGGAGCCTTCTCGACCTCGACGGTCGAGCCCGGATCGAGGTTCTGCGCGAGCACCTCGTCGGCAAGCGGATCCTCGATGTAGCGCTGGATCGCACGGCGCAGCGGGCGGGCTCCCATCGACGGGTCCCAGCCCTTCTCGACCAGCAGGTCGGCCGCGTCGTCGGAGAGGTTGAGCGACAGCTCGCGCTCCGCGAGCGACTCGCGGATCCGCTTCAGCAGCAGCTCGACGATCTCGCGGATCTCGTCCTTCGCCAGCTTGTGGAAGACGATGACCTCGTCGATGCGGTTGAGGAACTCAGGCCGGAAGACCTTCTTGAGCTCGCCCATGATCCGCGTCTTCATCTGGTCGTAGGAGACGCCGGTGTCCTCCTCGCCGATCGTGAAGCCGATCTCCGTGTTCTTGGCGATCTGCGCCGCGCCGACGTTCGAGGTCATGATCACGATCGCGTTGCGGAAGTCGACGGTGCGGCCCTGGCTGTCGGTCAGCCGGCCGTCCTCGAGGATCTGCAACAGGATGTTGAACACGTCCGGGTGCGCCTTCTCGATCTCGTCGAGCAGCAGCACGCTGTACGGCTTGCGCCGCACGGCCTCGGTGAGCTGTCCGCCCTCGTCGTAGCCGATGTAGCCGGGCGGCGAGCCGACCAGCCGCGACACGGAGTGCTTCTCCATGTACTCGGACATGTCGATCCGGACCATCGCGTCCTCGTCGCCGAACAGGAACTCGGCGAGCGTCCGCCCCAGCTCCGTCTTGCCAACGCCCGAAGGGCCGAGGAAGATGAACGAGCCGGTGGGCCGCTTCGGGTCCTTGAGCCCGGCACGCGAGCGACGGATCGCCTTCGAGACAGCCTCGATCGCCGCGTTCTGGCCGATCACGCGCTTGTGGAGCTCGTCCTCCATCCGCATCAGCTTCTGGGTCTCGGCCTCGGTCAGCTTGAAGACCGGGATGCCGGTCCACATCGAGACGATGTCGGCGATCTCCTCCTCGCCGATCTCGGGCCGCTCGCCGGACTCGCCGGAGCGCCACTGCTCCTCGAGGTCGCGCTTCTTGTTCGTCAGCTGCCGCTCCTGATCGCGCAGGTTCGCCGCCTTCTCGAACTCCTGCGCCTCGATCGCGGCCTCCTTGTCACGCCGCGTCGTCTCGATCTCTTCCTCGAGCTCGCGGTAGACCGGCGGCGACGTCATCGACTTGATCCGGGCACGCGAGGCGGCCTCGTCGATCAGGTCGATCGCCTTGTCCGGCAGGAAGCGGTCTGAGATGTAGCGGTCGGCCAGCTCGGCGGCAGCTTCGAGCGACTCGTCGGTGATCCCGACGCGGTGGTGCTGCTCGTAGCGGTCGCGCAGGCCCTTGAGGATCTGGACGGTCTCCTCGGTCGACGGCTGCTCGACGCGAATCTGCTGGAAGCGGCGCTCCAGCGCGGAGTCGCGCTCGAGGTACTTGCGGTACTCGTCGAGCGTGGTCGCGCCGATCGTCTGCAGCTCGCCGCGGGCGAGCGCCGGCTTCAGGATCGAGGCCGCGTCGATCGCGCCCTCGGCGGCGCCGGCGCCGACCAGGTTGTGGAGCTCGTCGATGAAGAGAATGATGTCGCCGCGCTGGGTGATCTCTTTCATCACCTTCTTGAGCCGCTCCTCGAACTCGCCGCGGTACTTCGAGCCGGCGA
>CAZVRI010000052.1:0-18914 GCA_964629855.1 uncultured Thermoleophilaceae bacterium
CGCGCCAGGCACGGGGCGTAGTCCCAGCGGAACGAGCGGAGCCGAGCACGGAAACCGCCACCGGAGACGGGCCCCGCGGCCACCGACGCCGATCCCGCTCGACCACGGCAGAGCGCAAGCGCCGGGGCACGACCGAGGCTCCAAGCAGTAACGAGCCCGAGCGCAGCGCCGCTACTTGCCGCGAACGACGAGGAAGGTGCCGACGGCCAGGAGGGCGATGCCGAGGACGCGCTGCGGGGTGAGGCCCTGCTTGTCGACGCCGAACCAGCCGTAGCGGTCGATGACGACGGCGAGGGTGAGCTGGCCGGCGATCGTGGCGGCGGTGACGCCGCCGGCGCCGAGCGTGCGGACGGAGACGAGGACGGTGGTGACGTATGCGGCTCCGAGCAGGCCACCGGTGAGGTAGTACCAGCGCAGGTCGGCGGCGTTGGCGACCTCGCCGAAGCCGCTCGTGAACAGCAGGGTGATGCAGACGAGGACGGCGAGCCCGACGGCGAACGAGACCGAGGCGGCGGCGAAGGTCCCGACCGACTTGCCGAGCGTCGAGTTGATCGGCGCCTGCATCGCGACGAGCCCGCCCGCCGCGACCATCGCGGCGACCGCGACCCAGCGGTCCACTACTTCGCCTCCAGCCAGTTCGTCCCGACGCCGAGGTCGGTGGTCAGCGGCGGGTCCATCTCGAAGGCCCCGGCCATCTCGCGCTGGACGATCTCCGACGCGGCGGCAACCTCGGACTCTGGCCCCTCGAACAGCAGCTCGTCGTGGATCTGGAGGACGAGCCGGGTGTCCAGGCCGGCGTCGCGCAGCGCCCGAACGGAGTTGATCATCGCGACCTTGATGATGTCGGCGGCAGTGCCCTGGATGACCATGTTGACCGCGAGCCGCTCGCCGAGCTGGCGGACCTGGCGGTTGCGCGCGCGCAGCTCCGGGATGCGGCGGATGCGGCCGAACTCGGTGGCGACAAAGCCCTCGTCGGTCGCGCGCTCGATCGTCGTGTCGATGAACGCCTTGACGGCCGGGAACCGCTCCAGGTAGCGGTCGATGAACTCCTGCGCCTCGCCCTGCGGGATCTGGAGGCGGTCGGCGAGCCCGAACGCCGACAGGCCGTAGACGATCCCGTAGTTGACCATCTTCGCCTTCGAGCGCGTGCCGGGGTCGACCTTGCCGCCGGCGTCGGCGCCGAGGATCCACGCAGCGGTCGCGGTGTGGACGTCCTCGCCGCGCCGGAAGATTTCCTTCAGCACCTCCTCCCCCGCGATGTGCGCGAGCAGCCGCAGCTCGACCTGCGAGTAGTCGGCGGAGATCAGCCGGCAGCCGTCCTCGGCGACGAAGCAGGCGCGGATCTCGCGCCCGCGCTCGGTCCGCACCGGGATGTTCTGGAGGTTCGGGTTGCTGCTGGAGAGCCGGCCGGTCGCTGCGGTCACCTGGCTGAACGTCGTGCGCAGCCGGCCGTCGTCGCCGAGTAGTGCCGGGAAGGCGTCGAGGTAGGTCGACTTGAGCTTGGTCAGCTCGCGCCACTGCTCGATCATCGGGACGATCTCGTGCTCGTGGCGGATTGCCGCGAGCACGCGCGCGTCGGTCGAGAAGCCGGTCTTGCCGCGCCGCTTCTTCGACAGCTCGAGCTTGTTGAAGAGGATCTCGGCCAGCTGCTGGGGCGAGCCGATCGTGAACTCCTCGCCCGCGGCCGCCCAGATCTGGCGCTCGAGCGTGGCCGCCTCGTCGCCGATCCGCGTCGCGATCTCGCGCACGCGGGCGACGTCGAGCCGCACCCCGGCGCGCTCCATCTCGACCAGCACCTCGACCAGCGGCAGCTCGATCTCCTCGAGCAGCCGGGTCAGGCCGAGTTCCTCGAGCGTCTCGCGCTGGCTGGCGGCGAGCGCGTGCAGCAGCACGACCTGCTCGGCCGCATCCTTCGACCGATCCTCACCCTTGGCGCCCTGGATATCCGCGCCGAGCCCGAGATCGCTGGCCAGCTCGTCGAGCGGGTAGGTCCGGCGCGCCGGGTCGATCAGGTAGGCGGCGACGAGCGTGTCGTGCTCGAGCACCGGCACGACCGCGTTCTGCTCGGCGACCGTCAGCGTCTTCCAGTCGTGCGCCGTCAGCGGCCGGTCGCCCCAGGCGACGACGACGTCGGTCAGGGTCTCGGCCTCACCGGTCAGCGCCTCCTTGTTGCCGCCGTACGCCGCGAAGGTCAGCGGCTCGTCGTCCCCGAAGCCGGGCAGCTGATCCTCAGGCGGCTCGGGGCGGTCGGCCCAGAGCGCCAGGTGGTCGCCGGTCAATGACCCGAGCTCGGCCGGAGCGACCCTGCGCGCCCGCACGGCCACCGTCGCGCTCGCCGCGGGCACCGGCGCCGCTGCCTCCCCGTCGCCGAACACCTCCTCGAGCCGGCGCAGCGGGTCGCGCAGCTCGAACTCACGAAAGACCTCGCGCAGCCGCGCGCGGTCCGGCTCGCGGGCGAGCAGGTCGTCGAAGTCGACCTCCTCGACCGGCACGTCGCGGATCGAGGTCGCGAGCTGCTTCGAGATCCGCGCGTCCTCGGCGTGGTTGGTCAGGTTCTCCTTGCGCTTGGCGCCGGAGATCTTGTCGACGCTGGCGAGGATCGTCTCGAGGTCGCCGAACTCCTGCAGCAGCGTCGCGGCGGTCTTGTCGCCGATCCCGGGGACGCCGGGGATGTTGTCCGAGCTGTCGCCCTTGAGGCCGTAGAAGTCGGGGATCGACCGCGGCGGGATGCCGTAGCGGTCGACCACCGCCTGGGCGTCGTAGATCTTGGTGTCGGTGATGCCGCGGCCGGTCGCCATCACGCGCACGCCGTCCTCGACGAGCTGGAAGGTGTCGCGGTCGCCGGTGACGATCATCACCTCCGTCCCGTGCTCGCGCGCCCGCCGGGCGAGCGTGGCGATCACGTCGTCGGCCTCGTAGCCCTCGCAGCTGACGTTCATGTAGCCGAACGCCTCGACCAGCGGCGTGAAGTGCGGGAACTGCTCGCGCAGCAGGTCGGGACGCGACGGCCGGTCGCCCTTGTACTCCGGGTAGACCTCCTTGCGCCCCGACGAGCCGGCGTCCCAGACGACGATCGTCGGCTTCGAGCCGTACTCGGTCAGCAACTTGACGAGCATCGAGGCGAAGCCGAAGATCGCGTTGGTCGGCTGGCCCTTCGAGGTGGCGATCGACTCCGGGAGCGCGAAGAAGGCGCGATAGACGAGGCTGTTGCCGTCGATCAGGAACAGCTCCTTGGGCGACTCCGGCGGCACGCGCCCAGGCTACTGAGCGGCGCGGCCCGAGCCGAGGCCGGCCGGTCTATATCTTTGGCGCCCCCCATGGCTATCCCAAGCGCACAGTTCTCACTGACGTTGCGCGTCGAGCTCCCACACGAGTCCGGCACGCTGAGCAAAGTCACCGCAGCGATCTCGAAGGTAGGCGGCGCGATCGTCGCGGTCGACACCGTCGAGGCCGGCGGCGACGGCACCGTCCGCGAGATCACGATCGACTGCGAGAGCCAGGACCACCGCGGCCGCGTGATCAAGGCGGTCCAGAGCGTCCAGGAGGCGAAGCTCGTCGAGACGACGGACCGCACCTTCGAGCTGCACCGGCGCGGCAAGATCTACACCGGCCTCTCGTCCGCGCTGAAGACGCGCGACGACCTCTCGATGGCCTACACGCCGGGCGTGGCGCGCGTCTGCACCGCGATCGCCGAGAACCGCCAGAAGGCGTTCAAGTACACGATCAAGGCGAACACGGTCGCCGTCGTCACCGACGGCACGGCGGTGCTCGGCCTCGGCGACATCGGACCCGAGGCGGCGATGCCGGTGATGGAGGGCAAGGCGATGCTCTTCAAGGAGTTCGCCGACGTCGACGCCTTCCCGATCGCGCTCGACACCAAGGACCCGGACAAGATCGTCGAGACGGTCAAGCTGATGGCGCCGACCTTCGGCGGCATCAACCTCGAGGACATCTCCTCGCCGCGCTGCTTCGAGATCGAGCAGCGGCTGATCGAAGAGCTCGACATCCCGGTCTTCCACGACGACCAGCACGGCACCGCGATCGTCGTGCTCGCCGCGCTGCTGAACGCCTGCCGCCTGACCGGCCGCAACATCGAGGACCTGTCGGTGTCGATGGCCGGCGCCGGTGCCGCCGGCGTCGCCTGCGCCAAGATCATGATGGGCGCCGGGATCTCGAAGTTCGTCGCCTGCGACCGCTTCGGCGCGATCCACACCGGCCGCGAGGACTACGAGTCCGGGGCGATGAACGCCCCGAAGCGCTGGCTGGCCGAGAACACCAACCAGGAGCGCCGCGACGGCTCGCCGGCCGAGGTGCTCGAGGGAACCGACCTCTTCTGCGGTCTCTCCGGGCCCGGGATCATCACCGCCAAGGACCTGCAGCGGATGAACCCCGACCCGTTCGTCTTCGCGATGGCGAACCCGAACCCCGAGGTCAAGCCCGAGGACGCCGCCCCCTACGTGCGCGTGATGGCCACCGGCCGCTCGGACTATCCGAACCAGATCAACAACGTGCTCGCCTTCCCGGGCATCTTCCGCGGCGCGCTCGACGTGCGCGCCCGCAAGATCACCGAGGAGATGAAGATCGCCGCCGCGAAGGGAATTGCCGAGACGATCGACGACGAGGAGCTCACCGAGGACTACATCATCCCCTCGGTGTTCAACCGCGACGTCGCCCGTGAGGTGGCTCGCGTGGTCGCCGAAGAGGCTGAGCGCGAGGGCACGGCCCGGCTCGACGACCAGACAGCCGAGCTGAGCCTCCCGGGGTAGCTGCGGTACTCGCCGGACCCCGGGTCAGCCGACCACACCGGACATTCTCAGTCGGCGCGCGCTCATTGCGCTGAATGTCGAGATCACAAGACTCCAGGGACCACTCGCGTCAGTCGAGCGACTCTCCCGTCACGGAAACGCACGGTGACAGTGAGGGCGCCACCATCGCGCCCTGCCGCCGCAGGCGGAAGAACAGCGAGAAAGACCTTTGCTCGGGTTCGTCTTGGCAGATCGACCAGCTCACTGCGCCTGGCCCCCTCGACCTGATCGAGCGATCCCGTGGGGACACGCGGCACGGGTAGGCTTATCGAGCGCGAGATCCGCACGGTCACGGCCCTACCGCCACGCGCGACCTCAATGTTCTTGACAGACAGAGTCGCGAGTCCGAACACCGCGAGTCGCCGCGAGTTAAACAAGGGCCGGCCTTCCACTCCGAGAGTGATCCCTTCGCGACGGAGGACTGCGACATCTCCAGGCGGATAGGTACAGCGCTCGACGAGGCCCCGATCACCTCGGCGACGCACGGACAGACAGGTGTCGCGCACGCCCTTCAGATCGGTTACAGACCCCCGCCCCCGGGTGGCCCTCACAGTCCAGGCCTCGCTGCCCGATCTCACCGTCACAGACGCGAGAGGTCGAGCACGCGGTGTCCGGTCAGGCCCTGAGTCGTCATCATGCCACCCCGACAGCGGCCCCACATCGGTGATCGCTGTTACTCCAACCGCCACCGCGATGCAGAGAACCGCCGCAAGGACGAATGCTCGAAGAGGCCCGATAAAGACTACCTACTGAGACGTCGCGAGCACAGCTCGCTCCGCCCCCTCGGGGCTTGACCAACGCGCCTCAGTCGGCGACCCCTCCACGTGGACACTGAAAAAATTGTCCTCGACCGGGACCACCTGCGTGGCGCCAGACCTCGTCAGGACTTGCACCTCGTCAACGCCATCTATGGCGAACCCGGCGACCCGAATCCCAGCCGGCGTGTTGACCGTCAGGATGCTCACACCGCCGTGCTCGTTGAGCTCGTCCATTCGCGCACAACCACTGGCATTTTCCACAGACACGCAAACACCATCCCGCATCGGCCAGAGGAATCCCTTGTCGCCTGAGTTAGACGCCTGGACGCGACGCGACAGCGTCGGATTCTCCCCAGGTTCGCCGTCGCCAGACCTCGCTATCGCCCCGAGTGGGTCGCCAGGGACTTTGTCCGCGGGAGCTTGCACCCGCCTGAATACCGCCATCGCGCCGCTAACTGTCGCAGGGACCTTGTCTACGGGTTCGACGCTCGGTGTTTGCGCACCCCCGCGATCATCGGACCCGGAATCCATTGACGCCACGGCGGTAGCGGCACCGGCCGCGACGACAGCCGAGATGCCGATTGCTACAAACGTTGGACGATTCATTCGAATCTCTCCTCTCCGAGACCGCTCACCCTAATAGACCCCATGGCCATCAACTGTATGGGTATAGACGTGCGTCTCCACCCAGACATGCCCAGCCCACCCATCCGAATCAATGCAGTTCGGATACGTGCCGTTAGTGCACACTCGGGCAATTCGCGTCGGCTCGGACACAAAGGCCGAATAGGTCCCGAGTGGCGTATCAGTGATGATCGTACCGATAGTCCAGCGGCCGTTACCCGAGTAGTGCGCGCTGTTGAACCCGTAACTGTGGAGCGCCGTGGGCCCACACGCGAAGCCTGGCGGAAGAACATTGCAGGTGTAATTGATATCTCCGGTGAAGCCCGTACCCTGACCCGACGCGCCCTGGGCACTAAACGCGAGCGCCCCGGCGATGGCGAACAGCGCGATGAACCCTGGTACCCCGATCAGCCGGCGGACAATGCTAGCCATGCACTCCCTCCCTAAGTCAACGACCGTTGCAAAGCCAGCGTACCACTCACGGGAGGAACCGTATCCGGGGGAGCAGCTAGGACAGCGCATACAGTTGTCCTCATGAAGATCACCGTCACAGGCGCGACCGGGATGCTCGGCCGCCCGCTCGTCGACGAGCTGCTCGCTCGCGGCGACGAGGTAACAGTGCTGAGCCGAGACGCCGCTCGCGGGGAGCGCCTGTTTGGCGGGCGCGCGATCGCCGCGACGTGGGCGAATCCGAAGGGCGACCGTCCGCCGGCGGACGCCCTCAGCGGACGCGACGGCGTCATCCACCTGCTCGGCGAGCCGGTCGCCCAACGCTGGACCGACGACGCGCGCCGTGAGATCCGCGACTCGCGGATACTGGCGACGCGTAACCTCGTCGCCGCCCTGGGCGAGCTGCCGGAGGGCGATCGGCCCGCGGTGCTCGTCTCGCAGTCCGCCAGCGGCTTCTACGGTCCGCACGGCGACGAGCCGGTCACCGAGAGCGAGCCGGCGGGCGACGACTTCCTCGCGCGGGTCTGCGTCGAATGGGAGGCCGAGGCACGCGCGGCGAGCGATCTCGGGTTGCGGGTGGCGCTGACGCGTACCGGCGTCGTGCTCGCCGACTCCGGGGGCGCGCTGGAGAAGATGCTGCCGCCGTTCAAGCTCGGCGTGGGAGGACCGGTAGCGGGCGGCCGGCAGTACATGCCGTGGATCCACACCGACGACATCGTCGGAGCATTGATCTTCTGCCTCGACAACGCCACCGCGGACGGCCCGCTCAACCTCGCCGCGCCGGAGCCCGTGACCAACGCGGAGCTGTCGAAGACGCTCGGCCGGGTTCTGCACCGTCCCGCCTTTGCGCCGGTCCCAGCGCTTGCCGTCAAGGTGCTCTACGGCGAGATGGCCCAGATCGTGACAACGGGCGTCCGCGCCGTCCCGTCGCGTCTGCAGGAGCTCGGCTACGAGTTCCGCGAGCCGCGGCTGGAGCGGGCGCTGGAGCTCGCTACCGGCAAACGCTGACTGGTTTCGGCGCCGCCTTGGCCGCCTTGACCACGGCCCGGCGATCCGGTCCCGCGGCGTCGATCGCGGCGAGCGTAAGCCGCATCGCGTCGCCACCGAGCACGCGCGCGCAGCGGGCCGACCTCGCCAGCAGCTCCTGCTGCCGCGCCGCCGCCGGCCCGGCGATCAGGGTCACGCCCGGCATCCTCGCCCCGATCGCCGCCATCACCGCTCGCGTCTCCCGGCTGTCCGGCGCCACGTAGACCACGGCCTGCGGGTCGGCGTCGACGAGATCGTCGGCGAGATCGGCGACGCTGTCCGGACCGGTGTCGGCGTCCGGAGCGTCGAAGCGGTCGATCGTCTGCGGCTCGCCCGTGCCGATCAGTCCCAGCAGCATCCCCTGGAACTCCTGGTCGGCGATCCCGTCGCCGGTGACGATCGCCAGCCGCCGCACTCCGCGCGCACGCAGCTCGGCGACGACATGCCGCGCGTCGCCGAGATCGGCCGGGACGAGCCGGATGAACGTCCGCAGCTCCGACGGGTAGTAGCGCTCGGGCCCCGCCCGCGGACGGCCCGGCGGCCGTCGCGTGAGGCTGGTCAGCGTGTCGGCGGGCGACACCTGGAGGATCTGCTCACGGTTGGTCACCGGCAGCGAGACGGCCGAGGCGCCGCGATCGAGCTCGCCGATGTAGGCGATCGTCGTCGGGTCCTCCGCGGCGCGATCGGCGTTCGCCTCGATCGTCCCTGGATCCCACGTGTCGTCGCCGGGACGTGTCGACGGCAGGACGACCAGCTCGACCCTGCGCCCGTCAGCCTTCCCGCCGGCCTCGGCCAGCGCCCGCCGCATCCCGACCTCCGCCGCCCGTCCAGCTGGGGCTTCGACGCCGTGCGCCGGCAGGCTGGCGTACACCGTCAGGGTGTCGCCCTGGACGCGGGTCGACTCCGGCTTGTCGTCGCCGCAGGCGACCAGCGACGCGACCAGCACGGCGAGCAGTGACGAGAGGGCGCGGCGCACGGCCGCAGAGTCTAGGAAGTGCGGGGCTACTGCTCGCCTGGCGCCGCTGTCTTGCCGGTCAGGATCTGCTTCACGAACGGCATCGCGATCCGCACGGCGGCGGCCACGAGCACGACGAGCCCGGTGAAGAGGAACGCGTCGAAGGCCTTGATGCCAAAGGCCCAGGCGACGATCCAGACGACGAGGCCAAAGGTGAGTGCGACTAGAACCATCATGGGCGCGACAGATTACCGGAGCGACCGGGCGAGTTCGGCGACGACGGTGCCGACAGCCTCCGCGCCCCCCTCGCCCGCTGCCCGCACGATGCGGCTGCCGACGATCACGCCGTCGGCCAGATCGCCGACGGTCGCAGCCTGAGGCCCGGTCGAGATGCCGAAGCCGACCGCGACCGGGACGCTCGTGGCCGCGCGGATCCGCTCGACCATCCGCGGCAGCTCGGGCGGCAGCTCGTCGCGCTCGCCGGTCGTCCCCGCCAGCGACACCGCGTAGACGAAGCCGCGCGCCTGGCTGCCGATCTCGGCCACCCGCTCGGAAGTGCTCGACGGCGCCACCAGCGGCACCAGCGCCAGACCGGCGGCGTCGCAGGCGGCGCGCGTCGTCGCCGCCTCGTCCTGCGGCATGTCGGGCACGATCAGTCCGGCGGCGCCGGCAGCGGCGGCGGCGCGCACGAACCTGTCGGTCCCGTCGGCGAGGACGATGTTGGAATAGACCATCAGGACGACGGGAACGCGCTCCGAGAGGCGCTTGCAGACGCCGAGCACGTCGCTCGGCGTCACGCCGGCCTCCAGCGCCGCGGTCCCCGCGGCGTGGATGACCGGCCCGTCGGCAAGCGGGTCCGAGAAGGGAATCCCCAGCTCGATCAGGTCGGCGCCGGCATCGACGGCGGCCAAGCCGGCCGCCAGCGACTCGTCGACCGACGGATAGCCGCCCATCAGATAGGGCATCAGCGCCGCGCGCTTGCCGTGACCGGCAAACGCCGCCTCGATCCGCTGCGCGCCCGCGACCGCTCCCACCGTGCTCACCGCGCCAGCACCTCCGCGAGGTCCTTGTCGCCACGGCCCGACAGCACGAGCGCGTCGATGCCGTCGACATTCGGGTTGGCGAGCAGCCAGGCGAGCGCGTGCGAGGGCTCGAGCGCCGGGATGATGCCCTCGAGCCGCGCGAGCAGCTTGAAGGCGGCCACGGCGTCGTCGTCCTCGACAGCGACGTAGCGGACACGGCCCTCGTCGCGCAGCCATGCGTGCTCGGGCCCCGATCCCGGGTAGTCGAGCCCGGCGGAGACCGAGTGCGCCTCCAGCACCTGCCCGTCGGCGTCCTGGAGGACGGCCGACATCGCGCCGTGCAGCACGCCGCGCGCACCGGTCGTCAGCGGCGCGGAGTGGCGGCCCGTCGCGATCCCCTCCCCCGCCGCCTCGACGCCGACCAGCTCGACGTCGCTGTCGAGCACGAACGGGGCGAAGGCGCCGATCGAGTTCGAGCCGCCGCCGACGCAGGCGATCACCCGGTCGGGCAGCCGCCCCTCGATCTGCTGGATCTGGGCGCGCAGCTCGTCGCCGATCACGCGCTGGAGGTCGCGGACCATCGCCGGATACGGCGCCGGCCCGACCGCCGAGCCGATGATGTAGTGCGTCGTGCCGGCGTTGGCGACCCAGTCGCGGATCGCCGCGCTGACGGCCTCCTTGAGCGTCCGCGCACCGGCGTCGACCGCCTCGACGCGGGCGCCGAGCAGGCCCATCCGCTCGACGTTCGGCTTCTGGCGCCGCATGTCCTCACTGCCCATGTAGACGATGCACTCGAGGTCGAGCAGCGCGCAGGCGGTGGCGGTCGCGACGCCGTGCTGGCCCGCGCCCGTCTCGGCGATGATCCGCCGCTTGCCCATCCGCTTGGCCAGCAGCGCCTGACCGAGCGCGTTGTTGATCTTGTGGGCGCCGGTGTGGTTGAGGTCCTCGCGCTTCAGGTAGACCCGCGCGCCGACCTCATCGGACAGGCGGCTGGCCAGGTAGAGCGGCGTCGGACGGCCGACGTAGTCGCGCAGCAGGCTGCCGAGCTCGGCCTCGAACGACGCGTCGCCGACCGCCTCGATCCACGCCTGCTCGAGCTCGTCGAGCGCCGGGATCAGCGTCTCGGGCACGAACCGGCCGCCGTAGGGGCCGAACTCGCGCTCCCGCCCGCCCGGAACCGTCACGCGCCAACCGCCTGGCGCTCGTCGGCCAGCGCCACGGCCCGCACGAACGCGGCGACCTTGGCGGGGTCCTTGCGCCCCGGCTTCGACTCGGTGCCGCTCGCGCTGTCGACCGCAAAAGGCTGTGTTGCGGCAATCGCCTCGCCGACGTTGTCCGCTGTCAGGCCCCCCGAGAGCACGACCGGCACGCTACCGCGGTGGTGGCGCAGCAGGTCCCACTCGAACGTCGCCCCCGTTCCACCACGCACGTTCGGCACGTAGGCGTCGAGCAGGTGGAAGTCGGTCCCGTACGCCTCGATGCCGCGCACCGAGGCGGCGTCCTTGACGCGCACCGCCTTCATCGTCTTGCAGCCGGTCCGCCGGGCGGCCTCGCGGCAGTAGACGGGGCCCTCGTCGCCGTGGAACTGCAGCAGCGACAGCCCGAAGCGATCGGCCGCCAGGGCGACCTCGTCGAGCGTCGCGTTGACGAACACGCCAGCGACCTCGCAGCGACGGTGCAGAGCGGCGCCGATCTGCTCGGCCGCGGCCGGCTGGCAGGCGCGCGGGCTGCCGGGCCAGAGAATCAGGCCGACCGCCCAGGCGCCGAGGTCGGCGCAGCGCTCAGCGTCGTCGAGGTTGGTGATGCCGCAGGACTTGAACCGGGTCACACGACAATCGTCGCAGGCCCGCCCCGAAGGGACGGGCCCGCGTGTATTCCGAGCCGGCTCCGTGGGAGCGATCGAGCCGGCTATGGAAGCTCGTTACGGAAGGTCCGGCAGTGTTCCGCCGCCGCCCTGGTCCTGCTGCTCGCTGCTTCCCTGCAGCGAGGCGGGCCGCTTGCCGAGCTCGACCTGGACGGTCTTGCGCTCGTCGCCGCGGTAGAAGACGACCTCGACCTTGTCGCCGGGCTTGGAGTCGGCGATCGCGGCCGGCACGTCGTCCGGGCTCTTGACCTTCTTGCCGTTGACCTCGACGATCAGGTCGCCGCCCGCGCGGATCCCGTCACCGGTCGAGGTGCCACCGGCCTTCAGGCCCGCCTTGTCGGCTGGCCCGTCCGGGACGACCTCCTGGATCAGCGCGCCCTCGTCGGACTTCAGGTTGAAGTCGCGTGCGATGTCCTCGGTGACGCCGATCATCTGGATCCCGATGTATGCGCGCTCGACCTCCTCGCCCTGCTTGAGCGTCGGCAGCAGGTCCTTGACGGTGTCGATCGGCACGGCGAAGCCGATCCCGACCGAGCCCTGCGAGCCGCCGGTCGCGATCTGCGAGTTGATGCCGATCACGCGGCCGTCGGCGTCGAGCAGCGGACCGCCCGAGTTGCCGGGGTTGATCGCCGCGTCGGTCTGGATCACGTTCTCGATCGAGAAGCCGTTCGGAGCGGTGATCTGGCGCTGCTTGGCCGACACGATCCCCGTCGTCACCGAGCGGGTGTAGCCGAACGGGTTGCCGATCGCCACGACGGCGTCGCCGACCTGCGTGTCAGCGCTGCTGCCCAGCGGCAGCGGCTGGAGGTCGGCGTCACTGGGATCGACCTTGAGCACCGCGACGTCGGTCGACGGGTCCTTGCCGACGACCTTGGCGTCGACGAGATCGCCGTCCTCCTTGAAGCGGACCTGGACGTCCTCGGCGTCGCCGACGACGTGGGCGTTGGTGACGATCGTGCCCTCCTTGTCCACGACGAAGCCGGAGCCGGTCGCCTCACCGCCGCCACCGCCGTCCGGGCTGCCGAACGGCGAGTCGCTCGAGCTCGCCTCCTGCTTGGAGACGACGAACACGACTCCGGCGCCCTCCTGCTTGTAGATGTCGGCGACGGTGCGGCCTCCGTCGCCATCGTTGGACACGGCGCGGGTCGGCAGCGTCGCGCGCTCGACGGTAGTCGTGCTGTCCCCGGTGTCGATCACGTCGGTCGCGATCAGCGCGGCACCGAGGACGAGCACGAGCAGGCCCCCAAGCGCCCCGGCCAGGAAGGTTGGAATCGATGAGCGCTTCTGTGGCGGAGTCGTGTCGTTCATGACACGCAGTCTTAGCTGTGCTGCTTAAGCGCGCCTAAAAGCCCGCGAACCGCGGCCTCCGGGTCGTCGGCGCGCATCACGGTCTCCCCCACGAGCACCGCGTCGACGCCGACGCCTTCGAGCTCCTCGATCTGCTCGCGGCGGACGATCCCCGACTCCGAGACGACGACCTTGCCGGCGGGGATATCGGGCAGCAGGTCGAACGTCCGTGCAACGTCGACGCTGAAGTCGACCAGATCGCGGTTGTTGATCCCGATCACGTCCGCGTCGATCGCGAGCGCCACTTCGAGCTCCTCCGGGCGGTGGACCTCGACGATCGCGTCGAGGTCGAGCTCGCGCGCCCCGGCCAACAGGTTCGCGAGCTCGCCGTCGGGCACCGAGCCGACGACCAGCAGAACCGCGTCGGCGCCGGCGGCGCGCGCCTCGTAGAGCATGTAGGGGTCGACGGTGAAGTCCTTGCGCAGGATCGGCAGGCTGGTCGTCGCGCGCGCGGCGCGCAGGTCGTCGAGCGAGCCGCCGAAGTGCGCCTCCTCGGTGAGCACCGACAGCGCCGCCGCGCCGCCGCGCTCGTAGGCGGCGACGATCTCCTCACAGCTCGAGCCGGGACGGATGTCGCCGGCCGACGGCGAGCGCCGCTTGTGCTCGGCGATCAGCGAGATGCCGGGACGCGAGAGCGCCTCAGCGAACGGGCGGCCGTCGTCGGTCCGCTCGGCGGCGGCCCGCTGCAGATCGGCGATCGGCAGCGCGGCCCGGCGGCGGTCGACCGCCTCGCGCGTCGCCTCCACCAGGGCGTCAAGTCGCTCACTCACGCCGCCAGCTCCTGGGTTCGGGTGACGAACCGGTCCATCACGTCGCTCGCTGCTCCGGAGTCGATCGCCTGCTCGGCGAGCCGGACACCTTCCTCGATCGAGTCGCTCAACCCGCCGACGTAGATCGCGGCGCCGGCGTTGAGCACCGTCAGGTCGCGCTCCGCGCCCTTGTCGCCGGCGAGTACGCGCCGGGCGATCCCGGCGTTCTTCTCCGGTGTTCCGGCGGCTACGGCGTCCTGGGGCGAGACCGCGAGCCCAACCGACTCGGGGGTCACCGTCGAGGCTGAGATCGCGCCGTCGCGCAGCTCGACCACGTGGGTCGGGCCGGAGACGCTGAGCTCGTCGAGGCCGTCGTCGCTTGCCACTACCAGTGCATGCTGGCAGCCCAGCTCGCCGAGCGCAGCCGCTACGAAGTCGAGGAAGCGCCGATCCGAGACGCCGATCAGCTGACGGCGCGCCCCGGCCGGGTTCGTCAGCGGACCGAGGAAGTTGAAGATCGTCCTGACCGCGAGCTCCTTGCGGACCGGTATGACGTGCTTCATCGCCGGATGGTGCGCCGGGGCGAACATGAAGCCGAAGCCGACCTCGTCGATGCAGGTCGCGACCGCGCCGGGATCGAGGTCGATGCGTGCGCCGAGCGCCTCCAGCACGTCGGCCGACCCCGAGCGTCCGGTCGATGACCGGTTGCCGTGCTTGGCCATCGGACAGCCGGCGCCCGCGGCGACGAACGCCGCGGTCGTCGACACGTTGAAGGTCGGACGGCCGCCGCCGGTGCCGGCCGTGTCGACCAGGTCCGCCCGCGACGACTCCACCGGGGTCGACAGCTCGCGCATCGCCCGCGCCATGCCGGCAATCTCCTCGACCGTCTCGCCCTTGGTGCGGAAGGCGATCAGCAGCCCCGCGGTCTGGATCTCGGAGGCGCGTCCCTCCATGACCTCGTGCAGGCAGGCGGTCGCCTCGTCGGCGCTCAGCGCCTCGCCCCGGCAGAGCCGGTCGATCGCCTCGGTCAGGATCGGATTGGGCATTCGTTCTCCCCCTTGCCCCGCGTCAGAGCGCGAGGAAGTTGCGAAGTATGGCCATACCCTCGCCGGTAAGCACCGACTCCGGGTGGAACTGCACGCCCTCGACCGGCAGCTCACGGTGGCGGACGGCCATCACGATGTCGCCGAACGACGCCGAGCGCTCCAGCTCCGGCGGCAGGTCGGGATCGATGACCAGCGAGTGGTAGCGACCGACTTCGAGCGGGCCGTCGAGACCGGCGAAGATCGTCTTGCCGTCGTGCTCGATCGTCGCCGTCTTGCCGTGGACCGGCTCACCGCGAACGACCCGACCGCCGAACGCCGCGCCGATCGACTGGTGGCCTAGGCAGACGCCCAGCACGGGCACCCGCTCCTGGCCGAAGCGGCGGATCGCCTCTACCGAGATGCCCGCCTCGTTCGGCGTACAGGGGCCGGGCGAGACGATCAGCTTGCCGCCGCGGGTCCGCTCCAGCAGCTCGTCGACCGTCTCGGCGTCGTTGCGAACGACCACGGGGTCTGCGCCAAGCTCGCCGAGGTACTGCACGAGGTTGTAGGTAAAGGAGTCGTAGTTGTCGAGGACCACCACCGGGGGTCTCACGCCCCCGGGCCCCCTCCCTGGCGCCTGGCCGGTCTGTGCGGGCGCCGGCGTCACGACCAGTCCGCCTGCTTGCAGGCCAGCTCGATCGCCTGGAAGACGGCGCCGGCCTTGTGCTCGGTCTCGCGGACCTCGTACTGGGGATCGGAGTCGGCGACGATTCCGCCGCCCGCCTGGAGGTGGACGCGACCGTCCTTGACGACGGCCGAGCGGATGTAGATGCAGGCGTCGAGGTCGCCGCTGTAGGACAGGTAGCCGACCGATCCGCCGTAGGGCCCGCGCTTGGTCGGCTCGAGCTCGTCGATGATCTGCATCGCGCGAATCTTCGGCGCGCCGGACAGGGTCCCGGCGGGCAGCGAAGCAGCGAGCGCGTCCATCGGCGAGACGTCGTCGCGCAGCGTGCCGGAGACCGACGAGACGATGTGCAGGACGTGCGAGTAGGTCTCGACGATCATCAGCTCGTCGACCTTGACGCTGCCGTACTCGCAGACGCGGCCGAGGTCGTTGCGCGCCAGGTCGACCAGCATCACGTGCTCCGCCCGCTCCTTCTCGTCCGCGAGCAGGTCCTCCGCGCGCTCGAGGTCCTCGGCGGCGGTCGCCGCACGCGGACGGGTGCCGGCGATCGGCCGCTGCTCGGCCCGCCGGCCGGTGACCTTGACCAGCGACTCCGGCGAAGCGCCCGCGATCTCGAAGTCGCCGAAGTCGAGGAAGTACATGTACGGGCTCGGGTTGACCGCCCGCAGGCCGCGGTAGATCGAGAACGCGCTGACGGGGCAGTCGGCGCTCCAGCGCTGGCTCGGAACGATCTGGTAGGCGTCGCCGGCGCGGATGTACTCCTTGCAGCGCTCGACGGCGGCCGCGTACCCCTCGGAGCCGATGTTCGACTCGTAGCGCGGCGGCTCCTGGACGCCGGCCTCGGCGCGCGGAACCGGTCCCGCAAGCCGCTCGCGCACCTCGGCGATCGCTGCCTGCGCCTCGGCGTAGGCCTCGTCGACGTCGTCCTCGGCGAAGACGTTGGCGAGGATCGACAGCTCGTGGCGGAGGTGGTCGAAGACGACGAGCACGTCGGTGACCATCAGCGCCATGTCCGGGGTGCCCAGCTCGTCCGGGTTGCCGGGGCCGACCGACGGCTCGGCATGACGGACGAGGTCGTAGCCGAACAGGCCGACCGCGCCGCCGACGAACGGCGGCAGTCCCTCGATCGGGGCGATCCGGTAGCGGCTCAGCTCGTCGGCGACCGCGGCGTAGGGGTCGTCGAACTCGCGCCGCTCCCCGTCGACCGTCAGCTCGCCGTCCTCGAGGCGGATCACGCTGCGTGGGCGGAAGCCGAGGAACGACCAGCGGCCGAAGCGCTGGCCCTGCTCGGCCGACTCGAGCAGGAACGACGGCCCGTCGCCGCGCAGCTTCAGGTAGGCCGAGACCGGCGTCTCGCAGTCGTCGATGAAGGTGTGGCGCAGCGGCACGAGCGTGTGCTCGCGCGTCAACTCGCGGACCTCCTCCAGCGACGGCGAGACCTCCAACTTCTCAGCGGCGACGCTCATTCAGCTCCTCGAAGGCGTCCGTATAGGACATGTCGCGCGAGGCGAGCAGCACCGCCAGGTGGTAGAGCACGTCGGCGGCCTCCTCGCGGACGCGCTGGTCGGACTCCTCGCGCGCGGCGCGCGTGACCTCCTCGGCCTCCTCGCGGACCTTCTCGCCGATGAACGGCGGGTCGGCGAGCAGTTGGGCGGTGTAGCTCGACCCGCCGTCGCCGGCGGCCTTGCGCGCCGCGATCGTCCGCTCCAGCTCGGCGAGCGCCTCGCCCGGCTGCGGATCGAGGTCGCCAGCGTGGAAGCAGCTGCGCTCGCCGGTGTGGCAGGCCGGTCCGGTCGGGTCGACGAGCGCGACGACCGCGTCGGCGTCGCAGTCGGCGCGCAGCGCCCTGACCTTCATCGTGTTGCCCGAGGTCGCGCCCTTGTGCCACAGCTCCTGACGCGAGCGGCTCCAGAAGTGCATCTCGCCGGTCTCGCGGGTCAGCCGCAGCGCCTCCTCGTTCATGTAGGCGAGCGTCAGCACCTCGCCCGTCCGCGCGTCCTGCATCACGCACGGCACGAGCCCATCGTCGTCGAAGCGGATCTCCTCCATCAGGAGATTGTCTCAGAGCGGCTGTTCACTCAATTCCAAGGCGGTCCAGTAAGGCGTCGTCAGCGCGCCAGTCGCGCCGGACGCGGACGCGCAGCTCCAGGTGGACGCGACGGTCGAGGACGGTCTCGATCTGCTCGCGCGCGGCGGTCCCGACGGCCTTGACCATCCGGCCCCCGCCGCCGATCAGGATGCGCTTCTGCGACTCGCTCTCGGCCCAGATGCTGGCCTCGATCCAGAGCAGGCCGGTGTCGCGCTCGGCGATGCTCGTGACCTCGACCTCGACCGCGTGCGGAAGCTCCTCCTTGGTGCGAAGCAGCACCTGCTCGCGCACCAGCTCGGCGATCTGGACGTGCTCGGGCTGATCGGAGCTGTCCTCCGGCGGATACAGCCACGGGCCCTCGGGCAGCAGGCCGACGAGGTGCTCGACGAGCGCGTCGACGCCGTCGCCGGACTTCGCGCTGATCGGGAAGACGTCGCCGGGCACGTCTAGCCCCACGGCCGCGGTCAACGCCGCCGCCGTCTCGGCCCTGCGCAGCTTGTCGACCTTGTTGACCGCCGTGACCGTCGGCACGCCGGACGACCGGATCGCGCGGGCGATGTAGCGGTCGCCGGGGCCGATCCGCTGCGCCCCGTTGAGCATGAACAGCACGGCGTCGGCGTCGCCGAGCGCGTGCTCGACGCGCCGCTGCATCCGCTCGGTCATCGCGTCGCGCGGCCGCTGGACGCCGGGCAGGTCGACGAGCACGAGCTGCCAGTCCTCGCCGGTCGCGATGCCGCGGATCTCGCGCCGTGTCGTCTGTGGCTTGTCGGAGACGATCGCCACCTTGCCGCCGACGATCCGGTTGACGAGCGTCGACTTGCCCGCGTTCGGCCGGCCGGCGAGCGCGATGAACCCCGAACGCGTGCCGGTCACCGCAGGCCCTCCATCACGCGATCCTGGAGCGCGAGCATCTCGCCGGCGTCGGTCTCGTGGTCGTAGCCGCAGAGGTGCAGCACGCCGTGGACTACGGCCTCGGTCAGGTCCTCCGTCTGCTCGGGACAGATCACGACGTCGCCGAGCTCGCGCGGGCCGGCGGCCGGGCCGTCCTCGTCGATCGGGAACGACAGCACGTCGGTCGGCTTGTCGCGGTCGCGGTGCTCGCGGTTGAGCTCGTGGATCTCGGCCTCGCCGACGAAGGCGATCGCGAGATGCAGCTCGCCGTCGACGCCGGCCGCGGCCAGCGCGGCGCGGGCGGCCGCGTCGAAGCCCGCCGGGGCTTCCGGCGCGTCGATGATCTCGATCTCGATCAGGCTCTCCTGCGTGACTGCGAGTTGCGCAGCTCCGGCGCCTGCGACTCGGCGTACTCGCCGTAGGCCGCGACGATCCGCTGGACGAGCTTGTGGCGGACGACGTCCTCGCCGCCGAAGCGGACGAACTCGATCCCCTCGACATCGGCCAGGATGTCGCCGATCACGACGAGGCCGGAGTGGGTGTCCTTCGGCAGGTCGACCTGGGTCACGTCGCCGGTGACGACCATCTTCGAGCCGAAGCCGAGCCGCGTCAGGACCATCTTCA
>CAZVRI010000053.1:0-684 GCA_964629855.1 uncultured Thermoleophilaceae bacterium
TCGCGTCGGCCACCACGAGCACAGCGCGTACCCGTCCGTCCCAGCCGGCGAGCACCGCGGTCCGTCCGCCGGCCTCGGCCCGCTCGCTCGCCGCACGCAACGTCGCCGGGATCTCGAGGCCGCGATCTCGTACGAGCCCCGCACGACCGGCAAGCACTTGGATACCCGCAGCCGGCCGCCCGCGGTCGGGCGCGCCGGGACCGGTCTCGACGACTGCGAGCAGCGGTGCGCGCTCGGTCACGGTCCCCTCGACTCCGAGTCCCGCGAGCGCGGCGAAGCCCGTCACCGACGGCAGCTCTCCGAGCTCGTCCGCCGCGGCAGTGGCGATCGCCCGGCCGATCGGGTGCTCCGACGCCGCCTCGACCGCCCCGACGAGTCTCAGCACCTCGGCGCGGTCGGCGTCGTCGACGGCCACGTCGACCAGGCCCATCTCGCCCGTCGTGACCGTCCCGGTCTTGTCGAGCACGATCGTGTCGACCCTGCGCGTCGACTCGAGCACCTCGGGCCCCTTGATCAGCAAGCCGAGCTGCGCGCCGCGACCGCTGCCGACCATCAAGGCCGTCGGCGTCGCCAGTCCGAGCGCGCACGGGCAGGCGATGATCAGCACGGCGACCGCCGCGGTGAACGCGAACGACGCTCCCTCGCCGGCGCCGAGCCAGAAGCCCAGCGTGGCCGCGGCGAGCG
>CAZVRI010000053.1:694-18551 GCA_964629855.1 uncultured Thermoleophilaceae bacterium
CACGAAGACCGCCGAGACGCGGTCGGCGAGTCGCTGCCCAGGCGCCTTGCCGGTCTGCGCATCGGTCACCAGGCGTGCGATCTGGGCGAGCGCGGTGTCCTCGCCGACCTTCGTCGCGCGCACTACAAGCCGCCCGCCGGAGTTGACGGTCGCGCCCGCGACCTCGCTGCCGGGACCGACCTCGACCGGCACCGACTCGCCGGTCAGCAGCGACATGTCGAGCGCCGAGCTGCCCTGCTCGACGACGCCGTCTGTAGCCACCTTCTCGCCCGGCCGGACGACGAAGCGGTCGCCGACGTGCAGCTGCTCGACCGCCACCCGGCGCTCGGCGCCGTCGCTGTCGAGCAGCGTGACGTCCTTGGCTCCCAGCTCGAGCAGCGCTTTCAGCGCCGCGCCGGCCCGCCGCTTCGCGCGAGCCTCGAAGTAGCGCCCGGCGAGGATGAACGTCGTCACGACGGCGGCGACCTCGAGATAGATGTGGTCGGCGCCGCTGCCCGCCTCGGGGACGAAGTCGATCGTCATCGTCATGCCGGTCATCCCGGCCTCGCCGAGGAACAGCGCGTAGAGCGACCACAGCCATGCGGAGAGCGTCCCGAGCGATATCAGCGTGTCCATCGTCGCCGCGCCGTGGCGCAGGTTCTCCCAGGCCGCCTTGTGGAACGGCCAGGCGCCCCAGAGCACGACGGGCGTCGCGAGCTGCAGGACGAACCACTGCCAGTAGTCGAACTGCAGCGCCGGCACCATCGATATGACCAGCACCGGCAGCGACAGGGCGGCGCTGAAGATCAGCCGCTGGCGCAGCGGCGTGAGCGGATCGGACTGCCCAGTCTCGACCGCCGCGGCGTCGTCGCCGGCCGCCTCCGGGATCGCGACAGCCCGGTAGCCGGCGGACGCGACCGCCTCGACCAGGTCGGCGGGAGCGGTGTGGGCGGGGTCGTAGTCGACGGTCGCACGCTCGGTGGCGTAGTTGACCGTGGCCTCGACGCCGTCGAGGTCGTTCAGCCGCTTCTCGACCCGCGCCGCGCACGACGCGCAGGTCATCCCCTCGATCGGCATGCTCAGCTGCTCAGTGGCCATGGCCGCCCTCCTCGTGCGCCGGCGCCCCGCTGGCCGGGGCCTCGGTGAACGCGGCGGTGCGGACCTTGCCGTCGTGCTTGAACTGGAGGAACAGCCGGTGACTGCCCGCGCCCTCGAGGGCAACGTCGAAGCTGATCTCGCGGCCCGCCGTCGCCGCGTCCTTCGGGTGGACGTGCTGGAAGGTGAGATCGCCCTCGCGCAGCGCGACCAGATGGCCGCGCGCGCCGAGGTAGGGCTCGAGGTCGTCGACGGGAGCGCCGGCTCGCGTCACCGTGTAGCGCCGCTCGCCACCGTCGGCCTCGACGGTCACCGCATAGTCATCCCCGGCGACGGCAGTGCGCGCGGGTCCGGGCAGCGGCTCGGCGTCGTAGCCGCCCGCGACGTCCTGATCGGCCGTCAGGGTGTGCGGTATTCCGGCGGTAACGAAGTCGGCGTAGATGCGGTGCGGGCCCGCTTGCGGGAACGCGACGTCGACGGTCCAGCCGCCGTCGCCCGTCGGGCGCGGATGGAGGTGCTGATAGCCGGTCAGGTCGTGGCGGACCGCGATCACGTGCATCGCGCGCTCGTGTGTGACGTCGAAGTCGCGCACCGTGCGTCCTTGGCGATCGACGACCCGGAAGGCGAGCGTCTCGCGGACGCCCGGCTCGAAGCTCCGCCCCTCGACGACCAACCTTGCCGGATCGCCGGCGGTGTCGGGGCCGAACGCCGCGCCAACGGCGAACGCGGCGCCGAAGACGGCCACTAGGCCGACCGCGAAAAGCGCTAGGCGGATACGGGGCGGGGGTATCACGAGATTCACCGTAGCATACCCCTCCCCCGTATAGTAGAATTGCCGCCATGACCACCGAGACCACCGCCCCCGAGCATGGCTACAGCCCCGAGAAGGACAAGGTCGTCAAGCGCCTGCGCCGCATCGAGGGCCAGGTTCGCGGCATCGAGCGGATGGTCGACGAGGACCGCTACTGCATCGACGTCGTGACCCAGATCTCGGCGATCCAGGCGGCCCTCGACAAAGTCGCCCTCAAGCTGCTCGAGGACCACGCCCGCCACTGCGTCGTCGGCGGCCACGCCTCCGGCACCCCGGATGAGCTGACCGACGAGCTGATGTCGGCCGTCGCGCGCCTCGTCCGCCGCTAGCGCGCGTCAGCTAGGGCTTGCTGTTGCCCTTGCCCTGACCGCCGGAGTTTCCCTGCCCGGCGTTTCCGTTCCCCTGGCCGTTGCCCTGACCTGGGGCGGCGGGATTGCCTCCACCGTTGCCGTTGCCGTTGCCGCCTCCGTTCCCCTGATTCCCCACCCCAGGGTTTCCAGCCGCGGGCGATCCTTGCCCCTGGCCGTTGCCGTTGGCGGTTCCGCCGCCGTTGCCCTTCGCCGTCCCACCGCCGTTCGATCCCTTCGGCGCCTTCCCAGACTGGCCGGGCGGGACGCCATCGCGCTTCGCGAGCCCAGGCGGCAGCTCCTCACGCTTCGCCAGCCCGGGAGGCAGCTCGTCCTTCTTGGCCAAGCCGGGCGGCAGACCTACATGCCCGCCGCCGTCGGTCGTCGTCTGGCCGCCCGCGGGCCCGGCACCGCCGGCGCCAGCAGTCGCTGGGCCCGTGACGTCCCGAGCACCGTGCGGCTCCTTTACCTCGGCTCCGCGAGTAGCGGACGGCGCTCTCCGTTCGTCCTTGGACTCCCCTGAAACATCCGGGCGAGTGCCGCCAGCGGCGGGCCGCGGAGCTCCGGCGGGACCGTCGGACACGATCGTCCCGCCCCCTCCCCCGCTCACGGCACGTCCACCCTCCGCCTCCGCGTGCCACGGCGTCACGCTCCCAACCTTCGCCGGCAGGTCGGCCGCGAAGGCTCCGGCCGTGCTCGAACCGGCGATCGCGACCACCACGGCGAGCTTCAGCGCGCCGCCGGTGCCCAGCGCGGTCAACGTCCCGACGAGGCCGCTCGCCGCTCCGCCACTCGCCGCCACCCCGCCGGCCGATGCGGCCGTGGCGCCTTCGCGACCGAGCGCCTGCCCGAGCACCGCCTGAGCCAGCCCGGCGGACGGCGCAACCGGCAGCAGCATCCCGAGATCGCTGCGCTGGCGCCGCACCGTGACCTCGAAGTCACGGCAGCCAGCGCACTGGCCGATGTGGCGGCGCAGCAGGCGGCGACGCAGCGCCGGACCGCGGGCGGTGGCAATCTCCCGCCGGATCTCGAGGCAGGGCGCCTCGCGGGCCTCGCGCGTCGACGCGAGCGAGCTACGCGCCTGGAATACGAGCGCCTTGACCTTCTCGGGCGTGACGCCAAGCACCGTGCCGATCTCGCGGTAGTCGAGCGCGTCGAGCTGCGACAGGACGAGCGCGGCGCGTTGGGGCTCGGGCAGCCCCGCCATGTCCCGGACGAGGTCGCGCAGCTCCTGCCGCCGTTCGACCTGGATCGCCAGTCCGTCGAAGGACGTCAGCTCGTCGGCGGCCTCTGCGAGCGAATGCTCGCGACGTGCCCGCAACAACGTCAGGCAGCGGTTGCGAGCGACTGTGAACAGCCATGGCCGCCACTCCTGGGGCTCGTCGGAGGCGGCGATCTGCCGGTACGCGGCCAGGAACGTGTGCTGAACGGCGTCCTCCGCGTCCTCGCGACTGCCGGTCAGGTGGCGACAGAAGGCCAGCACCTCGGGCTGGTGGCGCGCGTGCAGCTGCTCGAACGCGGCGTCGTCGCGGCGCCGAGCCGGGCTGGTCGGACGGGCCTCACGTGACAGGGCCATCGGCCCATTATCCACCCGACGACGGCGCGACCGCTACCGCGGCACTGCGGGAAGAGGAGCGTCTGTCTCCTCGCCCGTCGCACCGTGCTCGCGCCTCACTCCGGCGCCATATGCCACACGGAACAGGGCGGCATCGCGGACGTACTGGGCCACGCTCACCTGCTCCCGCTCCGCCTCGCGCTGCAGAAGGGCCCAGAGCTCCGGCGTGAATCTGATCGTGGTGGCACGCATCTACGACTAAGACGCGCCGACCGGCGAAAGGTTGGAAGGTCGCTAACGAATCTGGTCGTAGACCTGGAACATCGGGAGATACATCGCGATCACGATGAATCCGACGATCGCGCCGACCATCATGATCATGATCGGCTCGAGGATCGAGGTGAGTGCCTTCAGCGACGCGGCGACCTGGTCCTCGTAGAAGTCGGCGATCTTCGCCAGCATCTGCTCGAGCGCACCGGTCTCCTCGCCGACGCCGATCATCTGGGTGACCATGATCGGGAAGGCAGCCGGAGCGGCGCGCATCGGCGCGGCGAGCGTGCCGCCCTTCTTGACCGACTTCTCGACGTCCTCCATCGCCATCTCGACGACCTTGTTGCCGGACGTCCGGCCGGTGATCTCGATCGCCTCCAGCATCGGCACGCCGGCGGCGACGAGACCGGAGAAGGTGCGCGAGAAGCGCGCCAACGCGACCTTCTGGACGATGTCGCCGATCTTCATCGGCGTCCTGAGCTTGAGCTTGTCCCACTGGATCTGCCCGCGCTCGGAGCTCTTCCACTTGCGGAAGCCCCAGACGACCGCCACGGCGACGGCGATCAGCACGTACCAGCGCTGCGTGAACATGTGCGACAGCCAGACGGTGAACTTGGTGATCGGCGGCAGGTCGCCGCCGAAGTCCGAGAAGATCTTCTCGAACACCGGAACGAGGAAGCTCACGAGCGCGATCAGCACGATGCCGGCGAAGCTCGCGATCAGGCCCGGGTAGATCATCGCGGCCTTGATCTGACGCCGCAGCGCGTCGTCCTTCTCCAGCTGGTCGGCGACACGCAACAGCGTCGACTCGAGGATGCCGCCGCTCTCGCCCGCCGTGACCATCGCCACGTAGAGGTCGTTGAAGACGTCCGGGTGGCGCGAGAGCGCCGACGACAGCGAGAGGCCGGCCTCGACGTCCTTGCGGACGGCCGTGAACGTCTCGCGGAGCTTGTCGTTCTCGGTCTGCTCCTCGAGCACGTGGAACGCCCGCAGCAGCGTCATGCCCGACGAGACCATCGTCGACAGCTGGCGCGTGGCGACGGTCAGGTCCTCGGCCTTGACCTTCTTGAAGCGCGCGAAGATGTCGCCGACGTCGGTCGGCTTCTGCTCCTCGATGTCGAGCACCGTCAGCCCGCGCGAGCGCAGCTGCGATACGACGACCTGCTTGTCGTCGGCGTCGACCTCGCCGCGCGTCGGGACGCCGGCTACGTCGAGGGCCTTGAAGGCGAAGGTTGCCATCCGCCTATGCCGCCTGGACCGTTCCCATCAGGCGCCGCAGCTCCTCGGGAGAGGTCGAACGCGACTCGGCCAGCTCGCGGGTGATCTTGCCGCGGCGAACGAGGTCGACCAGCGAGGCGTCCATCGTCTGCATTCCGTGGGTCGCGCCGGTCTGCAGCGCGGAGTGGATCTGGTGCGTCTTGCCCTCGCGGATCAGGTTGCGGACGGCGTTGGTCGGCACGAGCACCTCGCTCGCGCAGACGCGTCCCATGCCGTCGGCTGTCGGCAGCAGCTGCTGGGTGACGATGCCCTGCAGCGCGACCGAGAGCTGCATCCGCACCTGGTGCTGTTGGGCTGGCGGGAAGACGTCGACGATGCGGTCGATCGTCTGAGCGGTGTCCTGGGTGTGCAGCGTCGCGAACACCAGATGGCCGGTCTCCGCCGCGGTCAACGCGGTCGAGATCGTGTCGAGGTCGCGCATCTCGCCGACGAGGATGACGTCTGGGTCCTGGCGCAACGCCGCCTTCAGCGCGAGCGAGAAAGTCTGCGCGTCGGCCCCGATCTCGCGCTGATTGACGATGCAGCGCTTGTGCTTGTGGAGGAACTCGATCGGGTCCTCGATGGTCATGATGTGCTCGTCGCGCTCCTCGTTGATCAGGTCGATCATCGAGGCGAGGGTCGTCGACTTACCCGAGCCGGTCGGGCCGGTGACGAGCACGAATCCGCGCGGCTTCTTCGTGAAGTCGCGCAGCGTCGCCGGCAGTCCGAGATCGGCGAGCCGCGGCATCTCCTGGGGGATCAGGCGGAAGGCAGCGCCAAGCGATGCACGCTGGAAGTAGGCGTTGACACGGAAGCGCGCGCGGCCCGGGATCGCGTAGGCGAGGTCGATCTGCCACTCGGTCTCGAGCTTCTGTCGCTGATCGTTGGTCAGGATCGAGTAGACGACCTCGCGAACCGTCGTCGAGTCGAGCTCGGGATAGTCGAGCGCGGTCAACTTGCCCCGCAGGCGCACCATCGGTGGCGAGCCGGCGGTCAGGTGGAGGTCGGAGGCGTCGCGCTCCATCACCTCGATCAGGACGTCTGCGAAGTCGAAGTTCATGTCGTGCCTCTATCGGCAGCGGACCCGCGAGACCTGAGCCCCGCAACGCGAGCGGCCCACTCAGCAGACACGGGTGACCTCGGAGATCGACGTCAGCCCCTGCTTGACCTTGTCGAGGCCGTCGTCGCGCAACGGCTTCATCCCCTCCCGCACCGAAGCGGCCATGATCTCGTCGGCCGACGCGCGCTTGATCGCCAGGTCACGGATCTCGTCGCTGAGCGTCATCACCTCGTAGAGCCCGACGCGGCCCTTGTAGCCGCTCCCGCCGCAGCGGCCGCAGCCGACCGGCTCGTAGGCCTCGACGTCGAAGGCGGCGTGGAAGCCCGCCTCGCGCAGCGCCTCGACGCTGAGCATCGTCCGCCGCTTGCAGCTCGGGCAGAGCCGCCGCGCCAGTCGCTGGGCGACGACGCAGTCGACCGCCGACGACGTCAGGAACGGCTCGATGCCCATCTCGGTGAGACGGGTGATCGCCGACGCGGCGTCGTTGGTGTGCAGCGTCGAGAGCACGAGGTGGCCGGTCAGCGCCGACTCGACGGCGATCCGCGCCGTCTCGCCGTCGCGGATCTCGCCGACCATGATCACGTCGGGATCGGCACGCAGCATCGAGCGCAGCCCGAGCGCGAAGGTCAGCCCGGCCTTGTGGTTGACCTGGAGCTGGTTGATCCCGGGCAGCTGGTACTCGACCGGGTCCTCGATCGTGATGATGTTCTTGTCGACCGAGTTGATCGCGTTCAGCGCCGCGTAGAGCGTCGTCGACTTGCCGGAGCCGGTCGGGCCGGTGACCAGGACCGCTCCGTAGGCCTGGCGGAACGCCTTGTCGAAGCGGTCGTGCGGGTCGCCGGACATGCCGAGCTTGTCGAGCGTCATCAACGCCTGCTCCTTGTCGAGCAGGCGCATCACGATGCCCTCGCCGTGGACCGACGGCATCGTGACCACGCGGATGTCGACGGAATGCCCCTCGACCTTCAGTCCGACGCGGCCGTCCTGCGGAACACGCCGCTCGGAGATGTCGAGGTCAGCCATGATCTTCACGCGCGAAACCACGCCGGCGACCATCCGGCGCGGAATCGACGTCGTCTCGCTGAGCACGCCGTCGATCCGGAAGCGAACGCGCATGTCGCGGCCGTCGGGCTCGAAGTGGATGTCCGACGCCCCCTCCTCGACCGCCTGCGCGATCACCGAGTTGACGAGCTTGATGACCGGCGCGTCCTCGGCCGACTCGCGGATGTCGGTGACGGCCGCCTCGACCTGCTCGTCCTCCTCCTCCACCGCCTCCGCGACGGCGTCGTCGAGGCGACTCATCCGCGAGATCAGCCCCGATATGTCGTCGGGAGAGGCGACCACCGGGCGCAGCTCGTGCCCGGTCAGCAGCTTCATGTCGTCGAGCGCCAGGACGTTCGACGGGTCCGCCATCGCCACCAGCAGCAGCTCGTCGTCGAAGCCGACGGGCACCGCGCTGAAGCGGCGCGCGGCCGATGGCGGGATCAGGTTGGCCGCGCCGAGGTCCGCCTTGTAGATGTCGAGATCGACGTGACTGAGGCCGAACCGCTCGGCGGTCGCGCGCGCGAGCTGATCGGCGCTGATCGCTCCGCTCTCGAGCAGCACCTGCTCCGTCGTCCGGCCGGATACGCGTGCCTCCTCGACCGCCGTCTCGACCCGGTCGCGCGGCACGAAGCCAAGCTCGACGACGACGTCGGACATGAAGCGGCCGCGCGCGCTCGGCTGGCGCGGCGGCGTGAGACCGTCGCCCGGATCGAGCTCTGGCGCTGTCGCGGTCTGAATCGGGTCCGGCACGGACCGGATGTACGAGATCCCTGACGGAGCGGGCGGGTCCCCGCCGGACGGCGGCCCAGCCGGCCCGGCAGACGAAGTCGGTGGCGTCGACGTGGGCATGGGCGTGCTCGGCGGCTCCGGCGTGCTCGGCGGCGGAGTGCTCGGCTGCGAAGGTGCCGAAGGCAGCGGGCTCGGCGGAGGCGTACTTGGCGGAGGAGCGCTCGGCGGCGGCTCACTCGGGGGCGCCGGAGGTGGCGTGGGCGGCGCCGGGGGTTTCGATGGCGGCGGGCTCGGGGCGTCGGGCTTGGGCGGATCGCCACCGCCGCCGAAGCCGCCGCGGCCGAAGCCTCGACGGCCGAAGCTCGGATTCATCGCGCGTCGGCTACGTCCTGACGGAGCGTGGGCGGATCGACGTAGCCCTCGATCACCCGCGCCGAGCGCCCGCGGCCGACGATCACCACCGCTGGCGCCTGTGTGATGCCGAGCTGCCCGACGAGATCGTCATACGCGAGTAGGCGCCGGATCGGCACCTTGAAGACGGCGACACGGCCGTCGCCCTTCAGGCTCGCGACCGCGCGCCCGGTGGCGCTGTCGTCGGCCGACTGCGGCCCGTAGAAGTACATGACGACCGTCTTGTTGCCGCGAATCGCCCGCTTGACCGCGGCCGGTCCGCTGACGGCTGCCTTCCGAGCGGGCTTGGCCTTCGCAGGCGTCGCCGCCTTCGTCGGAGACCGCTCGGACTTCGCGACCCGGACGGGCTGCTTCGCAGCCTCGGGCTGGGGCTTGGGAGCCGGATCCGCGGGCGGTTCGGAGACGGCAGGAGCCGGCTCGGAAGCATTTCGAGAGCCTTGCGTCGCGTAGAAGGCGACGAGGCCCAGGATCGCGGCGACCAGGGCGATCAGGAGCGGTCGGGAGATAGGCATCGCCCACCTATCGGCAATCGAGGCGTGAAGCCTTACCGCCAACAGGCCGACTGCAAGAACTGTGCCGCGCCGTCTAGCCGGAGCGTGCGCCAGCCCGCATCGCATCGAGCGGCGCCGGCTGCCCGGTCCAACGCTCGAGGCTGCGCGCACCCTGGCGGACGAGCATCTCGAGGCCGTCGACGACGCGGCCTCCCCCACCTTGGGCCCAGCGGCCGAGCTGGGTCAGCTCGGCGCCGTAGTTGAGGTCGAAGAAGCTGGCTGGCGGATCGACGCCCTCGAGCCCGACCGCGGCGACCGCATCGGCCACCGCAACCCCCTTGTCGAGTCCGACCGCGGTGCAGTTGACGATCAGGTCGGCGGCCGCGGGCGCCGCGACATGCCGAACGTCGAACTCGGCGGCAAGCGCGGCTGCCCGCTCAGCGGTCCGGTTCCAGATCGACACCTCCCCCGCCCCCGCCTCGCGCAGCGCCCAGACCACGGCGCGTGCCGAGCCGCCGGCGCCGAGTACGAGGCAGCGCCAACCGGCGGGATCGGAGCCGAGCGCGTCGAGGAACCCTCCCGCGTCGGTGTTGTCGCCCTCGATCCGGCCGTCCTCAAAGGTGAGCGTGTTGACCGCGCCGATCGCGCGCGCGGCTGCCGTCAGCTCGTCGGCAAGGTCGTGGGCGGCGCGCTTGTGCGGGATCGTCACGTTGATCCCGCGGTAGCCCGACCGGGGCAGCGCGCGCGCCGTCGCCTCGAAGCGCTCCGGCGGCAGCGGCAGGTGGACGTAGCGCCAGTCGAGCCCGAGCTCGGCGAGCGCGGGCTCGAACATCGCCGGCGAACGGCTGTGCGCGACCGGCCAGCCGGCCACGCCGAGCATCGTCGGGCCCATCAGCAGTCGGTCGGCGACTTGCCGCCCTGGCGCGCGCGCTCGGCGTTGTAGCGCTCGACGTCGCGCTGGAACTCGGCGTCGCTGGAGGAGAAGGCGTGCGCGCCGTTGCCACACGGCTTGACCACGTAGTAGATGTAGTCCGTCTTCGCCGGTCGCGCGGCGGCCCGGATCGCCGCCAGCCCCGGGTTTCCGATCGGCCCCGGCGGCAGTCCCTGGTTGGTGCGCGTGTTGTAGCCGGAGTCGATCGCCAGCTCGGACTGCTTCAGCGGCTCGCTCCAGTTCCCGGTCGCGAAGCGGATCGTCGCGTCGATCCCGAGCGGGATCCCCTGGCTGAGCCGGTTGTAGATCACCGAGGCGACGATCGCGCGCTCCTTCGGCAGCTGCGCCTCGCGGTCGATCATCGAAGCGATCGTCAACACGTCGTAGGCGGTCAGGTTCTTGCTCTTCGCGTAGCCGAGGTCGACCTTCGCCAGTTCGCGCTTGAAGGTGTCGAGCTGGCGGTCGACGAGCACGCTGACCGGTTGGCCCGGCTTCAGCTCATAGGTCGCCGGGAAGAGGAAGCCCTCGAGGTTCTTGGCGTCCTTGCCACCGTAGGCCGCCGGCTTCAGCCGCGGCGAACGGATCGACGCCCGCATGTAGTCCCCGCGCAGCGAATCGCCAACGAGCCGCTTGATCTCAGGCCGCGACAGGCCCTCCGGGATCGTGATCGTCACCGTGTCGGGCTTCGCCGGGTCGCTCAGCGCGTCGATCGCCGCGCTGTAGCTCATGTCCTCGCGCATCGGGATATCGCCGGCCTTGAAGTCGGCGCCGCTACCGGAGAGCGACGTCCGCGCCCGGAAGAAGAACGCCGAGGAGATCACGCCCTTCTGTTCGAGGATGTCGGCGATCTCGCTCGTGCTCGACCCGCTCGGGATCGTCACCACCACGTCGCCGGAGCCGTCGCCCTTCAGTGGCTGGAACAGCGACAGCAGGAACCAGGCGACGGCGAGCACGACGAGCCCGCCGCCGATGGCGACGATCGCGACCCGCGGACGGCGCGACGGTCCCAGCGCGTAGCCGCGCTTTGGTCCGCCGCCCTTGCCGCCACCGCCACCACGGCCACGACGGCCGTGGAGGAACTCGCGCGCCGCGGCTCGCCGCTCGGATGCCGAACGCGCGCCACGCTCCGGAACGGCGGGAGCTCGGCGCGGCGCAGCCTCGTCGAACGGCAGCGGCGGCTCGGGCGGCCGCGCTTCGGTCGCTGCAGGCGCGGGCTGCTCCTGCTCGACCGGCGCGGGCTCTCGACTTTCGACCGTCTCCGGCTCCTCGCTGCCGACCGGCGCCTCGGCCGGCTCGGGAACAGCGGGCGGCGGCGGCGGGGTTGGCGGGGGCGCCGACGCCCGTTCACGCGAGACGGGCTTTGCCGGCGGCGGCTCTGGCGGCGGCGCGGGCGCGGTCGGCGGCGCCTCGCCGCGCTTTGCCGCGCGCCGCGCCTCGCGCTCCAGCCGCGCGCGCTCGCGCTCCTCGGCGGATCGCTCGGCCATCAGGCGCCGGCCGCCTTGGCGGCGAGGTAGCTCTCGAGTAGATGCGCGGCTGCGACCGAATCCTCGTCCGCCTGCCCGCCAGTCGCTGCGGCCATACGCGTCGTCAGCCGCTCGTCGTAGAGGTCGACCGGGACCTTCACGCGGCGCTCGAGACTCTCCGCGAAGGTCCGCGCCTCACCGGCCTGCTCGCCCTCGTCGCCGGCGAGCGTCAGCGGCAGCCCGACCACCACGCGCTCGACGGCGAGCTCGTCGGCCAACGCCGTCAACTTCGCCAGACCCTTGCGCGTGTCGGGCCGCTCGACGACCGCCAGCGGCGTCGCCAGCGTGCCGGACGGGTCCGACACCGCGCAGCCGCAGCGCGCCGACCCATGATCGAGTGCCAGCACCCGCATCCGCTACGCGCCGAGCGCCTCGGCGATCGCTTGGCGTGCGGCGGCGAGCGCATCGTCGAGGCGGTCGGAGTCGCGGCCGCCGGCCTGAGCCATCGTGTCGCGGCCGCCGCCGCCACCACCGACGACGGGCGCGGCGATGCGCACGACGTCGCCCGCCTTCACTCCGCGCTCGACCGCGGCCGGGGTCACCTGGGCGACCAGCTGCGGCCGGCCGTCGAAGCTCGCGCCGAGCACCACCGCGGCAACACCGAGCTTCTGCGCGAGGCGGTCGGAGAGAGCCAGCAGCTCCTTGCCATCACCGGTCGCGGCCGAAACCGCCGTTACGACGCTCACTCCGTTGACATCCTCCGCCGCCGCGAGCAGCGTCTCCAGCTCGCCGTCAACGTCACCGCCGCCAGCCGGCTTGCGCTTCGCCTCCTTCGCCCGCTCGACCAGCCGCTCCGCCGCGCGCGCGAGATCCTGCTCCGGCGCCTTCAGCAGCGCCGACAGCTCGCGCAGCCGCTCGGTCCGCTGCTCGAACAGCTCGGTCGCGCCGGGACCGGTCAGCGCCTCGATACGGCGCACGTTCGACGCCGACGACGTCTCGGTCGTCACGTGGAAGAGCCCGATCTCCGCCGTGCTGGCGACGTGCGTTCCGCCGCAGAGCTCGCGTGAGACGTCGGCGACCTCGACCATCCGCACCCAGTCGCCGTACTTCTCGCCGAACAGAGCCATCGCACCGAGCGAGCGTGCCTCGTCGAGCGTCGTCTCGATCGCCCGCACCGCCAGGCCGTCGGCGATCCAGCCGTTGACGCGCTGCTCGACGAAGCGCAGGTCCTCGGCGGACAGACGCTCGCCGTGGGTGAAGTCGAAGCGCAGCTTGTCCGGGCCGACGTAGGAGCCGGCCTGGCGGACATGGGTGCCGAGCCGCTCGCGCAGCGCGGCGTGCAGCAAGTGGGTAGCGGTGTGGTTGCGCATCGTCGCCAGCCGGTCGCCGCGCTCGACGACGGCACGGACCGCGTCACCGGCGACGATCTCGCCTTCCAGCGGTTCGACGGCCAGCGCCTGGTCGCCGCCGACCCGCAGCACGTCGACGACCCGCGCCCGCGCCGTCGGCGTCTCGACGAAGCCACTGTCGGAGACCTGACCGCCGCCCTGCGGGTAGAACGGGCTGTCCTCGAGCTTGACCAGCAGCGTGCCGTTGAGCTGCTCGACCGAACGCGCGACGGTCTCGGCGTCGGTGCGCTCGTAGCCGACGAAGTTCGTCTCGAAGCCGGCGCCACGGACCAGGTCGGCGATCCGGTCGGCATCGTCGCTGCCAGCCTCGCGCGCGCCCGCACGCGCGGTCGCGCGCGCCGCGTCCATCAACGCCTCGAAGCCCGCGGCGTCGACGGTCAGCTCCTGCTCGCCGAGCAGCTCCTGGGTCAGCTCGAACGGGAAGCCGTAGGTGTCGTGCAGCTTGAAGGCGTCGGCCGCGGAGATCTCGGCCGCCCCCTGCTCGCGCGCGGCGGCGATCAGATCGTCGAGCAGCCGCTGGCCGTTGGCGAGCGTACGGCCGAAGCCCTCCTCCTCGGCGGCGGTCCAGCGGCGGATCGTCTCGCGCTCGGTGCGCAGGTCCTCGTAGACGTCACCCATCGAGTCGACGACGACGTCGCACAGCTCCGGTAGGAAGCCCGGCGCGATTCCGAGCACCCGCCCCTGATGGATCGCGCGCCGCAGGATGCGGCGCAGGATGTAGCCGCGGTCCTCGTTCGACGGGACGACCCCGTCGGCGATCAGGAACGACGCGGCACGGCCGTGGTCGGCCAGCACGCGCAGCGCGCGCGTCGTCGCGAAGTCGTCGCCGTAGGAACGGCCGGAGCGCTGCTCGCCGAAGTCGATCAGCGGCTTGAAGTGGTCGGTCTCGTAGACCGAGGGAACGTCCTGGAGGATCGCCGCCATCCGGTCGAGCCCCATGCCGGTGTCGATGTTCTGCTGCGGCAGCTCGGTCAGCTTGCCGTCGTCGTGCAACTCGTACTGCATGAAGACGAGGTTCCAGAACTCGAGGAAGCGCTCGCTGTCGTCACCGGGCCGGTCGTCCTCGGCGCCGAACTCCAGCCCGCGGTCGAGATAGAGCTCCGAGCACGGACCGCAGGGACCGGTCGGGCCGGACTGCCAGAAGTTGTCGCCGCGGCCGAGCCGCACGATCCGCTCGTCCGGGACGCCGATCGCCTGCCAGAAGCCAACCGCCTCGGCGTCCTCGTCCAGTCCGAGCTCGGCGTCGCCGCCGAACACCGTCACCCAGACGCGCTCGGGGTCGAAGCCATAGCCGTCGCCTGACGTCACCAGCTCCCAGGCGAACGCGATCGCCTCGCGCTTGAAGTAGTCGCCAATCGAGAAGTTGCCGAGCATCTCGAAGAACGTCAGGTGGCGCGCGGTCAGGCCGACGTTCTCGATGTCGGTCGTCCGGAAGCACTTCTGGCACGACGTCAGCCGCCGCGCCGGCGGCGCCTCGTCACCGCGGAAGTACGGCTTGAACGGCTGCATGCCGGCCGTCGTGAGCAGGACGCTCGGGTCGTAGCTCGCGGGCACCAGCGATGCCGACGGCATCCGCCGGTGGTCGCGGGCCTCGAAGAACGACAGATAGCGCTCACGTATCTCTGCTGCTTTCACCGAGATGAGTCTACGGCGGGAGCCGTCTTGCAGGACCACGACCCGAAAGCGCGTATAGCTCAGCATTTGACAATTCCTGCTGCAAATAGGCCCCTAGGCCACTGTGCCGTTGTAGACGTGCTGCAGGATTGCCCCACCGAACCTCTGCAATCGCCCGCCAAACTGGTCCGACCACCAATTTGGGCCTGAACATGACTGGACCATGTTGCTAGCCGAGCAGCTGGTCGGCGAGGCGCGGGAGCGCCGCCGACGCCAGATGTCCCGCCGTGAGCGGGTTGTGAACGCCCTGTCCGCGACCGCGTTCGTCGTGGTCGTAGCGGCGATCGCGCTGCTGCTGCCAAACGAGCGCAGCGCCGATCCGCTGCTCGTCGCGGGCCTGATCGCCGGCTACGCGATCATCTCGCGCGTACGGTTCGAGTTCGGCAGCACGTACGTCACCCCAGAGCAGCTCGCCTTCATCCCCACCCTGCTGCTGTTGCCGCTGCCGCTGGTCCCGGTGGTCGTCGTCGTCGCCGCATTGCTCGCGCAGCTGCCCGACTTCCTCGAGCGCAGCTGGCACCGCGACCGCTGGGTCAGCTGCTTCGCCGACTCCTGGTTCTGCATCGGCCCGGTGCTCGTACTGGCCGCGATGGCTCCAGGCGAGCCGGAGATCGCCGCGATCGGCGCCTTTGCCGTCGCCTTCGCCGCTCAGATCGCCGGTGACGTCGCCTGGGCGACGGTGCGCGGCCGGATCCTCGACAGCCTCCCCTTCACCGACCACCTGCCCTTCCGCGAGATCTGGCGCGACTACGCCGGTGTCGCCCAGTTCGACGCGATGCTGACCCCGGTCGCGATCGCGGTCTCGCTGGTCGCCGTCGGCCACTCGTGGGCGCTGCTGGCGATCGCCCCGTTCATCTGGATGCTCGAGGTCTTCGCGCGTGAGCGCAGCGAGCGCTACGCGAAGGCGCTCGAGCTGCAGCGCGCCTACCGCGGCACCGTGATGCTGCTGTCCGACGTCGTCGAGTTCGACGACCAGTACACCGCCGACCACAGCCGCTCGGTGGTCGACCTCGCGCACGCGGTCGCCGAGGAGATGAAGGTCGACCCGCGCGAGCGCCAGACGCTCGAGTTCGCGGCGATGCTGCACGACGTCGGCAAGATCGCTATCCCCAAGGAGATCCTCAACAAGCCCGCCAAGCTCACCGACGAAGAGTTCGCGGTGATGAAGAAGCACACGATCGAGGGCCAGTACATGCTCGACCGCGTCGGCGGCCTGCTCGGCTCGGTCGGCGAGATCGTCCGCTCCTGCCACGAGCGCTGGGACGGCAAGGGCTACCCCGACGGCCTCAAGGGCGAGCAGATCCCGCTCGCGGCGCGGATCGTCTTCACCTGCGACGCCTACAACGCGATGACGACCGACCGCATCTACCGTCCGGCGATGTCACAGGAGGCCGCGGTCGCCGAGCTGACCGAGAACTCCGGCACGCAGTTCGATCCGCGCGCCGTCGAGGCGCTGGTCCGGGTCGTCGAGCGCTGGCAGCCCGGCGCCAGCTACAGCAGCGCCGACGACATCCGCGCGGTGCTCGCCGAGGGCGCCGTCGCCCACCACGCCGGCGCCGCCGTCTAAGCGGCGCTGACGGCGGCGGGCTTCGAGTCTCCACTCGCCGTCGTCCCGGGCTCGTCGTCCCGCCACTCGTTGCGCAGCGCGACAGCCGCCACCGCGGCGACGGCGAAGCTGAGCCCGCCGGCGATCAGGATCGTCTCGCTCGGCCCGAGCGCGGTGACGATCCCGCCACCGGCGACGAACGCGATCGCGAAGGCCCATGCGGTCAGCGCGTCCTTGACGCCGAAGACCCGTCCGACGAGGTTGTCGGAGAACGAGTGCTGGATCAGCAGCCGCTCGTAGACGAGCATCATCCCGTTGCCGAAGCCCGCGACCGCGAACGTCGCCAGCGCGACGACGAAGCTGCCGCTGAGGCCCGTCGCGGTGAAGCCGATGCCGAGCACCACCAGGCTCGCCAGGTAGCGCCGTTTGAGGAACGGCGCATTGCCGCCCTTCGACCCCGCCAGCGAGCCGAAGACGAAGCCGACGCCGAAGAACGTCACCAGCACCGAGAACGCGGCCTCGGACTTGCCGAGCTCGTCGGTCGCGAAGAACAGCTCGGCGATGTTGAACAGGCCGGCGCCGAACAGCGCCGCGGCCGACGCCAGTAGGACGACGCGGATCGCGGAGGCGCCGGCCGTCACGCGCATCCCCTCGCGCGCCTCGGCGAACAGCGACGGCTGCGCGCTCCCGTCGGCGCGCGCCGGGACCGCTCCGAAGCGCAGCGGGAGCAGCATCAGTCCCGACAGCGCGAAGGTGACCGCGTTGACCCAGATCAGCGTTTCGGGCCCGCCGAACAGCAGGACGAGCGCGGCGAACGCCGGACCGACCGTGAAGCCGAGGTCGGCGACGGCGCCGTAGAGCGAGGTCGTGGCCGGTAGCCGCTTGTCGTCGTCGAGGACGCTCGGCAGCGACGCCAGCACCGACGGCGTGAACAGGCCGGTTCCCATCCCGGCCACGACGGCGAAGGCGATCGTCCCCGCAAAGCTGTCGACCAGCGCGATCCCCGCGAACGCCACGACGCGAACCACGTCGGCCAGGATCGCGCAGTTCTTGCGCGACCAGCGGTCGGCGGCGGCGCCGAACAGCGGCCCCAGCAGCATCGCCGGGATCAGGTCCGCGATCAGGACGAGGCTGATCGCCCACGGAGACTCGAAGCGCTGCTCGGCGATCAGCAGCAGCGCGATGTAGCCGGCGCCCGTGCCGAGCGCGGACTGCGCGAGCGCCACGAAGAAGATCCGGGCGCGGCGCTCGTGGCGAAGAAGGTCGAAGGTCTCTCGCATGTGCCGGCTGGCCAGCCTAGTCAGCCGGGCCGGATCGAGGCGGTCCGGGAACGAAAAGGGCCGCGCACGAAGGCGCGGCCCCACACTGCAATTTCTACTGCTCTAGCGACGTGACGGCATTCTCTGTACCTCCCTGGAGTGGGGATATCCCTCGTCCTTGCACTGGCTTGGGTAGGCAAGTTCGTGCAAACTGTCGTCCGCAGCATGGCAGATACGTCGGGAATGCGCCAGTTTTTGCGCAAGATCCCGTGCAAGGTGGAGGACGCGCGCGTCCGCGGCCGACGGATGACGAATCGATCCGGCTGCCTACTGGCAGAACGCGACTGCTCTAGGCCGCGCGGCGGCGCGGATCCGGCACCGGAACGGCGCGCAGCAGCTCCGCCGTATACGGGTGTGCCGGACTTGCGTAGAGATCGGCGACCGGCGCGACCTCGACGAGCTTTCCCGCCCGCATGACGGCGACGCGGTCGGACACCTGGCGCACGACGCTGAGGTCGTGCGAGAT